>NZ_PNDK01000002.1:0-369345 GCF_005887265.1 Pseudoalteromonas sp. S1608
AAGTGTTAAGAAACATACAAGTCAATCAAGCAGGAAAATTTACAGTTGGCTGTTTTTCGCTTCGCTCAATATTTTAGCCAACTATAAATTTCCGCTTATTGAAGCGTTATAGCACTTGGATTAGACGGCCCCTGATATAGATGCACAGCTTGAGCTCTGCCGGGTTCGGTGAAAAATTAGCTGTGGCAGGTCCCCCCATGAAAGCCCACCGTTGTACCCCAGTGCGGCCTCATATCGTTTTTTGTGTGTTGTTTTGACGGGTGTTGTAGCACTGCAAGAAAGTGTTACTACTCTTTCTTGCAGCGTAAAAGATGTTCGTGCAAACAGACAGACTTACTTGATATTCAAGCTTGGTCGTTAACTGCCACACTCAAGCCTTTGCGGTCGTCTGAGAGAAAAGCGTCTCGGCAAATCTGCGATAACTATGCAGTGGTCGGCCAAGGATTCGTGTCAGACGATCGACGTCGTCAGACTGGGGGATCATGCCGTCGCTGACATAGCGTTCGGCCATCAGGCGCATTTCATAAGCGGTCCACTTCGGCATGAAGGTCGCCATATTCTGCTCGAATGCGCTGGGATCGTCGCCGCCATAACTAACTGGGCGGCCGAGAATTTCCGACCAGATCGCGGCCACGTCCGAACCCGTAAGCGTGTCTGGACCGACAATATTAATGGTGTCAGCAGGCAGTTTCTCCGAGGCCCGATCGCGACGGATCAATTCGATCGCGGCAACTTCGGCGATGTCACGGATGTCTACCATAGCAATACCCTTGCTACCAATTGGCATCGGGTAGACTCCATGGTTGAAGATCACATCCTTAATCATTTGCTCGTTGTCGATAAAGTAAGCCGGCCGCAGGATGGTCGCACTGAACCCCATCTGTTCAAGCATTCGCTCGGCTCCATACTTCACGGCAAAATGGGGGACATTTACTGCTTTATCAGCGTCAAATACCGACAAGTACACCACTCGTTTAACTCCCGCCTCACGAGCTATGTTCAACGTGATGAGGGCCTGAGTAAATTCGTCGCCGGTAACAGCATTGAGCAGGAACAGGCTAGTGACGCCGTTAAATGCGTTTCGCAGCGAATCTATGTCGAGTAAATCGCCTTTAACAACTTCCACTCCGTCCGGGAATGTAGTCTTGGATGGATCACGGGTCAGCACGCGCAAATGGGCGCCGCGATTGACGAGTTGTTCTGTGACATGGTGGCCGACACGGCCAGTGGCCCCAGTTACGAGAATAGTCATAAGTGTTACTCCTGATAAATTAAAAATTAAGGTATTGTTTACTACGACTTTCACTCTAATCGTTTCAATAATGATTCGATAGATGCTATATTTAGACAGTCTGTCTTACTAGTGGAACACTATGGATCTACTTGCGCTCGCTGATTTCAATCTGGTTGCCCTGCATGGCGGGGTTGGACGAGCTGCACGGGCGACTGGGCGCCCAAAGGCAACCTTGTCCCGTCGGATTGCCGAGATGGAGAGCAGCCTTCAACTAAGGCTTTTCGAGCGCGGATCAGGCACACTCAAGCTGACTCAGGAGGGAATGGCACTTTACGAGCGAACCAGAAGTTTGCTTACTGAATTGGATGAAACTGTCAATTCAATTGCTTCTGGAGCAACCCGCCCCTCAGGCCTCTTGCGCATCAGTGCTCCACTCTTGTTCTGCCAGTTAGCTATGGGGAAGCTTGCCGCCAACTTCGCAGCGAAATACCCAGATGTACAACTTGAAGTCACTACAGAAGATCGGCCTGTCGACATGGTTGACGAAGGTTATGATCTGGTAATTCGAGTGAATCCCGATACCGATGAAAATCTTTATGGGCGAGTATTCCTGCGCGATCGATTGGTGGTTGTTGCTAATCCTGACATAATACGCCTCTCCGCTAATCAACCGGTTCCGGCTGTTGTGCGGGGAGCTGGCCAGCAGGTGTCCACATGGGATTTAATCACTGCTGGTGGGAAAGAGTGCCTGACAGTGAATCCAATACTTCATCTTTCGTCGATGATTATGGTGCGCGATGCTGTGCGTGCCGGTGCTGGAGCCGGTCGGCTTCCGGTGTCATTGGTCAGTCAGGATCTGGATGCTGGACGACTCGTATGCTGGAGTGAAGCCGAAGGCTCGGAAATTGCCTTGTGGGCGCTCTATCCATCACGCCGGCTGCTCAATGCTCGTGTTTCGGCTTTTATGGATTTTCTAAAAGAAGAGTTTCCCTCTGGTGAGCCCGAGGAACTCGCTGCGTTTGTCGGTGCGTAGCCCTAGCCTCATGGAATTTACATCCTGTATCAACGGGAATATTTGGGCAGCCTTGCGGGATAGTCAGAAAAAAATTCGGCGGCATCGTTCTTCGTGCCGTCTTCGAGCAAGGATTGAGCATGAATTTCATGGGCTACGCTATCGCTCCGCAAAGTTCGTTGTTTCTGGTGCGTATCGACTGCTATAACAAGCAAAAGCAGGCGGACGCATAAATGCGCCGCTGTTTTGAGCGTTAAAGTGTAGTGGTCAACTAATTTTGGGCACAGTTTCAGAGTCTTTGTATCTAACCTCAGATTCGTTTGGTGTTAAACGGGCATTATAATGATGTGGTCTAACGTTGTTGTAATATCCGTTGATATAATCACTCATACTATGTTTAGCCATCTAATATTGTACGCCGTTATTGCGGCTTTTTTATAGCAAGGAGGTTGCTTTGAGATATTTAAGCATGTTGCTATTCGCACCTTTAATAATATTTCCGGCATTAGGCGTTGTATTTTTATTCGCTAGTATTTTCTCTATACAGTTAGAAGTCACCCAAAGTGAACTCTGGGAAGCTTATAAGATGATCAGTTTTTTTGGGGGGGTGATTGCATATATGGGTAATACGGTAATTGGTATTCCTATCATTTTCATTCTTGATAAACTTAACCGTTTAACTTATTTAAATATAATGAGATGTTTACTTTTTCTGGCCTTAGTCTTTGTTATAAAGGACGGTCGCTTATTTTCTTTTAATATTTTTTCACTCGATAGTGCAAAGTACTTATTGTGGAAGTACCTTGGCGTACTTTACTTTTCTATATGTGTTGCAACTATTGACTATCTTATGGTTAAAAATAAGCAATAGTAAGGCATGTTTCTGTCGTACTTATTAAATTTTTAGATAAGTGTGGTTGTTGTGAATTGAATATTAGGTTTACTGTGTACATTGTTGGTTCAATAAAAATAAAGCTCACACCCATCTTAATTTTTTTGTGATGGATGTCATGTTAGAGTTTCTGGGTTTGAATTAAGCTAACACCGTATGTGAGTTATTATGTCTAGTGTTTCATGGAGGATGTATGTTTTCAAAAAGTGATGTGGAAAAACTTGAAAAAGACTATAGGCGGGCTAAGGAGGCGTTACCGGATATAGAATACTTAGGTGGTTATCCTAAATATCCTGAAGTTATTTATAAATTTATGAATGCTCTATGTGCTCCTCCATGGTTTAAAATTGATTATGACCCACGTGAAGTAAAAAAGATCATGTCCAATATAGATATTGCTTCCCATGATAATTTACGTAATGTACTAACAAATGCGAATCGTATTGAACGTTTTGGTGATGGACAATGGGCTGTACTTTTAGAAGAAGATTTTTTTCCTTTAGTTATATCCCGTGCATACGTACTTACGAAAACCTAAAAAATAATTAACACAACTAAACAAGACACCCATCTTTAATTTTGTTTTTTAATTTAGGTAGTAAGTCGATATGCAAGATTTAGTATACAAATATGGACAAAGAGTTATTTCTTTTCTGATCGTTTTTACATTGCTCGTTAATTGGGAAATGTTTTCAATCATAGGGGCGGCTGGATTGACGCTTGCAAATAACTTGCTAATAATTATATGGATTATTCTTTTATTTACCTCTGCCATAGGGTTATACCTAAAGACAAACTGGGGATTCTTTTTCTTTTACCCTGGGGTATTACTGACAACAATTGGTTTCTCTATCCCTCTTATTCCTTTTGTTATTAGTGTTTTTGCATTTGAGTTGAGGCCTTGGATAATGATCGGTATAAACTCGATGCTTTTAATGTTTGCTTTATGGACACATTGGTTAAAGCATGTAATTAATAAACCACCAAAACAAGTACACTAGATTTAATAAAATATTTTTAGTTGCGCTGCAATATCCATATGACTAAATATCAGAATCTAAACTACAGTTAAATAGCAACCCATTTTTAGTTTAAAATAAATCATTGACATAATATGTCGTGATGGTTACTTTTAATACATAATATTAAAAGGAAAACTAAAATGGAAATTTGGAATTTATTTACTGATTTTATTGTGCAATCAATCACCTTTTTTACTCAAGATGTGGGCGTAAGCCAAGCGGCTGCAATTATTTTGTTTACCGTTATTGGACGATTAGTTTTAATGCCGATTAACCTTGTCGCTATGGCTAATATGGTTAGAAATAAAAAAGCAATTGCCGCACTAAAACCTGAGCTAGATAGCATAAAGAGCAACTATAAAGACCACCCCAGTGAAATCGCAAAATTAACTATGGCGTTATATAAAAAGCAAAATATTAAGTTTATCGATAAAAAAAGTGTGATTAATATGGCAAGCCAAGGTGTATTTGGCCTTGGAACTTTTCAGGCTCTGCAACAAATTGTATTTAATAGTAAGTTTGCTTGGATTGCCAGTATTGCAAAGCCTGATATTGCGCTTTCGTTATTAGTGGGGGCTATTATATATTTATCTATAATGATGATGCCAGGTAGCGCAGAACAAACCAGCACCTTATTGTTCCTAATTCCCGCAATTATTTGTGTGGTTACTCTCGTTAATTTTCCTTCTGCAATTGCTTTGTACTGGGCTACATCCAGTAGTACTAGCTTGTTGCAGTCATTATTAGTAAATAAATATTTTAAAAACCAGCAAACACAACAAGTCTTGTAAAGGTCGCTAAACAAAGGAATGACAATAATGAATATGTGTTATCAACCCACAGCTGATTTAATGGCATCGGCACTGTTAACCTACACCAATATGCGTGGATATTATGAGCATTATGGTGTTGATTGGCAGCAACTTAAAATATGTGAGCAAATTTCAGACCTTGAAAATTGGGATGTTTTGTTAAATGGCGATGTAGTGGGTGCAATGCGCTTGGCTTTTGATGATGAGGGGTGCTATATACGTGACTTACAAGTAGATGCTGCGTTTCAAAATATGGGTATTGGTGCTGCAGTAATTGATGAGGGTGCTCGTTTAGCTGTGCTCCAAGGTGCTATGCAACTTAGGCTTCGGGTTTTTAAAATAAGCCCTGCGCACAAGCTTTACACACGTTCAGGTTTCAACATAGATAAAGAAGACGACAGGTTTTATTATATGTCTAAAAGCTTAGTTTAATGAGCGTGACTTTTATTTTAAAAATTAATGTTGCTCAGTCACTGTAGATTAATATTCGCTCATTCAAACTGCTATCCCGACAATTTAATAAAATAGTTATGGATAGATTATGCGCTTTTTTACAAACAAAACAGCCACATTAAGTGTTTGCTTTTTATTGCTTGGCACGGGTTTTATGCTGATAGAAAACAGTGTGTATCAGTATATTGATCATAATGGTGTTCTACATGAAAGCGTGTTTATGCCTTTGAGCATACTGTGTTTTGCTTTGGGAGTTCTTTTTGTGGTTAGTTCGTTAGCCCGAAAAGTATTCGGGCTATTTAAAAGTGCTAGGGCTGGTGGGCATTAACCACTGCTGTTATTGCTCATTATTTAAATTAGCGGGTTCTAATAAATTAAATGTTGGTAAGCGCCATTTAAAGCGTACCGACGCCATTCGAATTAAATAGCCAACAACTAAACTTGCAACCACGCTGATATTGTCATCAATGTTGTAGTGGTGTAGCGCTAAGTATAAACACGCGACTATAAGTGCTACGCTTGCGTAAAGTTCATGATGAAGTACTAATGGTGCTTGACGACAAATTAAATCTCGTAATAATCCACCAAATACACCTGTTACTATAGCTGCGACCACACAAATTCCATAGTGCAAACCCATATTAAGTCCAACTTGGCAGCCAATAATACTAAACGCAGCAAGCCCTAGTGCATCTAGGCGCATAAATATGCCTTTAAATTTAACCACCCATTTTGCTAACCAAGTGGTAACAATACCGGCTAGACAAGTGATCAGTAAATATTCTGGGTGTTTTACCCAAGTCAGCGGGTAGTTACCTAATAAAATATCTCGCACGCTACCACCACCAATAGCTGTGGCACTGGCTACTAACATAACACCAAACCAATCCATGTTTCTGCGCCCAGCGCTAAGAGCACCGGTCATGGCTTCTGCTGTAATACCTATAATATAAACGATGGTTAATAGCATGAGATGATCGCTTGAAGTTTTAACAATAAAATAAAAACAGGATTGTAGTGATAAAAGCATGCATTGACGAGTGAAAAATTACATTAAAAACAGCTGCTTTCAGATTAAAAAAACTAATGTGATAGCGAGGTGTGAATAGCCTGTTAATGTTACGAAAGCACCAGCTTTAGTATTGAAAGCAAAAAGGACAAATGACCGTAAAAATGCAATAAAGCCTGAATTAATTTAAGGTAAAAGAGCGCTGTTGCCTTTAATTTTGTTGCTTCTTAAAAGTGGTTTTACTGAATGAATTAGCTTGAGCCACGTGCAATTAAACGCGGTGGTAGTAGGGTGCTTTGCACTTGCTCACCCCTAATGAGCTTTAATAGGTTTTCAACCAACATTTGCCCAGCAATAGTGGTATTTTGCTCTATGGTTGTCAGCGGCGGATTAATGTAACTGGCAATAGATATATTATCAAAGCCTATCACGGCTACATCTTTTGGTACGTTAATATTGGCTTCTTTTAATGCTCGTATTGCGCCTATTGCTATAAGGTCGCTAGCAGCAAAAAGTGCATTAAAGGTGATGTTATTAGCAATTAAAGAACGCGTGGCATGATAGCCAGACTCTTCGGTAGAGATAGCATTGGCAATTTTACGCTCATTGAGTGAAATGCCGTTTTGTTGTAACGCGTCTTTAAAGCCATTAAAGCGGGCAAAGAATTCGGGGCTATGATCAGAGGCATCGCCTATAAACGCGCAGTCTTTGCGGCTATGAGCTAATAAATGCTCGGCGGCGAGTTTACCACCGCCATAATTATCGCAACTTATGGTTAAATCAGGGCGGTTATCAACGCTAGCCCCCCAGCAAACAAATTTGGTGTTTTGTTCAAGTAAGGTGTTAAATTTAGGCTGAAAATCTATATAGTCGCCATAACCTAATAAAATGATGCCATCTGCACGGTGACTGTCTTCGTAATCTGCCTGCCAATCAGCACTGGCCGATTGAAATGACACGAGTAAATCGTAACCCTCTTTAGCGCAGGCACGAGTAATACTGCCCAGCATGGCTAAAAAAAACGGATTGATTTGCGATTCATCTGAGGTCGGATCTTCAAACAACAATAAAGCTAGGGTGCTACTTTGTTGAGTACGCAGGTTACTGGCGTTTTTATCAACTTTGTAATTAAGCTTTTTGGCAATGTCATGAACCCGCCTTCGGGTTTCATCATTTACCAAGGGACTATTTCGTAAAGCACGAGAAACTGTAGATTGAGACACCCCAGCATAGTGGGCTATATCAAATGAGGTGGCTTTACCTTTCATCACGATTACTTATTTAAGAGGACAATAAGGGGCTATTCTCGTTTATTAGTGATTTTTTTCAAGCTTATTTGTCAATAAAGGCATTTTTTTATTGATTTTTTCATGACACCGGTGTCACAATAAGGACGTTTTATCATTTTGTTGTCAAAACGTATTAGCTACCTTTATTATTAAAGGTAGCCTTTTTTACAGTGATAGCTGCTTTGAGGTGATAGCTCAAAGTAAATAAGTATCAATGATACCCCATTAAAATAATAAGTACTCATTACTTAAACAAAAGAGATAACACTATGGGTTTACACTCTAGCACACACTTTGATCCAATTCTGGTTGCCGATATTGGCGGCACAAATGCTCGCTTTGCGTTGATCACGGGGTTTGATGAATCAAGTAATCAATTTACCATTGAGCATAATCATACGTTTCCAAGTGCTAATTATGGATCGCTCGAAAGTGCTACCGAGTATTACTTATCAACAGTGTCTCATATAAATCCTAAACGTGCGTGCCTAGCAGTGGCAGGCCCAATTAACGCAGGCCAAGTTCACTTAACTAACTTAGGTTGGCACTTTAGCGTTAATGATTTCAAACACCATTTTGACTTAGAACAATTAAGCGTAATAAACGACTTTGCTGCATTCGCTTACGCCGCTCCGTATTTAGACCCTTCTCAAAACGTAACCGTTAAACCTGGCCAAGCAGACGACACAGCAAATATTGGTGTAATGGGCCCAGGTACAGGCTTTGGTGCAGCGTGTTTAGTAAGAACTGCACATTCGTGTGCGGTAATGAGTTCAGAAGGTGGTCATATTTCTCTAGCGTCGGTAAATGAACTTGACGCTCAGCTTATTCAAGCACTTAAGAAAGACCACCCACATGTATCGGTAGAAACGGTGTTTTCTGGACCAGGCATTGCTCATCTATATAAAGCAATGGCTGCAGTTAAAGGGGTCGCCGCAAAGAATTTAGACGCTGCACAAATTAGTAGCTTAGCCAACAGCGGTGAATGTGAAGTATGTGAGGCAACGCTTAATCAGTTTTGTGATTGGATTGGCAGTGTAGCAGGCGATTTAGCGCTTGCTTATGGTGCTCTTGGTGGCCTTTACATTGGCGGTGGCATATTACCAAGAATGCAGGCTCGTTTACTAGAAAGCCGCTTCATTGAGCGCTTTTCACAAAAGGGTATTATGTCGCAATATACAGGTCAAATTCCGGTCACATTAGTAACACAAGACAACATTCCTTTAATTGGTGCTGCCGCGTGTTTGCATACGAGTCAACAGGTTTAATTACGTTGCATACATTTGGAAATAAATAGATGAAAAAAGTCACTATAAATAGCGTTGCTAGTTATGCCGGTGTATCTAAAAAAACAGTATCGCGCGTACTGAATAACGAACCAAATGTGAGCGCGGCCACCCGCGAGAAAGTATTAGCGGTATTTAAAGAGCTTGATTACACACCTAATCCCATTGCTCGAGGGCTTGCACAAAACCGTAGTTTTATTATTGGTTGTTTATACGATAACCCAAGTAAAAGTTATATTACTCGAGTGCAAACAGGCGCATTAGCTGCTTGCCAAGAAAACAACTATAACTTGCTGATTCACCCTTGTGAGCTCAGAGGTGATGCACTCATTAACAACATAGAGCAGCTATTGCAGTCATCACGCCTTGATGGTTTAGTGCTTACGCCGCCATTTTGTGACTTTTCAGAGTTGGTTGATTTTTTAAAGTCGAAAAAGATTCCTTATGCTCGAGTGGCTTCTGCTATTTTAGAAGATGACTCTATTTCTGTTACCAGTAATGACGAGCAGGGCGCATTTGAAATTACTGAACATTTAATAAACCTAGGGCATACCTCTATCGCGTTTATTAAAGGTCACCCAGATCACAGTGCTACACAGCAGCGTTTTAAAGGCTACAGGCGCGCCTTAGCAAGCCATGGTATTGAATTTAACGAACGCTTAGTTGAAGAGGGTAACTTTAGTTACCATTCAGGGGTAGACAGTGCCCGTAGTATTTTAGATTTATCGCCACGTCCTACGGCTGTATTTGCATCGAATGATTACATGGCAGCCGCCGTACTTAAATTAGCCACACAGCGTAACTTGCGTGTACCAGATGACATTTCTATTGCTGGCTTTGATAACGCCCCCATAGCGCGTCATATTTGGCCCGGGCTAACGACTATAGCGCAACCCGTAGAAGAAATGACTAAACAAGCTGTTACCCAGTTAATTACCCATATTATTGAGCCGCAAGAGTCGCCGTATAAGGTGATTTTAGAAGCAAAATTAATCACGCGAGAGTCAACCGCAGCCGTAAAATAAAACCGCTTTTTCACAGTAGCCCGAGTATGAGTGACGCTTACTCGGGCTTTTTTTATCTGCATTTTTAATCTTCATTATTTGCCGCTGGTATTTCACTAAAAATTCACGTTTATTTATTGTACATGTTAAAAAAAAGGACTATTTTTATTACTCAGGGTTGACACCGGTGTCATTGTCATGCGTTAATACCCTGACACCGGTGTCAGGGTTGTTGTGAGAGGCTCCCTGGTAGCGTACCTTTGAACGGGTAAGTCAAAGATGCTCAGTACAGTTATTTTCGTGGAGTCTATAATTGTTACTGAGCCTTTATCCTCTAACGAATAGAGATGAGTAAAATTATGTTGCACCCTCGAATTCAAGAAGTCACAGAACGCGTTATTGAGCGCAGTAAACAAACCCGTCAAGCCTATTTAGATCGTATTTCGCACGCAAAAAAACAAACAAGAGTTCGTGCTGGTTTAGGCTGTGGCAATATTGCCCATGTTATGGCTGCGTGCAGCAGCGATGACAAAGCGCGTTTAAAAGCAGATGAGGTGCCAAACCTTGCAATTATTAATTCTTATAACGACATGTTATCTGCGCATGTGCCTTACAAAGAATACCCAGATTTAATTAAAAGCATTGCCACTAAATTTGACGCGACCGCGCAAGTTGCTGGCGGTGTACCTGCAATGTGTGATGGCGTTACCCAAGGTCGTGACGGCATGGAACTATCGCTTTTCTCTCGTGACGTTATTGCTATGTCTACTGCGGTTTCGTTATCGCATGACGTGTTTGATGGTGTGTTTTGTTTAGGTGTGTGTGACAAAATTGTTCCTGGCTTATTAATTGGTGCTTTATCATTTGGCCACTTACCTGTGTATTTTTTACCAGCAGGACCAATGCAGTCAGGTATTCCAAACAAAGACAAAGCACGCGTGCGTCAGAAGTTTGCCCAAGGTTTAGTATCTCGCGATGAGTTATTAGAGGCGGAAAGTGCTTCTTATCACAGTGCTGGTACGTGTACGTTTTATGGCACTGCAAATTCAAACCAAATGTTAATGGAAATTATGGGCTTACACTTACCAGGTAGCTCGTTTATCAATCCATACACAGAATTGCGTGATGGCTTAACGGGTAATGCCGTTGAGACCATGCTTAAGCAGCTTACAGAAAACAAAGATGGCCCGTGTTTAGCGGATGTGATCAGCGAAAAAACCATTATTAATGGCTTGGTTGGTTTGCTATCAACTGGTGGCTCAACCAACCATGCAATCCATATTGTGGCAATTGCAAAAGCGGCTGGTATTCAGGTTACGTGGAAAGACATGTCTGATTTATCCGCTGTTGTACCGTTACTGACACGTATTTACCCTAACGGCTCAGCTGATGTAAACCATTTCCAAGCAGCTGGCGGTATGGGCTTCTTAATGCGTGAATTAGCAGGTGCTGGTTACCTACATACAGATGTAACCACTATTTTAGGCGAAGGCCTTGCACCTTACATGTGTGAGCCAATGCTTGATAAAGACGACAACCTAATTATGAGCGATGCCAATGGCCCAAGTAAAGTTAAATGGGTTGCGTGTCCAGAAAACTCACATGATGAAGAAGTACTTCGCCCTGTAAATAATCCATTTAGTAAGCAAGGTGGTTTACAGCTATTAACGGGTAACTTAGGTAAAGCCGTTATTAAAGTCTCTGCTGTTGCAGAGTCGCATCAAGTTGTGTCGGCGCCAGCTAAAGTATTTAGCTCTCAAGGTGAGTTACAAGACGCATATAGCCGTGGTGAACTTAACCAAGATTTTATTGCTGTTCTTAAAGAGCAAGGCCCTAAAGCTAAAGGCATGCCAGAGCTTCATAAGCTCACGCCGGTAATGGCAACATTACAAGATCAGGGCTACAAAGTGGCTATTGTTACTGACGGACGTATGTCGGGTGCATCAGGCAAAGTTCCTGCGGCAATCCACTTAGCACCTGAAGCAGTTGAAGGCGGCATTATAGCTAAAATCCATGAAGGCGATATTGTTACTTTAGATGCGCCAAATGGTATTTTAAAAGTGCATGTAAGCGACGAAGAGCTTGCACAGCGTGAGCTACAAATTAGCCAAGCAAGCCAAACATTTGGTACAGGCCGTGAATTATTTACTGGATTTAGAAATATCGTAAGCAGTGCCGATTTAGGTGCAAGTGCTTTTGGACTTGAATAATAATTAGCCATATTGGGTAATGAGGAACAAGTAATGAGTATTGAAAAAATCTTAGCATCGGCACCCGTTGTGCCAGTGGTGGTAATCGAAAAATTAGAAGATGCTGCACCACTTGCAAGAGCGTTGTATAACGGTGGCTTAAAAGCACTTGAAATTACACTGCGTACACCAATTGCTGCACAAGCTGTAAAGTTAATGAAAGCTGAAGTACCAGAGGCATATGTGGGCACTGGCACTGTGGTCGATAAAGCAAGCTTTAACGCATCAGTAGAAGCGGGCGCTGACTTTATGGTGAGCCCTGGTGTAAGTGATGAACTGTTAGCATTGGCAAAAGAGTCAACTATCCCTTTTTTACCAGGTGCAGCTACCCCAAGCGAAGTGATGAACTTGGCAGCACATGGCTTTAAATTTTTAAAGTTTTTTCCTGCTGAAGCCGCAGGCGGAACTGCGATGATAAAGTCGATTGGTGGCCCATTACCTGATATTACTTTTTGTCCAACTGGTGGCATTAGTTTAGCGACTGCCCCTAATTACTTAGCACTTAACAATGTTATTTGCGTAGGTGGTACGTGGATGTTAGATAAACAACTTATTGAAAATAAAGACTGGCAAGCCATTGAAACGCTTGCTCGCCAAGCATGTGAAGTTAATAGGAGTCAAAAATGATTAATGTAGCAATTAATGGCTACGGCCGTATCGGTCGTAATGTATTGCGTGCACTGTACGAATCAGAGCAAAATAATGAAATTAAAATTGTGGCTATTAACGATTTAGCCCCAGCCAATGTAAATGCTCATCTGACTCAGTTTGACTCAGTACACGGTCGTTTTTCACAGCAAGTAACGCTAAAAGACAACACCATGCTAATTGGCGATGATGTGATCACGCTAACGCAAGAACGTGATCCTGCTAATTTACCGTGGAAAGCACTAAACGTTGATATTGTGCTTGAATGTACGGGTTTATTTACTTCTCGCGAAGCAGCTAACAAGCACATTGAAGCAGGCGCGAAAAAAGTAGTGGTATCGGCTCCTGGTACAGATATGGATGCTACCGTAGTGCACGGTGTAAATAGCGATGTAATTAATGCCGATAGCAACATTATTTCTAATGCTTCATGTACAACCAATTGTTTAGCGCCTGTTGCTAAAGCAATTAACGATACAGTAGGAATTGAACAAGGTAGCATGACCACCATTCATGCTTACACCAACGATCAAAACTTATCTGACGTATACCACCCAGATTTATACCGCGCGCGTAGTGCGACTCAATCTATGATCCCAACTAAAACGGGTGCTGCAAAAGCGGTTGGATTAGTTCTGCCTGAACTTGCCGGTAAACTAGATGGCATGGCGGTACGTGTACCAACAATTAATGTGTCGTTAGTTGATTTAACATTTATTGCTAAGCGCGATACAAGCATTGAAGAAATTAACCAAGTGGTTAAAGACGCTGCGTTTGGCTCTATGAAAGGTATTTTAGAGTACAACGAGCTACCGCTTGTTTCTATCGACTTTAACCATAACCCAGCATCATCTATTTTTGATGCAACGCAAACGCGTGCTGATGGTAAATTAGTTAAAGTAATGGCGTGGTACGACAACGAATGGGGTTTCTCAAACCGCATGTTAGATCAAGTTAAAGCGCTGGGTGCTTATTTATAATTTTTCCGTGTAGTTAAATTTTACTTTATCCAGCCAAGCCACGCACTGCGTGGCTTTTTTTGTGTTTTAGTTAGCCCAAAGTTTGCTAGAATGTGCGCATTAGAATAGGGAACTGCATGCCATATTAAGGAAAATAATGCTAAAACATGTCACTAAAAAAATATTTCGTACTAGTCACCTGCAAATTGGTGAGGGTAATATCAGCGGTTATATTGCTTGCTTTTTGGCAATATTAAGTTGCTTAGGAGTGCTTGCATTCCACTTTCCGGAATATTTAACGACTCCAGAACTACGCAAAAGCTATAGCGTCGACTTTTTACGTCAGCTTATGTTTGTTGCCCTTATTATTTCCGGTAGCTTAGGGTTACTTAATTTTGTACGAAATACGAATAAGCGCTTAGGGGCAACTGCGTGGTTTTTTATTGTACTGGCCATTAGCTTTGGTGGCCCGAATGTTGAAGTGAATGACTTTGCAGATAACACTCCTTATATTGGCTTAGATTGGTTTATATTAGACTTACTAGGCTCTACCTTAATTTTTATCTTAATTGAAAAACTACTTCCGCATCGAAAAGAGCAAAAAATACTTCGTAGTGAATGGCGCGGGGATTTAAACCACTTCTTTGTGAATCACTTAATAGTGGGCTTTGTATTACTGGTTACTAATCATTTTGTTCATTATGGTTTTGGTTGGGCGGTTTCGAGCACACTGCAAGCTTACATAGCGCAAATGCCGTTTATACTACAGCTATTTTTAATTATTTTGGTGGCTGATTTAATGCAGTATTGGACACATCGTGCTTATCACGAAGTGCCATTTATGTGGCGATTTCATGGTGTGCATCACAGTGCCAAAGAAATGGATTGGCTAGCGGGCTCCCGTCAGCATATTTTAGAAATACTGATCACCCGTAGTTTAGTTCTAACCCCTATATTTGTGCTGGGGTTTTCACAGCAAATAATCAGCTTATATGTAATTATTGTTGGTTTTCAAGCCGTATTTAATCATGCTAACGTGAATGTAAAATTTGGGTGGTTGAAATATTTTATGGTTACTCCGCAGTTTCACCATTGGCATCACGCATCCGATAAAGCTGCCATTGATCGAAATTATGCAGCCCATTTCTCGTTTTTAGATTACTTATTTGGTACTGCGGTAAAGGGGCAAGCAGAGTGGCCTAAAGAATATGGTGTTGTCGGGGACTACATGCCTGTAGGTATGCTAAAGCAACAAATTTACCCGTTTAAAAAACAAAAATAGTCTGTAGTTTTAGATTGCGGCCATAAGATCCATGGCCGCATAACAACTATAAAAGCCAACAGACCCTAGTTATGAGGGTTATTAACTAATCCATTCTTCATATAACAAAAAGGCCAACTAAGTTGGCCTTTAAACATAATCTATTGCAAGTAAACTCAACGCAGTTGTCGCTGAAGATACAGAGCTCAGATTATTCGCTTAACGATTAAAATTGAGCGTTATGGTACACGTTTTGTACGTCGTCACAATCTTCAAGCATGGCTAAAAAGCGCTCCATAACTTCAACGTCTTCGCCTTCAATAGGAGCTTCAACTTGAGGTACAAAGGCAATTAAGTCTTCGTCAAATTCTGTCACACCCATTTCTTCAAGTGCTGTGCGGGTATTGTTGTATTCAGTGTGCGGTGCAAATACGGTCACTTTGCCGTCTTCTACTTCAACGTCGGTAACATCAACATCTGCCATCATCAGCGCTTCAAGTACGGTTTCATCGTCGTCACCGTCAAATACAAAAATAGCAAGGTGATCAAATAAGTGTGATACCGAATTTTGTGCGCCAATTTTAGCGTTTGCTTTGGTAAAACATACACGTACATCAGCAAAAGTACGTTTGTTGTTGTCGGTTAAACAATCAACAATAATCATGCAATTACCTGGGCCGTAACCTTCATAACGCGTGGCTGCATAGTCTTCACCGCCGCCGCCTTTAGCTTTATCAATGGCGCGTTCAATTACGTGAGCCGGTACTTGGTCTTTTTTAGCGCGTTCAATTAAACGACGTAGTGCTAGGTTGCCGTCAGGATCAACACCGCCGTTTTTAGCACAAATATAAATTTCTTTACCGTATTTAGAATAAACTTTAGTTTTAGCACCCGCAGTTTTAGCCATTGAATCTTTTTTGTTTTGGTAAGCTCTTCCCATCTGCGTTTCGCCTTAATATGTATAAATAATTGAAAAAAATTTGCAAGCCCATATTCTAAAGGTAAATGAGGGGTAGGGCTAGTAAGTATTGTTAGTAGCCAAAAATAAAACAACCCGCATAAGCGGGCTGTTTATTCGTTACAAATGATGAACGTTTGTCAGGTATTACCAAATACGAACGCGTTCTTCTTCTGGTAGGTATAACTCATCGCCTGGTTTTACATCAAATGCTTTATACCAAGCATCATGGTTACGAGGCGCTTGTGCTCTAAAGCGACCTGGTGCGTGTGTACCACCACGTAATTGGTTTAACATACTTTGCTCAGTACGTTTTTCTTTCCATACTTGTGCCCATGCTAAGAAGAAACGTTGATCGCCGGTTACACCGTCAATTACCGGTGCTTCTTTACCATTTAAGCTTAGTTTGTAAGCATGATAAGCCATGGCTAAACCACCCACATCACCAATATTTTCACCTAAACTGTTGCGGCCATTTACAAAGTTACCTGGAATTGGCTCATATTTGCTGTACTGAGCTGCCAGTTTGTCAGCTTTAGCATCAAAAGCAGCACGATCTTCATCAGTCCACCAGTTACGTTGAATGCCGTTAGCGTCAGATTTTGAGCCTTGATCATCAAAGCCATGGCCCATCTCATGGCCAATTACAGCGCCAATGCCACCGTAGTTTACTGCTGGATCTGCATTTGGATCGAAAAACGGCGGTTGTAGTATAGCGGCAGGGAATACAATTTCGTTAAACGAACTATTGTAGTAAGCATTTACACGTTGTGGTGTCATGCCCCAACGATTACGGTCGGTCTTTTTCAGCTCTTTTTCTACACTTTCAGCCTGGAAAAACTCACGCATATTTTTTACATTAGTCATTAAATCATTTTTGCTAATGCTTAAGCCTTCATACGATTGCCATTCATCTGGGTAACCAATTTTTGGCACAAACGCCGCTAATTTTGCACGCGCATTTACTTTTGTTTCTGCACCCATCCAATCTAAGTTATCAATACGCTCACCAAGTGCTGTGCGTAAGTTTTCAACAAGCTCAGACATTTGTTGCTTAGATGACTCAGGGAAATAACGATCTACGTAAATTTTACCAATTGCAAAGCCCAATGAGCTAGTGCCAGACATTTGGCTGATAGCGCGTTTCCAGCGTGGACGTGGCTCTTGTTGACCATTTAACTCTTTTCCATAAAAAGCAAAGCTAGTGTTAAATATTTCTTCAGATAATAGTCGTGAGTTACCATTAATCGCATGATATGTAAGGTAGTCTTTCCATACGCTTAAATCTTCGTTATTGATTAAGTCAATCATGGCTTTAACAGGTTCAGGCTGCGATACGTTTAATTGTGGTACTTTATAACCTGTTTGTGCAAAGTATAAATCCCAGTTAAATCCTGGGTATTGCGCACTTAACTCATCACGTTTTACTTGGTTTAGGGTTAAATCACGATTACGGCGTTTTTCACGTGGCCAATGACCTTCTGCAATTTTGGTTTCAAGCGCTAAAATCGCTTGTGCACGCTCTGTGGTATTATCAACCCCTGCAAATTTAAGCATATCGGCAATATGTGCAACATACGCTTCACGGGTTTTTACAAAACGTTCTGCATCTTCAAGGTAGTAAGAACGATCAGGTAAACCTAAGCCACCTGCACCTAATGACATTTCGTATTTATTGGGATCTAAACGGTTAAACCACATACCGCCACCAAGTGGTGCACTTACACCCGTAAGCCAAGATTGGCCAAATACTTTTGCCAAATCATCAGTAGAGGCAACCGTATTAATGTCGTTAAGCAACGGCTTAATTGGCGTGATACCAAGTTTATTAAGCGTCTCGGTATCCATGTACGAGTTATAAAAGTCAGCGACCAGTTGCTCTTCGGCGTTTAAGTTTTCACGTGCTGCAATTTCTTCAATAATTTCTTTAACGCGATCTTCACTGCGCTCAGCTAGCGCAGAGAATGCACCGTAACGGGTTTTATCTGCTGGCATTTCATAGTTGTCGTACCATGAGCCACTGGCGTACATGAAGAAATCGTCGCCTGGTTTTACAGCTTCGTTACGCGCAGTTAAATCAACCCCAAACGTGCCTAATTCGGCTTGCTCTGTTGCTTGTGGCTTTTCTGCAACTGCTGCTACTTGCTCAGTTTTTGTTGTTTGTGGCTCAGAACAGCCAGTAATAAATGTGGCAGCGAGCGCCGCTGCAATTAAACTCTTTTTCATTATTTTCCCCTATGAATTCACGTTATTTAATTCGTTATATTTTTGTTATAAAAATAGCTACTTGATTGTATTGATAACTTCACTGCAAACAAACCTTTTGAGGTGAATAACCGTACCGGTCGATAAGATGAATGAAATACTAGCAAAATAGCAAAATAGCAAAAAAGCACTCAGATACTTCAATCGTACCCGAGAGGCTTAGTTTATTGCGCCTTTGACTGCTTTTGTTGTAAGGTCCACATGTGCGCATATTCACCATTTTGCATGAGTAATTCATCATGTTTACCTTGTTCTACTACTTCTCCCGCTTTGAGTACGATAATTGTATCGGCATCGGTAATTGTTGATAAGCGGTGCGCAATAACAATACTGGTATGATTAGAGGCAACTTCTCGCATAGCATTTAATATGGATTGTTCAGATTGTGAGTCGAGCGCGGAAGTGGCTTCGTCAAAAATTAAAATTGGCGATTGTTTTAAAATAGCGCGAGCAATAGCAATACGTTGTTTTTCGCCACCAGAGACTTTTAGTCCGCGTTCACCTACTAACGTTTTATCGCCTTTATCTAGGCTATTAATAAAGTCTGTTAGATGCGCCATGTTTATAGCTTTGTTTACTTCATCTTCACTGGCGCTGGGTCTGCCGTAGTGAATATTTTCGCGTATGCTGGTATTAAATAACACAGTATCTTGCGGCACTATGGCAATAGCTTTACGCAAACTTGCGAGGGTAACTGTGTTTATGGCTTGATTATCAATTCTTATAGCGCCCGATGAAAGTTCATAAAAACGGTATAACAAGCGGGCTAACGAGCTTTTACCTGCGCCACTAGCACCTACAACCGCTACCTTAGCACCAGGATTTACATGAAAACTGACGTTCTTAAGAATAGGACGCTTGCTATCGTAGCTAAAGCTGACGTTTTCAAAGCTAATTGCCCCATTTTTGAGTGCTAATGGTTGCGCGGTTTCGCTATCTGCTACTTTGGGAGAGGTATTTAGTAATCCAAGCATGTTTTCAAGGTCGGTAAGAGCGCGGCGTATTTCACGGTACACAAACCCCAAAAAGTTAAGGGGTAAAAAAAGCTGAATCATATACGCGTTAATCATTACCAGCTCACCAATCGTTAACTCGCCGGTAACCACTTCATTAGCGCCAAGCCACATTAATGCGGTTATGGCACACGCAATGATCAGCGCTTGCCCTGAATTAAGCGCCAGTAACGAGAGTCTGTTTTTTAATCGAGCTTGTTCCCATGTTGCTAAAAACGTATCGTAAGTTTGGGCTTCATGCTGTTCATTATTAAAGTATTTTACGGTTTCGTAATTTAATAAACTGTCGATGGCACGGGTGTTACTTTGGTTGTCGGCAGCATTTGACTCACGAATAAAGCGGTTTCGCCATTGGGTAACCGTCACGGTAAAAAAAATATAAATAGCCACAGCCAATAGGGTGATCAGCGCAAACCAAATAGAAAACAAGCTGCCAAAAATAATCGCCACAGTCATTATTTCAAACAACGTGGGCACAATATTAAACATTAAAAAACGCATTAAAAAGCTTAAACCACTGGTACCACGCTCTATGTCTCGACTTATGCCGCCAGTTTGCCTGTCTAAATGAAAAGCTAAATCTAATGAGTGCAAATGTTTAAACACTTTAAGTCCAATATCTCGCATGGCATGCTCGGTGACTCGCGAAAATACTGCATCGCGTACTTCACCCAAAAATACACTAGCAAAGCGCAATGCGCCGTACATAATCAGTAATAAAGTAGGAACAAGAAGTAGTGGATTAATTGATTTATCAACCGAATCAATTATTTCTTTTAAAGCCCATGGCATGAGTAATGTCGCGCCTTTAGCACCGATGAGCGCTAATATAGCAATCAGCACACGGCCTTTAAACTTAGTGATATAAGGCCAAAGAGTTTGAACGCTTTGTTTTAAATTCATGGCGTCGGGGCGTTTTACTGAACTTTGTCTGGAGCGCATCGAGGATCTCAGTATTTGATATTATATAAATGAATTAGCTTAAGAACGGCTATTGTATTTTAATTAGCTGCCCTTATATACTAGCTATCCTTTATTTTAGTTTTAAATGGCAAATGTTTAAATTTCGCGTTTTTTTCGCTACATTCTTGTTTTTTGCTGTACTCTTTAGTGTGCAAAGCCATGCTATGGGCGTAAAGCACGAATTAAACAGTAACCAAAGCAGTTATAGCGATGTTATTAATGTTGACCATTTAACTAACACTCCTACACCTACAAAATCGCTTGGCAATTTAAAGCATAAAAACTCAAAGCATTCTGATTTTGCTGCGCATCAGCCTAGGCTAACAGCCAATAACTCATTTTTATTTCTACATAGTGCGCAGGGCGATCCTGAATACGATGTAGTGCATGAGTTTTTTGCCCTAAATGGGTGTAGGCATATTTTTTTGCGACCGCAAGCAATCACTATAAATCAGCCTTGGTATACCTGGGTATTTAAAAGTAAAAAGTCGCGCTTGAGCGGCTGGAAAGACGCTAACCTGTTATACACCGCTGTAACTACCTACCACGCTTAAAGTTTCTTATTTAATGTTAATTGGTTTTAACGCATCGCGTTTTGACCTACAGATTAATTGTGCCTAATAGGTACGTTACTGGGCTATGCCTAGTAATAAGGAATAACTATGTTAAGTCTAAAAAAAGAGAAAAAGCCATTTAAGGCTAAGTTTAAATTGAGCTATGTAGCCATGCTGATTGTATTAGTGTTACTAGCAATAAGCGCCTTACCTAATTTATATCCCAATAAGTCATGGTTGCATATTAGTGCAGCTTCTGATGTTAAAACGCAAGTAATGCCAAGTACTGAGAACCTAGTTAGCTTTTTAAATAGCCAAGGTTTCGAAGTGAGTGAAAGTTTAAAAGACCCAGCACATATTAATGTACTTTTAAATACGCCTACACAAAGTGCGCAGGCTCAAGCGGTTTTAAAATCAAACTTTCCAAATACACAGGTTAAAATTGTTGAACATGCAACCAGCCCTGTTTGGTTACAAGAGTTTGGCTTATCGCCTATAAAACTGGGTCTTGATTTAAACGGCGGGGTATTGTTTGTACTTGATGTTGATTTAGATAAAGCCATTGATGAGCAATTGCTCAGTGCATATCAACAAACAAAAGCCATTATTGTTAAGCAAAAAGCCTATGGCGTTAAAGCGAAGCAGACTAATCAGGGCTTTGAAATAAGTGCGCTTGAGAATGCTGGCGATAAGCTAACAGTTGTCATAAAAGAGCTTAAAAGCCGTTTTGAAAACCTCACTACAACCACATCAACTAATGGCAACTTACAGGTCGTTAAAATTAGCTATTCTGAGCAAGGGCGCAGCGCATTTGATAAAGAAGTGATGAGCCAAACACTCACCACACTTCGCTCACGTATTGAAGAGCTCGGTATAACTGAGGCCGTTACACAGCGCCAAGGTAAGCAGCGCATTCGTATTGAGCTACCTGGCGTGCAAGATCCAGCTGAAGCAAAACGCATAATTGGTGCAACCGCGTCATTGGGGTTTTATCAACTTAAAGAGAGAGGCGGGCAAACGTTTAATTTGCAATCGGGAGGGACTATTAAGCTCGACCCTGTACCTATATTTACCGGTGAGCATATTAATAACGCTAATATAGGCCGTGATGACTGGGGTAAACCTTTGGTACAACTGAGCTTAGATGGCCAAGGTGGCGATGCTATGTCGGCTTTTTCAAAGGCGAATATAGGTAAACCTATGGCAACGCTTTATTCAGAGTATTCACAAAATGCTAAAGGTGAAGTGGTTAAAAAAAGCGAAGTCATTAATGTGGCTAATATTGCCCAGCATTTAAGCTCGCGGTTTAGTATAACCAATATGCAGAGCCAACAAGCCGCTGCCGATTTAGCGCTACTACTACGTGCAGGATCACTTACTGCGCCTGTAACGATAGTGCATGAGCAAACTATTGGCCCAAGCCTTGGCCAAGACAATATTAATAATGGATTAGCAGCGTTAATGTTAGGCATGGGTTTAACACTTGCGTTTATGGCACTGTGGTACCGCCGTTTAGGGCTTATTGCAAATGTTGCGTTAATTTTAAACTTAACCTCTTTAGTGGGGCTAATGTCGTTATTACCTGGGGTGGTTTTAACTCTTCCAGGGATAGCAGGCTTAGTATTAACTATAGGAATGGCGGTTGATACTAACGTGATTATATTTGAACGCATAAAAGAAGAGCGTCGCAAAGGTCGCCCCCCGTATCAAGCGATACAAGAGGGTTATAAACAGGCTGCTAATACTATATTTGATGCCAATATTACCACCATGATCACCGCGATTATTTTATATGGCATAGGCTATGGCCCGGTAAAAGGCTTTGCGATAACGCTAGCGCTGGGTCTTATTACATCGGTGTTTACTGGTGTGTATGTATCGAAATATTTAAGCCAAAGCTTATATTTAAAGCTGGGTAAAAAAGCAGGAGTAAACGCGCATGCTTAACACTTTTTTAAAATGTGAGACAGGGTCACGTATGCGTTATACAGGCTTGCTTATAAGTGCCATATTTGTGTTGTTATCGGTATTCACCATTGCACAAAAAGGGCTTAATTTTGGTCTTGATTTTACGGGTGGTTATTTAACAGAATTTACCACCAGCCAAGGTGTTGAACTAAAACAGCTTGAGCAATTTATTGCTAAAAACCATCAAGGTGAATTTGAACTTACAGCACAGGGCAATAATCATTTTCAATTAACGCAAGCGCCAAGTGAGGAAGCTAATAATGATGCTTGGAAAACCGCGATTAGCCAAAACCCAGATATAAACGCAGAGGTTTTATCATCGGCTTACATTGGCTCTCAAGTGGGTGACGAATTATTTGAGCAAGGCTGCTTAGCCTTACTTGCTGCGATGGTAGCGGTAATGATTTATTTAGCTGTTCGGTTTGAGTGGCGTTTGGCATTAGGCTCTGTGGTGGCTTTATTACATGATTTAGTGCTAGTGGTTGGCTTATTTTCGTGGTTACAAATAGAGTTTAATCTAACCGTTTTAGCCAGTTTATTGGCAATTATTGGCTACTCCCTAAATGACTCAATAATAGTGGGCGATAGAGTACGCGAGCTATTACGCATACCAACAAATATTTCGCTGAAACCAAGCAGTATTATCAACAGCGCTATTAAAAGCACCTTAACTCGTACGCTTATTACCTCAGGAACTACGCTAGCTACGGTGGCAAGTGTTTGGCTGTTAGCTGGGGCACCGCTGCAGGGATTTGCCATTGCTTTGTTTGCAGGAATAGTTGTAGGCACGCTGTCGTCTATTTGTATTGCTGCTACATTACCTGAGCTACTTGGTTTAAGTGCTAAAAACTACGATAAGCAAGTGGATCAGCAAACGCAGGCATTAATGGATATGCCATAGCCTTAAATTAGCATTGTTGTTACACAGCAAAGGGATAGTGTTCGATGTAGCAACAATGCTAAAATATCAAATTATTTTTATCGAATTGAGTGAATTCTCCAAATGAATAAAGCCCATGTTACTGAGCACCTTCGTTTTGCCTTAGATGAGCAACTAAACACTGCTAAAATTGCAGCTCAAACAGCTCACGATACCGCTACCCATGAAGAAAGTATTGCAGAGACCCAATACGATACTCTCGGGCTTGAAGCTGCCTATTTAGCACAAGGCCATGCAGAGCGAGTTAATGAGTGCTATAAAGAAATACAACTATTTGAAGCCATATACAACGAACCCGTTACAGGCACTGTCGTTATAAGCTCATTGGTATGTTTAGAAGACGATGCCAGCACACAAAAATGGTTTTATTTAGGCCCAGCAGCTGGTGGATTAACCGTTGATATTAAAGGCACAACTATTCAAGTACTTACCTCTGGCGCACCATTAGGCAAACAGTTATTAGGTAAACAAGTCGATGATGAAGTTAGTTTAACTATCGGTGATGTAAAACATAGTTACGATGTGGTTGAAGTGCTTTGAATGTAGTATTTATTTGTCTCTTACTCTGAGGCGCAGCATCTCGTAGGCCTCTTTGTTAAATTATTGCCTAAAACTTATAGAATAAAATTAAAGATGAGCCGTTTATGAACTTAGTATTGGTCAGTGATATTTTTGGTAATACAGCGGCTTTAAAAGCATTTGCTGAAAAACTAAACGCTCAGTCTATTGTCGATCCCTATGGCGGGGTTGATATGGCATTTAACAGTGAACAGCAGGCCTATGAGTATTTTAGTCAGAATATAGGCCTTGATGAGTATGTAGCTATTTTACAAAAAGCGATTAAACCACTCGCTGGCAACACTATATTGATTGGTTTTAGTGTTGGCGCATCGGCAATTTGGTCAATGTCTGCACACCCGGCGATTAAAACGATAGCTAAGGGCATTTGTTTTTACAGCTCGCAAATTAGGCACCATACAGATATACAACCACAATTTGAGATTGAACTCATATTTCCGCATTATGAGCCGCACTTTGATGTTAAATCACTACAGGTGGAGCTTACAACAAAGGCTAATGTTAACGTAAAGCATGTTGATTACTTACATGGTTTTATGAACCCACACTCAAGTAACTTTAATCAGAATGCTTACGATCAAACATTAGCTGCGCTATCTAAAGAGCTAAAAAATTAGCAGTTAAGCGTTATTGCTTTGTGTTAATTTTTACAAGTGAGTTTTTGTAATTTCAGGCTTTTTTCACAAACTTAGCCGTTACCATCATTTCGCCAATGCCATCTACTTTACAATCTAGCTGGTGATCTTTTTTATCAAGCACACGTCTAACTACCGCTTTCGTGCCAATTTTTATAACCTGAGAACTGCCTTTAATTTTTAAATCTTTGGCTACGGTTACTTTGTCGCCATCAGCTAGTAAAGTGCCGTTTGCATCTTTTACCAAAATAGCGTCTTCATCGCTTGTATTATTTGGGTTCCATTCATAGGCACATTCTGGGCATATAAGCAGTTGTTGGTCTTCGTAAACGTATTCACATTGACATTTAGGGCAAGCGGGAAGAGACATAATGATCACTTTTAGTGGTAAATTTTGGCTATTTTAAAACACAAATTAACAATAAAAAAGTTCATCAAAAATTTTTATCTTCACGCTAAAAATATCTCGTTTGTGTGTATTTAAAAAAGGGCTTATAAATCACATGTCGCTTAAGCAATTTAAGCGCTAACGTTTATAGTAGATATTCGTTAAAGCACCTATCGTATTAAGTGATTTGCTATTTGCTGCACTTAGTGCGATGGGTGTTTCTATTTGCTGTTTAACTACCTGAGCTAACTAGCCAAGGTATTATTTATATTTTGACTTAACTAGGAAAAGTCGTGTTTAAAACCTTAATTGTGGTTGATAACAACGAGCAAGCACTTGCTCTTTCATTTGAAAATGTCATTACGTTTAACACCTACTTGCGTGACTACCCAAAACGCAACGAACCTAAAACCCGCATTATTAATTTATGCGACTCAAGCCAATACTTGAGTAAGGGTTATTATTGTTCATTGCTTGCAGAAGCCCGCAAACACCAAGTATTACCAAGCGTTAAAACAATAAACGCGCTTAGAAGTGGACAAGCACCTATTTTAAATACTGGGCATATTGATGGCGCAGTTTATTTTGGTAATGCTCTTAACGAATTACAAAGTAAAGCGGCTAAATCGATATTTAAACAATACCCAGCGCCTATTTTATTTGTAGATCAGCAAGGTTTATTGCAACAAGGCTCTTTAACCTCATTAAGTGAGCAACAATATGCTGCGTTTATTGAAAAGCTCAATGAGTTTACCCAAACGCAATGGCGTATTGGTAAAGTAGAGCGCCGTTTTCGTTGGGATATGGCGATATTGGTTGATCATAACGAAAAAGTACCGCCAAGCGATAAAGATGCAATTACACGTTTTATAAAAGCAGCAGCGAAACATGGTATTAACGCAAAAGCACTTAGCTTTGAGGAAATAGATAATATTGCCCAATTTGATGCGTTGTTTATTCGTCAAACAACAGCGATTGATCACCCAACCTACCGCCTTGCAAGTAAAGCGCAAAGCCTTGGTTTAGTGGTGATTGACGATGCGGAGTCTATTTTACGGTGCTGTAATAAAGTGTACTTACATGATGCATTTAATTATCAAAAAGTACCGAGCTTAAAAACCGTGGTGGTGGCAGATCAATCAAAAGACACAATTGAGCAACTAGAAGCGTCGTTTACTTATCCGCTGGTATTAAAAATGCCAGAAGGGTCGTTTTCAAAAGGCGTTTATAAAGTTGCTAATCGTGATGAATTAGAAGCTAAGCTTAGTGAATTATTTGCACTGAGTGCGCTGGTATTGGCACAAGAATACATGTACACCGAATACGATTGGCGCGTAGGGGTACTTAATGGTCGTGCTATTTATGCATGTCGTTATTTAATGGCGCGTAACCATTGGCAAATATACAACCATGACGCAAAACGGTTTTTTTCCGGTGGCTTTGAAACTCTACCAACCTTTGAGTTACCAAAAGCTGTGTTAGACGCTGCTTTAAAGGCCTGCAAAACAGTGGGTAAAGGTTTATACGGTGTAGATGTTAAAGAGCACCAAGGTCGTGCGTATGTATTGGAAGTAAACGACAACCCGAGCATTGATCACAAAGTAGAAGATGGTTACTTAGGTGACGAGCTATACATGATCATAATGGATGAGTTTAAACAGCGGTTAGAAGCACGAGGCCGCGGCTAATGCCTATTGCTTTGGCTGAAAAAGTAACAGTGACGACCAAGCTAGTTATTCGCCCTGCAATAACCACTGACTTAAAGGCGTTGGTGGCGCTTGAAAATACTTGCTTTAGTAACGATAAGCTAAGTGCGCGTAGTTTAAAGCGCTGGCTTGGGGTTAAACATGGGATTTTATTAGTTGCTGAGCAAAATGCGCAACTATGTGGCTATGGCTTAGTGTGGTGCCATAAAGGCACGCGTTTAGCGCGTTTGTATTCGTTAGCCGTATTACCAACAATGCAGGGCAAGGGCATAGCCAAAAAATTACTCAATGAACTTGAAAAAGCGACCAGTGAGCGTGGACGTATTTATTTGCGCCTAGAAGTTGCAGTAAATAACGACAGCGCCATTGGGCTTTATAAAAGTGTGGGGTATCGCGTATTTGGTCAATACAGTGATTATTATGACGATCACAGTGATGCCTTACGCATGCAAAAAAATATTCGCCAAACCAGTGAGTTGCAGGTTGAGCGTTTAACGCCATGGTATCAGCAAACCACCGAGTTTACCTGTGGTCCTGCTGCGTTATTAATGGCAATGGCTGCTCTTGACTCAAACACAGAGCTGAGTCAGTCACATGAATTAGCTTTGTGGCGTGAAGGCACCACTATTTTTATGACCTCTGGGCATGGCGGTTGTCACCCATTTGGCTTGGCACTGGCTGCAAATAAACGCGGTTTTACAAGTGAGGTAATTGTTAATACATCTGAACCATTATTTTTAGATGGGGTTCGCAGTGATAACAAAAAATCAGTATTGGCCACGGTTCATAAACAGTTTGTTGAGGGTATTGCAGCGGCAAATATTTCAGTTACACAAAAAGATGTTGAATTAACTGACATAGAAAACTGGTTGAGTCAGGGGTTTAGTGTGTTGCTGTTAATTAGTACGTATCGGTTTGATGGTAAAAAATCACCGCACTGGGTGTGTGTAACCCATTTAGATGCACATTGTGTTTACGTACATGACCCATTTTGCCAGCCTGGAAAAGATAACCAGCTAGCAATAGATTGTCAGTACGTACCAATTGCACGTAGCGACTTTAGTAAAATGTCGGCATTTGGTAGCCAAAGGCTCAGAACGGCAGTTGCTATTGGTAAAGTAAAATAGATTAGGATATTAAGTGACATTTTTAGATTTTATCGATGTAGCGCCATACTCATGGGCAGCTATTGGCACCGCCGCTTTTTGTGGCGCTATTATTGGTATAGAGCGTCAATTGCGCGGTAAACCTGTGGGTATTCGCACATCAGCATTAATAACGTTAGGCACATATTTGTTTTTATCTACGGCGTTTAATTTACAAGGGGATGTGATTGATCATTCTCGTGTAGTGGGGCAAATAATCACGGGTATTGGTTTTTTAGGCGCAGGCGTTATGCTAGCAAAAGATGGTGCAGTGGTAGGGGTTACCTCCGCGGCCACTATTTGGGTGCTTGCGTCTATTGGGGTGATGATCGCAACCGAAAACTTAGGTGCTGCAATTAAGCTTTCTATATTGGTGGTTGGTATTTTATATGGTGTTGATGTGCTCGAAGCTAAGTTTAAAAGCCTCAGCAAAGGGGTGCACGCTAAAGTAAAAAGTTATCACAAACGTTATTATCGAAAAGACAGTATAGATAGCGAACGCCACTAAATAGTGGCGTTTTTCATGCTGGTAGAGTTGCGTTTAGCAAACTAAGTGCATCGTTAATTGCTGTGGGGCGGCCAATAAAATAACCTTGCACACTATCTACATTGAGCTTTCTTAACGAGTTGAGTTCTTCTTCAGTTTCAATTCCTTCGGCAACGATGGTGCAGTCGATTGCTTTTGCAAACCCACACAGTGCTTTTGCTAGCAAAAACTTACGATCATCAGTGTTTATATTTTGTGTGAGGCTGATATCTAATTTAATAATATCGGCTTCAAGCTCTAAAATGTGCTGAAATGACGAAAAGCCTGCGCCTACATCATCAATAGCTAAGCGAAGGCCTTTGTTTCTGAGAGGCCTAAGTGCAGTTCGCATTTTTTCGTAGTCGGAAATTGGCGAATGCTCAGTAATTTCTAATACTAGCCTAGTGCAGTCAATGTTTTGTAATGTATTTTTAAGTGCACCGCTTAGGATATGCGATGGTGAGCAATTAATAGCAATGTAAGTTGAATTATTAAATTTGGCTATGTTGGTGACTGCATTTTTAATGGCTAGCATTTCTAATGCTTCATTTAAGCCAACCTTTTTTGCTTCTTTAAACCATACATCAGGAGTTTTATAAGGTGTAGTAAAAAATCGAGCAAGTGATTCAAAACCTGCAACTTTATTATTTTTTAAACTAAAAATAGGTTGAAAGTAGATACTAATATCATTATCGCTAATAATTTGCTCAATAGCTGACTTGGCGTGATTACGCGATATACTTTTTGATAAGTTTTTTTCAATTAAGCCAGTCGCTATTTCCGAAATAATATTTAAAAACGATAAATCGCGATCGTTCAAGCTTTCATCATGGTGTGATTTATAACAACAAAAAGTACCGTATAATTTACCGTTTGACAGGTTGATAGGTACACCGATATAAGCGCCTATACCTAACTTTTCGGTTACGGGCATAGCCTTGGTTATTGGGTTTGCGTAGGTATTAGTAATAATAGGACTAAGCTTGTCATCGGTGATTTTTTGACAATACGTTTCATTAATCGGATCGGCATTACCCACTTTAACAATTTGGTTTTCAGAGGGATTATCGACCACTTTAAAAACCCGCTCATCGTTAATAAATTCAGATATAAAAGCAACATCCATATCTAAATGTTTGCGAACTAACGCGAGTAAGTCAGCTAGTTTAGCCTCAATGGATGCGTTGCTTTGTTGATCGACAAGCAGATTGGTAAGTTTATCCATCAGCTATCTCCCTGTATTAATTTCACCACGCTTCATGCGTAATACTATAATTTATATATATAAAAAAATCTAATCAAGGCTATATCAATCTTTGCTAACCATCAAAAGTGAACACGGTTTAGTTAAAACTTAACCAAATAATTTTCGTCGCACGACTTTACGGTATTCGCTGGGTGTTTGGCGTAATACTTTTTTAAATACTCGGGTTAAATGCCCTTGGTCATTATAGCCAACCTCTAAAGCAACTTCCTGAATCGATAAATTAGAAGATGCCAATAAATCTTTGGCGCCTTCTACTCGTAATTGTTGCCAATATTCGATTGGACTTTGGTTAGTGGCACTTCTGAAGCGACGGGTAAAGGTGCGATAACTTAGACTAAATTGAGCCGCAACCTCCTGTAAGTTGAGCTCACTGGCTAGATTGGTTTTTAACCAAAACTGTATTTGTGCAATCAGCTCATCTGGGTGTCTATCTACTGCTCCCTCTAAGTAACGTTGATCTTCATAGGGTTTACGAATTTCATGGGAAAAGTTGCGCTCCACATGTTGTGCCGCTTCTTTACCATAATATTGACTAATAATATGTACGATAACATCAGCAAGTGCATTTAAACTGGCTACGGTATACATACGTTCTGACTGGGTGATAAAAAAATCAGGTTTTAAACTTACATTAGGGTAGTCATGCTTAAACTGTTTAGCATAATGCCAATGGGTAGTAGCGGGATGTCCGTCAAGTAAACTAGCCTCTGCAACAAAACAATTACCTGTGCCTACTCCAATTATATGACTTCCTACGGTAAAGCTCTCGATCAGCCAAGTGACTAATTGTTGATTAGCGCGTATCACCGGGCGAGGGTTACGCCAAATACCAGGCACAATAACTAAATCGCAATAAGGTGAGTTTTCGCTAGTACAATCAGGAATAATCGATAGTCCAGTTCGCGTCTTAATGGCATCACTATTTTTAGCCACTAAATGAATAGCCAGAGGTTTAAAGTTATTTTTATCACTATGGCCTTTAGCAAAAGCCTCACCCGCACGCAGCATCTCAATCGGTAATGTGAGACTGGTTACCAACAAATGCTCAAACACTGCGATACCAATATTTATGGGGGGATTTAATGGGTTGTTGCTCATTGTGAATGCTCCGACCAGTTGTTTTTGGCCTTTTATGCCGCTTATTTGGCTATTAAAGCACAAAGGCGTCTCTATAATCCAATTAAACTAATGTCATATTCTTATAACACGCATTTTAAAGGTAAATTATGACTGCATTACCCGTTATTGTAGGCATGGGAGGCATTAATGCCGCTGGCCGTACTTCTTTTCATCAAGGTTATCGTCGTATCGTGTTAGATAGCTTAGCGGCGCAAGCTCGCCAAGAAACGTTTTTAGGCCTTGCCACATTAATGAACTTAGTGACTACAGTAAACGGCCAACTTGAAGACAGCCAAGGTAATCATGTTGAGCAAAGCGACATTGAAGCACGCTTTGGTGAGCAAATTATTGCTGGTACATTAATTCGAAAAATTGAAAAAGAACATTTTGATGTTGATGCCACACCTTGGCAGCAAAAAATGACTTTAACGGCTTCAGATGATAGTTCAATTGTGTTTGAAACACGTCGTCGTGACTTACCATCGCCTTTACCAAGCAACTGGCAAATAGATGAGCTTGATAATAAAAAAGTAAAAGTCACGATTGCTGCTGAGCTAGATGTAAAACATGACTCAACCCGTGATAACCCGATTAAGTCGGCTGGGCAATTTCCAACCGGGTTTGATCCTGCCATTATGTATAACAGCCGCTACCAGCCGCGCGGTTTACAAGCGACCATATTTGCTGCCACCGATGCAATAAAATCAACAGGACTTGATTGGCAACATATTATGAATAGCGTAGAGCCAGATAAAATTGGTACCTATTCAGCATCGGTTATTGGTCAAATGGATGATAAAGGCTTAGGTGGATTAGTTAAAGCGCGTCAGCAGGGCGATCGTGTTAGTACTAAACAGTTAGCGCTGGGTTTAAATACGATGTCGACCGATTTTATTAACGCCTATGTTACTGGGAATGTGGGGACGACTTTTTCAACTTCAGGCGCATGTGCCACATTTTTATATAACTTGCGCGCTGCCGTTAACGATATTCAAGCTGGTCGTACCCGTGTTGCAGTGGTTGCAAGTGTTGAATGTGCGATTACTCCAGAAGTGGTTGAAGGTTTTGGTAATATGAGTGCGCTGGCCAATATTGAAGGTTTGCGCCGTTTAGATAATTTAAGCAATGATGATGAGCCTGACTACCGTAAAAGTAGTCGTCCATTTGGTGAGAACTGCGGTTTTACCTTAGGTGAGGGGGCTCAGGTTGCTATATTAATGGATGATGCACTGGCTCTGGAACTCGGTGCAGATATTATGGGCAGTGTGCCGGATGTATTTGTGAATGCCGATGGAGTTAAAAAGTCAATTACCTCACCTGGGCCTGGCAACTACATCACCATGGCGAAATCAGCAGCACTTGCTACTAGCTTGTTAGGTAAAGAGGCACTGCAACAACGTAGCTTTATTTTAGCGCACGGCTCAAGTACGCCACAAAATCGTGTTACTGAATCTTTAATTTATCATAAAGTAGCGCAAACATTTGCTATTGATAACTGGAAAGTGACTGCGCCTAAAGCCTATGTAGGCCATACTATTGCGCCTGCTAGTGGCGATCAGCTTGCCATTGCGTTAGGTGTATTTAGTCATAATATTATGCCAGGTATTACCACCATTGATAAAGTAGCCGACGATGTTTACAGCGAACATTTAGATATTCGTAATAGCCACTACGATTGTGGTGATATGGATATTGCGTTTATTAACTCAAAAGGCTTTGGTGGAAATAATGCAACAGCGACTGTACTGAGCGCAAAAGTAACCATGCAAATGCTTGCTAAACGCCATGGTGATGCACTGATGAACAGCTATGTTGAAAAACATAGCCAAGTAAAAGATGCACAGCATACTTACCAAACGCAAGCCGATTTAGGTCAATACTCGCTAATTTACCGTTTTGGTGATGGCTTGATTGATGAAAATGAGATTGTTTTAGATGAGCACAGCATTACACTGCCAGGCTTTGAAAAAGCAATTACATTTAGTACAACAAATTCCTATCAAGATATGTTCTAAGCACACATACTTGTTAGCAAGGCGCTTTTATAGCGCCTTTTTTAATGTTTGATTTATGACTAAATCAGTACATTTTATTTAAAGAACTTTCAAAAGTTAAGTGCAGTAAATCTCCAGTTTGGTGATGTCTAACTATCTAAATTGTAGCTCAGATCTCACGAGTTAGTATGTTGTAATCTTGTTCATATTCCAGTTAAAGAAATAATAGCTCATCACTTAAATATTAAAAATCATATCCTTTGTAGTTGCTCAGAGATACTAACTCTTGTGAATTACTAAATAATTAAATCTGTAGAAAAATTGAAAATACCAGCTTTGCTTCGTATCATTATTATTAACTAGTAAAAGTTTGGTTGATTAGGGTTTAAGTATTACCTTTTTGTCCTCATCAGATATTTATAATTTTATTATTTGGTAAAACTTGTTTTCTGCTTAAGCAATTAGTTAAGGATAGAAAATGAAATTCACATTATTACATCGCAGGTTTCCCCTACAAATAAAACTCACTTTTTATGCTTTATTATTCGCAGCTAAATCAAGTTTTGCTTCTGTTATTTTATTTGATGATGAGCCTAGAAATGGGGCTAAGTTATGGGCAACCTCATCTAGTGAATCGACTTTAACCCAAATTGGTGAGCCAGTAGTTGATGGAGAAAGAGCTATATCAATGCAGGCACACTATTGGACTCAATCAGGATTACGCATTGCTCAAGTACCTCCTTTTAAAAATTCAATTCTTGAGGCAAAAATATACAGAAAATCAGGAAATAAGGGCTCTTTAATGTTCCGTCGCGGTAACGATTCATTAAAAATAAATCTTGACGAAACCAATAACGAATTTTGGACATTGGATGGTATGCCCGGCCATAATAACTTTTCAGACGATACATGGCACACGATTAGAATAAATCTAAATGGCTTTAATCTTGATGAAAATGAAAAAGTTCTAGCTATTGGTATTCAAGGTCCTCTTGGAACAGGTATATTTTATATGGACTCGGTTTCCTTTATCGAGGGAGAGCCAGATAATGATATTTCTCCGCCGTTAGCTGGTAATTGGGAGCTGACTTTTGAAGATAACTTTAATTCAACTTTATTAAACCCTAACAATTGGCATGTTGGAAAGCAATATTTAGGAATGAGTGGTATCGCAGGTAATGCTGGGCGAGAAACTATTCGCATTGAAAATGAAATGTTGCAGCTTGAATCAGAAAAAAACACATTAAATCAAGGAACCAAACGTTACTTTTATAAAGCCGCTGAGGTAAGTACTTTTCGTAAATTTAGACAAAAATATGGTTACTTTGAAGCTAAAATTAAGTATGACTCAGTACATGGTGCTTGGCCTGCATTTTGGTTACTACCTGACAAAGGTATTTATGGTAATAATACTTATAGGAGGCAGTCATTATTAAAATTTAATCTTGATGATGTATCTACTACTATTTCTTCTGCATTCTTAAGACTTAAAATCTCTGAAGCAAACACTCAAAGCAGCATAGCTGTGCATAAAACACTTTCCACAGATTGGACCCAAGATACTGTAACTTGGAATACTAAACCGCAGATTGATCCTTTATGGTTTAGTCATAGCTATGGAGAGGTTACGGGAAACATAATTGAAGTGGATGTTACCAGTTATATAAGAGAGCAAAAAAGCTCTGGTAAAGAGGCTAGCTTTGCATTGATTGACAATTATATGCGTAGCCAGCTTATAAAAATTTTTAGTAGTGAATCGAATAATATTTCTGATAGGCCTGCTTTAATTGTAAATGAAGAAAGTTTATCCCCGACTGAAGATGCTTTTGTGCGAGGAGGTAATTATGCAGATACTAATTTTGGTCAAGAGCCACTTCTATTAATTAAAGATACTTGGGGAGATACCTCACCTACCTTCGATAAGGGAATGGAGTTTGATATTATGGAGAGTTTAGGTATTTGGGGGGAAGACATCAGTATCTCTGCTCTGCATTGGGATGGTTACGGTAGTCAACATAAGTCAATAAGTTCTGGCGAGCTTTATCATAATTATTCCCCTGATGGTTTTCATGTATATGGCATGCATTGGGAGCCTGGTTTTGTCGGTATGTATATAGATGGTGAAAAAGTTTGGGAGCACTATGACGACAGAGTTGGAAGTTTACCTTCTTACATTATTTTATCGTTACAAGTAGGTGGTTGGGATGGTAATGAAAATAATATTAGTGATGATTTTAAAGCTAATATGCTTGTAGACTATGTAAGAGTTTGGAGTGAAGCGCAATATGATTAATCGCTTTAACTTTGTAGTTGGTGATGTTTATTTTGATAAGGATTAAAATATTAGCATTTAACCATAATTAGCTCAAACGTGTTCTCCCCACAATAAAGTTGTGGGGAGAAAGTAAGGTTAAATATACTTAGCAATTAAACTGTGTTTATTTTTTTGCTTCCATGCTAAATAATAATTGGCAAGAACGGCTGTTAGGCCAATTACGACTGCAATAAATATCAGTGTTGCAACATAGCTCATACCGTATCCAGTTGGTAAACCCACCAGTGTTTCGCCATAAGTCATATCAGAAAAACTAAAGCCTAAAACAGGGATAAGTAACCAACTTATTGCATGCAGTAAATACAAGTGGGCTAAGTACGAGAACATACTGGTTTTACCCAATACTTGTAAAAACTTTGGCGAAAAATCACTTTTTAGCTTGCTCAATAGTTTAAGCATAATTAGGCCTATACCAACGGTTAACAACATAAACTGCAGGGAAAGTGGGTATTTGGTCGGGTTTAAGAATGACATTATAGTGAGTAAATAAGAGTCACTAATCGTAAATATTGATGCGTCACCATAAAGATTAAAGCCACGCAAAAGCGTATATAAAACTAGGCAGCTTACACCCAAAATTAAGCCATAATCCATAACTCGGTTACTGTATTGCTTGGCTTTATAAAAAACACCTGCACAATAGGCTAACGCCATTAACCCAACAATAGGTGCTACGGGGTAGGTGGTTCTAATTTTAAAGTTAAAAGGAAGTTCGAGTACATTTTTTTGATGTAAAACAGACCATATCGTATTTGCGATTGTATTTGGCTCAAAGTTGACGGCATCAAATAAGTTGTGGCCAAATACTAAAATTAAGCCCATGGCAAAAATCGCATACAGACCGATTAAACGTAAAAGCCCCAGAATAATAAATCCCCAACCTATAGCCCAAATAACCTGAGCGTATAACATTGGAAACAGTGGATTAAAGCTCCAAGACCACGACACAATAGTAAATTCAAATAATATAAGGACTAGTCCACGTATAATTAAACTTTTTGAAAAAGCTTGCGTGGAAGTGTATTTATGCTCGGTTATTGCAGCTGAAAGGCCCGCTAAAAATACAAATAATGGCGCACAAAAGTGCGATATAAAACGAGTGAAAAAAGTAAGCGCATCTGTTCCTGGTATGCTCATGGGATCGGTCACTGAATAATTAAGACAATAATACATGCCGTGATCAATCACCATAAATATAATAATAAGACCTCTGAGTAAGTCTATATGGTGTAAACGATTTTGAGATAAAGGTAATGACATAAATATGCTTTGGTATGGATGAAAAAACGAGTTTAATTATATGTTATGTTATATCATTTTGCGAGAGTGATAATAAAATACTTTAGTATAAATTATGTTGTAAACAATTTTCACTTACTAACAGATTTTTACAGTTTTACTTTTTTAATGGAGTTACTCTATTAACTAAATAGTTAAAGTTGAAGCTACTAAAGGGTTAAACATGAAAAAAATATTTTTTTTATCACTATTGCTGATGCTTAATGGCTGTACATTTTTTGGCGTTATGTTGGATGGACAAGCAGCCTCAAATGCACAAGAAAATCAGCGGATGAAAAATCCAGCTCGGTCTACTCCTTATGAAAATCCATTTGAGCCAGTTCCAGTTGATAAGGATGGATTTTCTTTTGCAGAGCTAGGTTTAAAAATAGACTCTGCAGTATTTAGTTTAGTAAAAGGAGATGACGGTGTGATTAGAAAATGCAGGCAGGTCACAAAAAATCTTAAAGAATGTGTAGAAGTAGATAAATCTACTCTACACAGTAATGAATCTAAGCAGTTAAAAACTGATGATGAAATAATAAGTGTTGGTCTATAAAACTACTAATGAAATAGTAACTATGGTCGTAACCAGCTTGCATTTCGAGTGTTAACGGATAGCCTTTCTGTGTAGCTACAGTTACTAACTTTTGTGGCTTAAGTTGCTCATCTAAAAAGTTATCTGCATCACCTTGGCTAACCAACATAGGTAAATAATCAGCTTGTTTGGCTTGTTGCATTAATTCGCAGCTATCATATTCTGCCCAGACTGATTTATCAGTACCTAAGTAGCCAGTAAAGGCTTTAACACCCCAAGGACAATCTATCGGGTTTACAATTGGGCTAAATGCTGTAGCGCTGGTATAAGCTTTAGGATTTTTAAGGGCAATTATTAATGCGCCGTGGCCACCCATAGAATGCCCAGAAATTGCTTTTTTAGTTGTTACTGGAAAATGTTGCTCTATTAATGCAGGTAGTTCCTTCACCACATAATCGTACATATTAAAATGAGTATTGTAAGGTGCCTGCGTTGCATTGACGTAAAACCCTGCACCTTGCGCAAAATCGTAGCTATCTTCGTTAGGAACGTTTTCACCACGCGGACTGGTATCAGGTGCGACAATAGCGATGCCTAGCTCTGCCGCTTTTTTAAACGCGCCTGCTTTTTGCATAAAGTTTTCATCGGTACAGGTTAATCCTGATAACCAATAAAGTACTGGTACTTTATTTTTTTCACTGGCGCCTGGTGGTAAAAATACCGCAAAACGCATGCTGCAATGGGCGCTTGAGGAAGTATGGCTATACTGCTTATGCCAGCCACCAGCCACTTTTGCTGTTGAGATATTTTCTAACATAACAATCCTTAAAAGCCGTTACTTAATAGCAACGGCTGGTAATGGTGATTAAAAGAAATTAGTAATGAATAACAGTACGAATACTCTTACCTTCGTGCATTAAATCAAATGCATCGTTAATTTCTTCAAGGCTCATGGTGTGGGTAATAAAATCATTAAGGGCGAATTCACCCGCCATGTAACGCTCTACAATTTCAGGAAGTTGCGAACGACCTTTAACGCCTCCAAATGCGCTACCACGCCATACACGGCCAGTAACAAGTTGGAACGGGCGAGTTGAAATTTCTTGGCCAGCACCAGCTACACCAATAATTACAGATTCTCCCCAGCCTTTATGACAACACTCAAGGGCAGAGCGCATTACATCAACGTTACCAATACATTCAAATGAGTAATCAACACCGCCGTCGGTCATCTCTACAATCACTTCTTGAATTGGCTTGTCGAAGTCTTTTGGATTAATTAAGTCGGTAGCACCGAGTTTAGTCGCAAGATCAAACTTAGAGGTGTTAATATCAATACCAATAATACGGCTTGCACCAGCCATTTTGGCGCCAATAATGGCCGACAAACCAATGCCACCTAGACCAAAAATTGCCACCGTATCGCCCGCTGTTACTTTTGCCGTATTTGTTACAGCGCCCATACCGGTAGTGACACCGCAGCCCAATAAGCAAATTTCCTCTAAAGAGGCTTCTTTATTTACTTTAGCTAGCGAGATTTCAGGAAGTACTGTGTATTCAGAAAAGGTCGACGTCCCCATATAGTGATAAATTGGTTGGCCGTCTTTGAAAAATCGCGTTGTGCAATCTGGCATTAAGCCTTTGCCTTGTGTTTCGCGTACAGCAGAGCACAAGTTGGTTTTACCTGAAGTACACATTTTGCATTCACCACATTCTGCGGTGTATAGAGGAATAACGTGATCGCCAACTTCTACACTTGTAACGCCTTCGCCCACAGCGTAAACCACCCCGGCACCTTCATGGCCTAAAATAGCGGGGAAAATGCCTTCAGGATCTTCACCTGATAAAGTAAAAGCATCTGTATGGCATACACCTGTGGCAGTAATTTTTACCATCACTTCGCCTTTTTTAGGCATCATCACGTCAACTTCTTCAACGCTTAAAGGCTGATTAGGGCCCCAAGCAATCGCTGCTTTTGATTTTATAAATTCAGACATGTGTATATCCTTTGTAGTGGTTTGAATATCAATTGTAGACCCAAACTTTTTGGGTGATGTGCTTATTGTATTTATTTCTATAACAATGATAATCTCTAAATTAATAAAACACTTTTACAGTATGGTAATAATGATGCGTTGGGAAGGGGTTGATGAGTTTATTGCTGTTGGCGAAGAGGGAAGTTTTACTCAAGCTGCACAGGCGTTGGGTCTATCGGTTGCCCATATTAGCCGCCATGTTACTAAGCTTGAACAACGGTTAAATACCCAACTTTTAACGCGTACGACCCGAAAGGTGGTATTAACCAAAGAAGGTGAGCAGTTTTTACACCAAGTAAAACATTTACAACACGCTATGGATGAAGCCACTCAGGGGCTCGCGTCTGTGCAAACATCCCCTAAAGGTAAAATTAAATTAACCGCACCGGTTATGTATGGTGAAAGTTTTATTATGCCGATAGTGCATTCGTTTATGCATGATCACCCCGAGGTAGAAGTAATCGCAACGCTCTCTAACGAGCAAGAAAACTTGCTGGAGGGCGGCTTTGATTTAGCCATTCGATTAGGCCATTTAAAAGATTCGAGTTTAAAAGCGCGACGCTTGAGCTCTCGGCGATTTATTATGTGTGCTGCACCAAGCTATTTAGCGCGTTTTGGCGAACCCCATACGTTAGGTGAACTTAACCAGCATCAATGCTTAATTGGTAACAGTAGTTATTGGCGAGTAAATGAAAACGGTCGTGACAAACATATTAAAGTAGCAGGGCGGTTGCATTGCAATAGCGGTTGGGCACTGGTTGACGGCGCTAAAAAAGGGTTGGGTATTGTTCAGTTGCCGGATTACTACATAGAGAATGAGATAAAAACAGGGCAGTTAGTACCAATATTAACAGCTTATCAACATCAGCAAGAGGGTGTGTGGGGGCTTTATCCTCCTCGGCAATTTGTTGCTACTAATGTACGGGTATTACTTGATTATCTAGTAACAGGATTAAAAGTTTAGCTTGGCTTAGTGATTTGCTTATAATATAGCCAAGTATAAGATTTATAAATTATTTCTTACATTTATGGTGATATTCAATTGCGCTGAGTTCGTGCTACTATAAAGCCACACTTTTAGCATTAATGTTTTAATTAATATGTTTCAACCTGTTAGCCTGTTTATCGGACTTAGATATAGTCGCTCTTCCAAAGGCAATGCGTTTATTTCGTTTATTTCTTTTTTTTCTATTGCAGGTATAGCGATTGGTTTAATGGCGCTCTTTACAGTAAGTAGTGTCATGAACGGTTTTGAAAGCAGCCTGAAAACGAATATGCTCGGACTCATTCCACACGTTGAAGTGCAGGCAAAACAACACTCTAAAGCGCAAATGAATACTCTTAAAGCCGATCTTGAGCAATCACCGTATGTTGATCATGTTAGTTTATACCGCCATGGTGAAGCTATACTACAAACAAATAAAGACTTGCATGGTGTGCTACTGCAAGGGCTCTATGATAATGATGGCTCGCTTTATAAAATCACTGACAAAGTAGTGCAGGGGAATTGGCAAAGCGTATTAAATAATAATTACCACATTGCTATTAGCCGTTATCTAAGTCGTAAACTCGGCGTTAGCTTGGGCGATAAACTGCGCGTTATTATGCCCAATGCGTCAACTTATACACCCCTTGGTCGTGTTCCTAGCCAGCGTTTATTCAAAATTGCTGCTATTTACGAAACTGGTTCAGAAATTGACATGGGACTGGCATTTACCAGTGGTGTGTCATTGCAACGAGTATTAAAGCAAAGTAGCTCTACACCCCCTAATTTAAGTGTGTCACTGCATGAGCCATTTGCACTTGATGAATTTATTCAAGACAGCCAACTTATTCTAAAGAATTTTAAATACACCGATTGGCGCAGTAGCCAAGGCACTTTATTTGCCGCTGTGGCGATGGAGAAACGCATTATGTCTATGTTATTGGGCTTAATCGTGCTGGTGGCGGTGTTCAATATTGTGTCGGCGCTCACCATGATGGTGAGTGAAAAACAAAGCGAAGTTGCGATACTGCAAACACTAGGGCTAACGCCAAGCCAAGTACAAACGGTATTTATGGTTCAAGGTTTGTATAACGGTGTGATTGGTACGGCAGTAGGTGCCTCTTTAGGTATTTTATTTAGCTTATATATTAATGAACTGCTGGCGTTGGTTGGCTTAAATTTATTATCGGGGATTTCACTGCCGGTCAAATTTGATGCGCTTAGCTTAAGTGTGATTGCGCTTTTAAGCTTAGCAATGAGCTTTTTAGCGACTTTATATCCTGCGCGCCAGGCCGCTAAAGTAAACCCAGCCGAGGTATTACGTTATGAATGATTTAGTAATTAGTTGTGAACAAATAAGTAAAGTGTACCAAGACGGGCAAAACCAAGTTGAGGTATTAAAAGGGGTTGATTTAGCCCTAACCCAAGGTGAAATGCTAGCTATTGTAGGTAGCTCAGGTTCAGGTAAAAGTACCTTATTGCATATTTTGGGTACCTTAGATACCGCCAGTTCTGGCAGTGCAAAAATCAAAAACCAAGATGTGGCTAAACTTTCTCGCAGCCAACAAGCCGCATTTAGAAATCAAAACTTAGGGTTTATTTACCAATTTCATCATTTATTGATGGAATTTAGTGCGGTTGAAAATGTTGCTATGCCACTGTTAATAAAAGGCTTGAGTGCCAAAGAAGCAAATGTAAAAGCTCTCGACATGCTCGATAAAGTCGGCCTTGCGCACAGAAGTAGCCATAAACCGTCGGCACTTTCTGGTGGCGAACGCCAACGTGTTGCCATAGCGCGTGCTTTAGTGACTGAGCCTGCACTGGTTCTTGCAGATGAGCCAACGGGTAATTTAGATAAGCAAAACGCGATTAAAATTTACGATTTAATTAACCAGCTAAATAAAAGTTTAAACACCAGTTTTGTGGTGGTGACTCATGATTTAGAACTTGCCGACAAGCTGGGTAAAATAGCGTATTTAGATGATGGTAAATTATCAATAAAAGAGTCAAACCATGTTGCTTAGTGCCTTTATAAGTAAACGTTTCAGAGCCTATTCAGGCCATAAAGATGAAAAAAACGCGTTTGTTAGTTTTATTGCTAAGGCATCTACTATTGGTATTTTACTTGGTGTTGCCGTTTTAATTGTGGCGTTATCGGTGATCAATGGTTTTGAACAACAATTGGTTCATCGTTTATTAAGTGTAGTGCCACAAGTTGAATATGTAGCACCAAGCAGGCCGATTGCTGATTGGCCCAGCAAAGTCGAAAAATTAAAACAGCAACCACAAGTAACAGGAGCAGCCCCATTTATAGCAGTAAATGGTATGGCGCAATTTAAAAGCCAATTAAAAGCAGTTGAAATACGTGGTGTTGAGCCTTCGTTAGAGAGTGACGTATCAGCGGTTAACCAATTTACACAAGGTAAATTAGTCAGTCAGCTAGCACTTGAGGATGTTATTTTAGGCAAGCAAATTGTCACTCAACTTAATATATCAATAGGCGACAATGTCACTTTATTGATCCCACAAATTAGTGAAAAAGGGCAATCATTACTTGCGCCAAAACGGGTCACATTGACACTCGCAGGCGTTATAGAAATGGGCGGTCCTATTGATAGCAGTGCCGCGTTTATTCACCTTAGCAAAGCACAACAAACCTTAGGTTACGATCAAAGCCAAGTAACTGGCTTACGTTTACGAGTTGATGATGTGTTTGCAGCGCACCAAATAGCGCTGAGAGTAGGGCAAACAGTCACTGATTATGTGTATATATCGAGTTGGTTTAGAACCCAAGGCAGCTTGTATCAAGACATTCAAATGGTTCGCACGATCGTTTATATTGTGGTGTTTTTAATTATTGCAGTCGCCAGTTTTAACATTGTTTCGTCATTAGTGATGGAAGTGCGCGAAAAAGAAGGCAATATTGCCATTTTAAAAACCATGGGTGCCAAAGACAGTACTATATTGGCTACTTTTGTAATGCAAGGCTTAACTCAAGCATTTGTTGGCGTAGTTTTAGGCTCTATTATTGGAGTCATTCTAGCAATCAATATTAGTGAGCTCTTTACTTGGCTGAGTTTATTGCTGGGTGAAAATCCGCTAGAAGGTGTATATTTTATCGAATTCTTACCGAGTAAATTAGTTTGGCAAGATATAGTGTTAACTGTTATTTCCACCTTTGTGCTTGCAATATTGGCGACGCTGTATCCAGCATGGCAAGCAACACGTGTTGATCCGGCAAAAGTATTGGGTAATTAAACACAGTATTTAATAGGGCGCTTAGTGTAACTCTGATAAACTGCGCCGCTATTAAACAGCTTTTGTTTGCTGAGCACTTATTTACCTTGGGATTTACTTTGACAAATAACGATATTTTACGCCGTATTCGCTACACCTTTGATTTAACAGATTCAGCAATGGTTGACGTGTTCGCCGCTGCAGAGCAGAGCGTTAGCACTGAGCAGGTGATTGCATGGTTAACTAAAGAGGGCGAGCAAGGTTACACCCCAATAAGTGACACCGAATTTGCGGTATTTTTAAATGGCTTTATAAACACTAAGCGCGGTAAACGTGACGGTGAGCAGCCAATCCCAGAGACTAAATTAAACAATAATATTATTTTTATGAAATTACGTATTGCTTTAAATATGAAAGCAGAAGACGTGATAGCCACACTCGCCTTAGTTGATTTTGATTTAAGTAAGCATGAACTCAGTGCATTTTCACGTAAAGTTGAAAACAAACATTACCGTGTGTGTAACGATCAAGTTTTACGTTTATTTTTAACTGGTGTGCAGCGTACTTTTCGCCCAGATGGCGAAAAAGCTTAATGCATTTTATGGAGGTTGATTAGCAACTTCCATTTAAACCTCTTAAACGAACTCACTAAAATCTACGCTATTATTAGTCTTATCCTTCTACAACTTCAGTCTCATAAAGCATTTTATGTTGTCGCTCTCGTAAAAACGTAGAGTCGTATGTTGTTTTACTATTTTTTTAATACTTTTAACGTGTTATTCATTCAAACTGGCATTTTTAGCATACAAATTCTTTTTTAACGGGTTTTTATACAAAAGAAACAACAATTTAATTCAACATCAAACACGTGCATCCAGTTTATTTATGATGTTAAAGTGTAAAAATAATGATCGCATAATCAATTTCTCCACTAACAATAACGTTGATCATTTTTCCTGTTTCGAATTAAAAAATACCCACATGGAAGAATAAATATGAATTATATACACAGAACAATTGCGCAATTAAAGCAGACGAGTCCTGCGCAATGTGAGTTTTATCAGGCAGTAGAAGAAGTGCTAGACTCGCTAGAGCCAATATTTGCGCAAACCAGTCATTACCAACAACAAGCAATTATTCAAAGAATGGTAGAGCCAGAGCGTCAGTTAATGTTTCGCGTGCCTTGGGTTGATGACGAGGGCAATATTCAAGTTAATAAAGGCTACCGTATCGAATTTAATTCGGCGCTTGGCCCTTACAAAGGCGGCTTACGTTTTCATCCAAGTGTAAATGCCAGCATCATAAAATTTTTAGGCTTTGAACAAATTTTTAAAAATGCACTGACTGGTTTGCCTATAGGCGGCGGCAAAGGAGGCGCTAATTTTGATCCAAAAGGACGCTCTGATGGCGAGATAATGCGTTTTTGCCAATCGTTTATGACCGAGTTATATCGTCATATTGGTCCTACAACCGATGTACCTGCAGGGGATATTGGTGTAGGGGCACGAGAAATTGGTTATATGTTTGGCCAATACAAACGCTTAACAGGGCGCTATGAAGGCGTACTAACCGGTAAAAGTTTACTTTGGGGCGGATCGCTTGCTCGTAAAGAAGCAACGGGTTATGGCGCAGTGTATTTTGCTAACTATATGCTTGAAGATCGTGATGACAGCTTATCAGGAAAACGCTGTTTAATTTCAGGCTCTGGCAATGTGGCAATTTATGCCATGGAAAAATTATATCAATTAGGGGCTACGCCTATCACCTGTAGTGACTCAAAAGGCACTTTGTACGATGAGAGTGGCATTGACTTAAAACTCATTAAGCAATTAAAAGAGCAATCACGAGGGTGTTTGAGTGACTACCTAGATACTCACCCTCAGGCAAAGTATACGCCTCGCGATGAGTACCCTCAAGATGGTCATGCGGTATGGCGTTACAGTGCGGATGCGGCTTTTCCTTGTGCTACACAAAATGAATTAACCCGAGCGGATGCAAAAGCACTACTTGAAAATGGCTGTACTTTAGTCAGTGAAGGAGCAAATATGCCTTCAACCAAAGAAGCGATTGATTGCTTTATTGAAGCAAAAATTGCTTATGGACCTGGCAAAGCAGCAAATGCAGGTGGGGTGGCAACGAGCCAATTAGAAATGGCACAAAATGCCAGTATGCAAAGCTGGACATTTGAGCAAGTAGATGAAAAGTTAAAGCAAATAATGAAAGATATTTTCACTACAGCTAACGATACCGCAAAAGAATTTAATCAACCCGGTAACTTGTTACTTGGTGCAAATATTGCTGGATTTAGACGTGTAGCAGATGCAATGATTGAACAGGGCGTTGTATAGAAACGCATCGGCTATTTATTAGTGAACCCAATAATTTTTATCTATATCTTGAGCAGGCATTGTTCAGGATATAGCAAAAGTAATGTATAATATTATTTAATAAGGTAAATTTAACTCGCTAATTAATAACAATAAACTATAGTGTGGATAAGGATAAGTGAGCTTATTAAGGAGAGTGCCGGTGCGTCTTATTCCCGCAATTTTTTATTTTTCAAGTGCAACAGAGCACAACTTCCAAAATCAACTCAATAAAAGCTCAATGCGTCTTGCTGATGCATCACTATATCTAGTAACACTGTTTTTATTGTCTTTTATTTTTATGTCTTGGCTTAATCAACAAGAGCCTGCCAATTCAACCATAACAATTTTACGCGTAACTATGGTGTTGTTATCGATAGTCCTCATTATCGTAAATAGAACATTAAGTTCAGAGTACTTGCATTCGCGCTTTTTCAGTTATGCGGTTTTATTTTGTTTTTTATTTAGTTATTTCTTTTGGGAATATGTGCAACGCTATAGTGAATTAAAAGAGGGTGGACCTATGCTTGTCGCTGCTGCATTTATAGCCATACCGATGCTGCATTTAGGACATAAACTGGTTTTATGGTCAATAATTGGCATTGCCCTGATATTTATTGAGCTTTTTTCTTCTACTTCGATTGCGTGGACACTTTATTTTTATTTCAGCATAGTTATTGTATTGGCCATAGTGCAATATCAACTAGATACCCTATTAAGAAAGCAATATAAATCGGAATTATTTGAAACTGAAAAAGCCAATACCGATCAATTAACAGGTATGCATAATCGGCATAGTTTTGATAGACGCTGTAAAGCATTAATTAACAAGTTAGCGCCATCACAATATTTAGGGTTAGCCATGATTGATGTCGACTATTTTAAAAATTATAACGATAACTACGGCCACTTAGAGGGAGATAACGTACTAATAGCAGTCGCAAACCGACTAAAGCATTGTGACGCTGATATTGTGGTGCGTTTTGGTGGTGAAGAATTTATATTGGTAAAAACATTACAGGCAAATGAGTTAGATTGGTTGAGTGACTTACCTAAACGCTTTGCTGACGACCCGATTGCACATCAGTATTCACCCTTTAACCGTATTACTGTCTCTGCTGGTATTGCAATTGATAAATACACTACATATAGACCTTCAATTAAATCATTGTTGGCAACAGCTGATGTAGGGGTTTATAAAGCTAAAAATGCAGGACGAAATATAAGTATTACTGACTTTGTTGTTCCTAAACAGCCTGAAATTGAGTAAGACAATGCAAAGCACTAAGCTGATAGTGCTTTGCATTTAACCAGCTTATGAAAATGCAGATTCGGCGAGCTCTTCTTGCATTTGTTCGCGCATTTTAAATTTTTGCAATTTGCCGGTTACCGTCATCGGATAATGTTCAACAAAGCGAATATATTTAGGCTGTTTAAAGTAGGCGAGTTTGTCTTTTAAAAATAATCGAATTGCTTGCTCATCAAGCACTTCACCTTCTTTAGGCTGGATCCAGGCACACACTTCTTCGCCAAACTTTTCATCGGTAATACCAAAAATTGCCGCATCTTGTATCCCTGGGTAGGTGTATAAAACTTCCTCAATCTCACGGGGATATATATTTTCTCCGCCGCGAATAATCATGTCTTTAATTCTGCCAACAATACTGACAAAGCCTTCACTGTCCATTACCCCTAAATCGCCAGAATGTAACCAACCTTGATTATCGATAGTAGCTTTGGTTTTTTCTTCATCGTTCCAATAGCAACGCATAATACCAGCTCCACGGCTACAGACTTCACCTGGTTGGCCTATTTTTTGAACTTCACCCACCTCATCAATAATCTTTACTTCAGTGTGCGCAAGCGCTCGTCCTACAGTGGTGACTTGACGCTCAATTGATGAGTCGGTTTCAGTGATATTGTTGATTGGGCTACACTCTGTTTGTCCATAGGCTATAACGACTTGGTTCATATTCATTAGTGTTTGTACTTTACGCATAACTTGTTCGGGGCAGGTTGAGCCTGCCATAACGCCGGTTCGTAATGTAGTTAAATCATAATCACTAAAGTTATTAAGCTCTAATTCGCTTATAAACATGGTAGGCACGCCATGAAGCCCGGTACATTTTTCTTGTTGTACCACCTCTAATGTGGTTTTTGGATCGAAAGAATCACTTGGATAAATAGCTGCAGCGCCTTTACTTACACACAATAAGCTACCCAAAACCATGCCAAAGCAATGATAAAGCGGTACAGGGATACACAGCTTATCATGTTCAGTAAAATGCATTGCTTGGGCAACAAGCAGTGCATTATTAAGAATGTTTTTATGCGTTAGCGTAGCCCCTTTAGGGTTTCCTGTGGTGCCAGAGGTAAACTGAATATTAATGTCTTGATTACAGTTTAGGGTTTTAGCCACCGCTTGAAGTTCTAACTGGTGGGCATCTGAGGGCATGGCGAGTACTTCATTAAACGAAAACATACCATTTACTGGCTCATCACCTATACAAATTACATTTTTTAATGAAGGGAGCTTAGCGGCTTTTAATTCCCCTTTTTGGCAACTATTTAGCTCTGGGGCTAAACTTTGTAGCATATTAACGTAGTGACTGCCCTTAAATGAGGTAGCAGTAATAAGCGTGGAACATTCAACACTATTAAGCGCATATTGCAGTTCACTGGGGCGGTAAGCTGGGTTAATACACACCATGATTGCGCCGATTTTAGCCGTTGCAAATTGAGTTAAGCACCATTGTATATTATTGGGTGACCAAATACCGACCCTGTCACCTGATTTAACCCCTAATGCCAACAACCCCATAGAAAGCTGATCAATCTGCTGCTGAAACTCCTTATAGTTTAAGCGAATATTTTGGTGAGCAACAACAACTGCCAATGCCTCTGGGTTATTGTCGACAATTGAATCAAGGTATTCTCCAATAGTTTGCTCTATTAGCGGTGTGCTTTGAATCCCCTTAAAATAACTATTTGATAGCGGTATAGTGTTTATTTGTTCTACTTCTTTATGCACTGTTTGTGTCGCTTTCATGACATTCTCCATGTTTTTATCTATCCAAGGCTTGTTGATTAAATAAACATGAATTGTCGACAAAGGGAAGAGGGTTAGACTAATGTCTTACACTTTTATTTGAAAATTTAGACATAAAAAAACGCGTAATATTGAGCTATTACGCGTTTTTACAAGGATGCAATTGGTATTACATTTCGTCGCTGCGGTAGGTTTTTTTCATGATATAAACGTAAGCATTGACGAATGCATTTTCTTGATATTTTTTAAGACCAGTGTCTTCGAACGCGATAGGGATTGGGTTGCGTTTTACTTGCTCTTTTATTTCAGTAGTTGAAAACACGCGAACATCGAGGTTGTCGATTAATTGAATAGCCGTTTCCATTTTGAACCCTTTAGCGCTACCTGCAAATTTACCTTTAGGCTGGCGTTCGCGAATGGCAACAGAATCAATTTGGTAATCTTGCATCAGCTTTGCAAAATCAAATTGAAATTTACGCATTATTTCAGTGTCGTTACCGTTACCTAAGGTAAAGCGTGTTTGGCGCACGTCACGAATATCAAAAACGTCGTTATCTTTACTTAAAATACAAAGTAGTACATCGCTACCGGTAATTTCTACACCACATGTTCTCATTGTTAATCTCTACTATAACTTAATTACCGGTTATTATACGCAACACGCATTAAAATGCGAGTTTAAGCACTTTGTGTGCTGCTTTAATATAGTGCTTTACGTTAATTTGATGCGGCGTGACTGAAGAAAAGTTATTAATTGCACATTTATGTTAAAAATGCGTGGTTTTTAGTAGCTTAAAACTTGTAATTAACGCTGCAGCACGCGACAATATCTTTTTTGTAGTTGAGCAGACTCAGCATCTACATTAGCCTTTGACGGCGAAAAATAGTCAATGCTTATTCGTAAAAGCGTTGTCGAGTCATTCTCATTTAATTAATTAAAAAATACACGTGATACATTGTAGGTGTCACCACTGTATGTAAGGATTTATAATGCCAGTTATTACTCTCCCTGACGGTAGTCAGCGTAGTTTTGAAAACCCTGTAAGCACGCTTGATGTTGCAAACGATATCGGCCCTGGTCTTGCTAAAGCAACCATCGCCGGTCGTGTTAATGGCGAACGCGTGGATGCATGTGATTTAATTTCAGCCGACTCTCGTCTTGAAATTATTACAGCAAAAGATGACGATGGTTTAGAAATTATTCGCCATTCTTGTGCCCACCTAATTGGTCATGCAGTTAAGCAACTTTTCCCAGACGCTAAAATGGCGATTGGTCCTACTATCGATAACGGTTTTTACTATGATATTGATATGGAACATTCGTTATCTCAAGATGATCTTGATGCTATTGAAAAGCGTATGTTACAGCTTGCAAAAACAAACTACGATGTAGTGAAAAAAACCGTTAGCTGGCAAGAAGCACGCGACACGTTTGCGGCGCGTGGCGAAACATACAAAATAGAAATTCTTGACGAAAATATTGCTCAAGATGATCGCCCAGGTTTATACCACCACGAAGAATACGTAGATATGTGTCGTGGACCACACGTTCCTAACATGAAATTCTGCCAAAACTTCAAAATTATGAAGGTAGCAGGTGCATACTGGCGTGGTGATTCTGAAAATAAAATGCTGCAGCGTATTTACGGCACAGCGTGGGGCGATAAAAAGCAACTTAAAGCGTACTTAAAGCGTTTAGAAGAAGCTGAAAAACGTGATCACCGTCGTATTGGTAAAGCACTTGATTTATGGCACTGGCAAGAAGAAGCGCCAGGCATGGTATTTTGGCACAACGATGGTTGGAGCATTTACCGTGAATTAGAAGAATTTGTGCGTGAAAAATTACGTGAGTACCAATACGAAGAAGTAAAAGGTCCAATGATGATGGACCGTTCGTTATGGGAAAAATCAGGTCACTGGGAAAAATATTCAGAAGCCATGTTTACCACGGAATCTGAAAAGCGTGAATACGCAATTAAGCCAATGAACTGTCCAGGTCACGTACAAATATTTAACCAAGGTTTAAAATCATACCGTGATTTACCACTGCGTATGGCTGAGTTTGGTTGTTGTCACCGTAACGAGCCATCAGGCGCACTTCACGGTTTAATGCGTGTGCGTGGCTTTACCCAAGATGATGCGCATGTATTCTGTACTGAAGAGCAAATCATGGATGAAGTATCGGCCTGTATTAAAATGGTTTACGATACGTATGAAACATTCGGCTTTGAAAAAATTGTAGTTAAACTTTCAACTCGTCCAGAGCAACGTATTGGCGAAGATGAAATGTGGGACAAAGCTGAGATTGCACTTGCTGATGCACTTAAAGCAAACGACATTGAATTTGATTACCTACCAGGTGAAGGGGCGTTTTATGGTCCTAAAATTGAATTTACTTTGTACGATTGCTTAGACAGAGCGTGGCAGTGTGGTACAGTGCAACTAGACTTTGCATTACCTGGTCGTTTAGGCGCAACATATGTGGCTGAAAATAACGAACGACGTACACCTGTTATGATACACCGCGCTATATTAGGGTCTATTGAGCGTTTCATCGGTATTTTAACAGAAGAGTATGCTGGTTTATTCCCAACGTGGCTTGCGCCTAAGCAAGTGGTGATTATGAATATCACCGATAAACAAGCACCGTATGTTCAGGAAATTGTACAAAAATTAAATAAACTTGGAATTAGAGCCGCTGCTGACTTGAGAAATGAGAAGATTGGCTTTAAAATCCGTGAGCATACACTTAAGCGTATTCCTTACTTATTGGTTGTTGGCGACAAAGAAGTTGAGCAACAAGAAGTAGCAGTACGAACTCGCACAGGTGAAGACCTAGGCAAATTTAATGTCGATGATTTTGTAACTAAAATTAGTGAAGAAATCAAAAATCGACAGTAAAAATCGAGCGTGTAGGGCAAGCAAAAATAGCCAGCTACACGCTTATATTATTGATATTCTTGGAGGAACGTACTATTAGAGGCGGCAAGAAAGGGCAACAAACAGCTCAAAAAAATCGTATTAACGAAGAAATTACAGCGCAAGAAGTTCGTTTAATCGACATCGACGGCGAACAAGCTGGAATTCAGTCATTAAAAGACGCGCAAGCTATGGCTGATGCAGCGGGTGTTGATCTTGTAGAGATCAGTCCAAATGCTGAGCCGCCTGTTTGTAAGGTTATGGATTACGGTAAGTTCATCTTTGAAAAAAGCAAAGAACTAAAAGAGCAGAAGAAGAAGCAAAAGCAGATCCAGATTAAAGAAATCAAATTCCGTCCAGGTACGGATGAAGGTGATTATCAGGTTAAGCTACGCAACTTACGCAAGTTCTTAGAAGCTGGCGATAAAGCTAAGATAACTATCCGCTTCCGTGGTCGTGAAATGGCTCACCAAGAAATTGGTATCGAATTATTAAACCGTATTAAAACCGATTTAGAAGAATTAGCAGTTGTTGAATCTTTCCCAAATCGTGTTGAAGGCCGTCAAATGGTTATGATGATGGCGCCGGTTGCTAAAAAGTAATAATTAGGCGATAATACGCACCGAATTTAGCTCAGGTTTGCAAGTGATATGAAAATGTCCACCTGAGTTAACCGGTTTTAAAGTAAAATTGCGGTATTTATATCGGGTTTTCACCGGAACATAGCAGTAAGTTAGGCCTTTAAAGTGGAGCTATAGCAATATATCTCACGCCTTCTTACTAATTTTAAAGCAATACAATTGGAGTTATTGCAATGGCTTACAAGCTAAAAAGTCACAGAGGCGCAGCTAAGCGTTTCAAAAAGACTGCTTCTGGCGGTTTCAAGCGTAAACAAGCGCATCTTCGTCACATTCTGACTAAGAAAACTTCTAAGCGTAAGTTACACCTACGTCCTAAGATGATGGTTCATAAAAATGACCATGGTCTAGTTTCACGTATGTTACCATTCGCTTAATAGGGGTTTTTAGAAATGGCAAGAGTTAAACGCGGCGTTGTCGCACGTGCACGTCACAAAAAAGTTTTAAAACAAGCGAAAGGTTACTACGGAGCACGTTCACGTGTTTACCGCGTAGCTTTCCAGGCTGTTACTAAAGCGGGTCAATACGCTTACCGTGACCGCCGTGCTAAGAAACGTACTTTCCGTCAATTATGGATTGCACGTATCAATGCTGCTTCACGTCAAAATGGTCTGTCTTACAGCCGTTTTATTAATGGTCTTAAAAAGACATCTGTAGAAATCGATCGTAAGATCCTTGCAGATATCGCTGTTTACGACCAAGTTGCATTCGCAGCGCTTGTAGCAAAAGCAAAAGAAGGCCTAGCGGCAGCTTAAGTTTTTGTATAAGTATTGAAAAGGAGCCTATGGCTCCTTTTTTTGTGCCTGCTATTTACTGTTTTAGCTATGTCATACCTTTTAGTGCCGTGTATCCATTTAACTTAACTAGCTAAACCAGAATTTTAGGCATGTTCATTGTTGCTCTTAAGGTTGATATTAATTATGTTTTTATCAGCACTTGACTAGGACTTGAACAAATAATCAAAGGAAACTGCAATTGGCTGCATTTTTTTGTTGAACTACCGCAGTTTTGGCATCTAAAAAGCTTTAATTGCTATAATTTTTTTAATTAATGCGTTTGCTAGAGAAGTATATGTTTATAAGTTTATTGGTTTTATCTGCAAGTATGGCGAATAACAGTCATTTACCGCCATTATTACCATGGGAAGGTGCGAGCACATCGCTATTGCAACAACAGGGACCTTTAACCACAGACTTTGAAATTTCTGCAGGAGTCTCGTCTCCTAATTATGCTGATACCATGGCATTTGTTGATAGGTTGGTAGCGGCTAATCCCACTCAATTTAAATCAAAAACGATTGGCTATAGTAATAGTAAACGTGCAATAAAAATGTTGATTGCCAGCGAACAAGGCTTTTTTGATGCTGGGCAAATGGCTAACAGCACTAAACCAACTGTGCTTATTCAGGCTGGTATTCACGCCGGTGAGATTGATGGTAAAGATGCAATGTTTATGTTGCTTAGAGATATTGCCACGGGTAAACGTCGCGATATATTAAAAAAGGTAAACATTTTATTTATTCCCATTCTTAATGTCGATGGGCATGAACGCAGTAGTGCATTTAATCGAATCAATCAGCGCGGCCCAGTAAAAATGGGTTTTAGAACAAATGCTAATAACCTTAATTTAAATCGTGATTTCACTAAATTAGATACCCCCGAGGTTAAAAGCGTACTTGCAGTCATTAACGATTATAATCCTAATTTATATATAGACGTGCATGTGACTGATGGGGCCGATTACCAATATGATGTCACCTACGGCTATAACCCAGTATTTGCTAGCGAGTCGCCTGCTATTTCGGATGCGCTCAACCGTTATTTTAAACCTGTAATTGACCACACCTTAACTGAGCAAGGACATATCCCTGGCCCTTTAGTGTTTGTTATGGATAAACAAGAGTTTAAATCAGGTTTAGCAGGTTGGGTGGCAACGCCTCGTTTTTCAAATGGCTGGGGTGATTTAAAGTCATTGCCAACTATTTTAGTCGAAAACCATTCTTTAAAACCCTATAAGCAACGCGTGCTAGGGACTTATGTATTTATAGATGGTGCTATTGAAGCGTTAGCAACCCATAAAGATAAACTCGCCAATGCGGTAAAAAAAGAACAGCAATTTGTGCCTAAGCAATTAATTGTTAAACGTGGTTACGCTGAGCAAGCTGATCATATCAAATTTAAAGGCATTGCTTATTCTAAGAATATGAATGCTTTGTCAAATCAGCAGGAAGTAAGTTATTTAGGTAAAAAGCAAGATTATGACAAGCTGCCTATTTTTTGGCAAAAAGAAGTACAGCACACGGTTGAAGTCCCTAAATCGTTTTTTATCCCGCCAGTGTATACCGATATTATCGAAAAGCTTGCTTTACATGGGGTATCAATTAATAAACTCAGTGGCGCCAATACTCAGCCGTTAAAAATGGCAAAAGTGGCGCAATATAGCTTTGATAAAGCACCCTTTGAAGGGCGATTTAGAGTGTCGGCACGTTTTAACTATGAACCGGCCACGAATGTCGATTTAGATGGTTGGTTTGAAGTCAGTACCCAACAAAAAGCAGGCGAGTTAGCTGTGCATTTATTGCATCCAGAAGCACCTGACTCTTTTTTTGCATGGGGTGAATTTAATACGATTTTTCAGCGAACAGAGTATATGGAAAATTACGCATTGCTCCCATTTGCTGAGAAAATGCTCAGTGATGATCCGAAATTAGCAGAGGCATTTAATAAAAAACTTAAGCTAGATAAAGCATTTGCTACAGATCCTGAGGCGCGCTTAAATTGGCTCTATGAATATAGCCCGTTTTACGATCAAGCTTATTTAAAATACCCAATTTTAATGTCATATGAACAAGATATAGTCATTCCAGCGCAAAAAAATAAAGAAATATAAGATGAAAATAATCACAATTCCCGTTACGCAGTTTATGCAAAATTGCCGAATTATAGTATGCGAACAAACCCAGCAAGCTGTGGTGGTAGATCCCGGTGGTGATGTTGACAAAATTAATGCAACACTAACACAGCATAACTTGAGCTTGTCAGCCATCTGGTTAACCCATGGACACTTAGACCATGTGGGTGGTGCTCATAGTTTACGTGAGCAACATAATATAAAGATTATTGGCCCACATAAGGATGAGCGCTTTTGGTTTGATAACTTGCCAATGCAAGCCACAATGTTTGGATTTAAGCCTATCAGTGCTTTTTACCCAGATGAATGGCTAGCACATGGTGATACCGTACAAGTTGGTCAGCTTGCATTTAAAGTACTGCATTGCCCAGGGCACACCCCAGGACACGTTGTATTTTATCAAGATACGCAAAGCACCGTTATTGTGGGTGATGTTATATTTAAAGGCTCAGTCGGTCGTACTGATTTTCCAAAAGGAGACAGTAAGCAGCTTATTAGCTCAATACAGGCCCATATAATGACGTTGCCACTGAGTACCGCAATTTTAAGTGGCCATGGTGAAGATACCGATGTCGCCAATGAGAAGGCAACCAATCCGTTTGTAAGTGGTCAATTTGGTTGATGTGTTTAATTGTTAAAAATATGCAGACTGCTTTTTAAAAAGGCTGTATAATTTAACCAATTTATTAGATAAATAAGAAATAAAATGTCTCTAAATCACGTAGATCGCCAAATATTGGCACTTTTACAACAAGATGCAAGTTTATCAACCGCTGAAATTGCAGATAAAGTAGGCCTATCTCAGTCTCCTTGTTGGCGTCGTATTGCTAAATTAGAACAAGATGGCTACATCAAAAGTAAAGTCGCATTGCTTGATGAAAAAAAGCTGGGCTTTGATATGTTGGTTTACGCCCATGTACGTTTATCAAACCATGGTAAAAAGAATCTAGCCGAGTTTGAAAAACTGATACTTAGCTATGATGAAGTGACTGAATGTTACACTATGGCGGGTACTATGGACTTTATGTTGCGTATTATTTCTCAAGGCATAGAAGGTTATGAGCACTTTGTACGCGATAACCTACTTAGCTTAGAGTACGTCCAAGAGGTTCATTCTAACGTGACCATGACCTGTGTAAAACGTAGTACAGCCTTACCACTGTAAAATAAAAATAAGCCGATGATAAACAAATCGGCTGCATTAACTATAATTGTGAAATGAGCGCTAATTTGATAGAATTCAGCGCTTTTTTTGTCAGCTAAATAAAACTGAGGAACTCAATGTTTAACTTACTCAGTAGGGCGCCAAGCTCTGCTAAAAACGATATTCTCTCTGGATTGACCGTGGCACTTGCCTTGATCCCAGAAGCTGTTGCATTTGCCTTTGTTGCAAATGTAGAACCCCTTGTTGGTTTATATGCCGCATTTATTGTTGGCTTAATTACGGCTATTTTTGGTGGTCGTCCAGGTATGATTTCGGGTGCAACCGGTGCGCTTGCGGTTGTAATGGTAAGTTTAGTACTGGATCACGGAGTGGAATATCTATTTGCCACTGTGTTGCTGATGGGGCTATTACAAATATTGGCTGGGGTATTTAAGCTCGGTAAGTTTATACGTATGGTTCCACATCCGGTGATGCTCGGTTTTGTAAATGGCTTAGCGATAGTTATATTTTTAGCACAGCTTGGGCAGTTTAAAGTACCTGATGGTGCTGGCGGTCAAGAATGGATGACGGGCAGTGCAATGTACATTATGCTCGGTTTAGTAGCGCTAACTATGGCTATTATTCACTTTTTGCCAAAATTAACGACTGCAGTCCCTTCGTCACTGGTTGCCATTGTGACGGTAACTGGCTTAGTTATTGGCCTTGACTTAGAAGCGCGTACAGTACTTGATTTCTTAAAAGGTATGACAGGTAATGAAGCTGCAACGATTGCCGGTGGTTTACCGCAGTTTCATATTCCTATGGTGCCTTTTAATTTAGAAACACTACAAATTATCTTCCCATATGCGCTTATTCTTGCAGCAATTGGCTTAATTGAATCGCTGTTAACGCTAAGCTTGATTGACGAAATTACAGAAACACGTGGCCATTCTAACAAAGAATGTATTGGACAAGGTGCGGCAAACGTTACATGTGGTTTCTTTGGTGCAATGGGTGGCTGTGCCATGATTGGTCAATCTATGATTAACATTAATTCAGGTGGTCGTTCGCGTTTATCTGGTATTAGTGCTGCGCTGATGTTACTTGCGTTTATTATCTTTGCCTCAAGTTTAATTGAAATGATCCCACTAGCGGCATTAGTTGGTGTTATGTTTATGGTGGTACTGGGTACATTTGAATGGGCAAGTTTTAAAATGATGAAACGCGTGCCTTTATCTGACGCATTTGTAATTGTTTTAGTATCGGGTGTGACGGTTATCACTGACTTAGCCATTGCTGTGTGTGTGGGTGTTATTGTGTCTGCATTAGTGTTTGCTTGGCAGCATGCTAAACATATCTACACAACGAACTATATTGATAAAGAAGGTTCAAAAGTGTACGAGTTACACGGGCCTTTATTCTTTGGCTCAGTTAAAAACTTTGCTGATTTATTTGATGTAAAGAACGACCCTAAAGACGTTATTGTTGAGTTTAAATACAGCCGTGTTGCGGATCACAGTGCAATAGAAGCAATTGATAGCCTAGCTGATAAGTACAATAAAGCGGGTAAAAAGTTGCATTTACGTCACTTAAGCAAAGACTGTACTGAACTACTTCATAAAGCACGTGATTTAGTGGAAGTAAACGTAATTGAAGATCCAACTTATAAAGTTGCTTCAGACAAACTTGCTTAATAAATAAAAAGTAAACATTGAGAAGCGAAAGGTACATACCTTTCGCTTTTTTTATGCATATAGCTCAATGAATCGCTTAACCGCAAAAGCATCAGACAACGTTATCGTTTGCGATAGGGCTATTAAAAAGTAAGACAGTTGGTAGTGCTATACACGTTGATAAATCGATATAATAATAACAAATTTATAAGGTAATAATTAATTTTGAATTGGCAGTCTTTAATTGATAACAGACAACGCTTTTTCTGGCTTTTGCAAATCGCTGGCTGGATAGGGTATGCGTTAGTTAATTACATTGGATCTAAAGTATTCGAAATGCGTGATATTTACGTATTCGTTATTTTACTTAATGCCTATGCAGGCTGTTTAATGACTGTCCCTTTGCGTTATATATATCGCAAAATTTGGAATGCCTCGCCTTGGGTCTTAATCATTGTTGTATTTGGTGCTTCGTATGTAACTGGTACGCTCTGGGCGGTGGTACAAAAGTTTAACTTGTGGGAAATTTATCGACACGGCTATCGCCCTGAAGAATGGTTCTATTATTTACAACAAGGGCTAGACTCCGTTTATATTATTTTGTGTTGGAGTGGCTTGTACTTTGGGGTTAAGTATTACCAGTTACTACAAAGTGAACGCCAAAAAGCGTTAAAAGCAACTACAATGGCGCACGAAGCGCAGTTAAAAATGCTCAGATATCAGTTAAACCCTCACTTTTTATTTAACACCCTCAATGCTATTTCCACTTTAATTTTGGTAAAAGAAAACAAAGATGCTAATTTAATGGTATCTAAGCTGAGTGACTTTTTGCGTTATACACTCAATACTGATCCAATTAAAAAAGTGCCACTAGAGCAAGAGTTACATGCATTAATGCTGTATTTAGAGATTGAACGTGTGCGCTTTGATGAACGGTTACAGGTTAATGTTGATGTGAGTGAGCAAGCTCAACAAGCATTGGTACCTAGCTTAATATTACAACCGATCATTGAAAATGCTATTAAGTACGCTATTGCTCACATGGCAGAAGGTGGCGTTATTGATATAAAAGCACAAGTATTTGCTAATGAATTATTACTTGAAGTGGGCGATAATGGCCCTGGCACTGAAATTGTAAATGGCCAGTTAGTTAATGCACAAGGCGTGGGTGTAGCAAACACCCAAGACAGATTAAAAACGCTCTACGAAAATAATTACTCGTTTGTATTATCACATAATACGCCAAGTGGATTGAAAGTTAATCTGCGAGTTCCGTTTGAGAAGGCTGTGAAGAAATGACAAGAATAAAAACGCTGATTGTTGATGATGAACCATTAGCACGTAAAGGCTTAGCCGTTAGGCTTGAAGAGTTTTCTGATATTGAAGTGATCAAACTATGTAGCTCAGGATTTGATGCGATCGAAAGTTGCAAAAACGAAAAAATTGACCTCGTATTTTTAGATATTCAAATGCCAGGCATGAATGGCTTTGAGGTAGCGCGTGCATTGAGTGAAAGTAGTAAAGACTTGCCTGCCATTGTATTTGTGACTGCGTTTGACCACTTTGCTGTTAAAGCATTTGAAATTCATGCTTTAGATTACATTTTAAAACCCGTTGATGATAACAGATTAAAACAGGCGGTAGAAAAAGTGCATACCTATTTAAAAACTCAGCAGGATAACGCCCATAAGAAAAAATTAGCCAGTTTTGTAGCTGGGATAACGGGTAATAACTGCGAAGAAATTTTAAAGAAATTAGCCACAGGTGATACCTTAACTGATCGGCGTTACCCTGAGTCACTAGCAGTAAAAGAGCAGGGCGAAATTGTTAGAGTGCCCGTTGCCACGATACAGTGGGTAGATGCGGCAGGTGATTATATGTGTTTGCATTGCCAAGACGGGCAAACGCATATATTACGTAAAACCATGAAAGAGCTTGAACAAGAATTAGATCCAAATCTATTTGTTCGTGTGCATCGCAGCGCAATTGTTAACACCAAACAAATTAGCAAGCTGGTAACTCAGGTTAGTGGTGAATATTTATTAGTGTTAGATAACGGACAAGAGCTTAAAGTAAGTAGAAGTTACCGTGATAAAGTAAAAGCAGCATTAGCTAGCTAACTTTAATAAATAGCATAAAAAAACGCGAGCAATTAGCTCGCGTTTTTTATTGTGACTTTTACGACACTGTCACTATCTTCATTGTATTGGTTGCACCAATTGTTTCCATTGCATCACCATGAGTGATAATCACGGTGTCGCCTGTTTGCAGTGAACCTGCAGCCACTAACGTGTTTAATGCATCTTTAACCATATTATCTTTTTCACATTTGGTAGAGTCAAAAAACACCGGGTAAACACCACGATATAGTGCTGTTTGCCCTAATGTACTCGGATGACGTGAAAGTGAGTAAATGGGTAAACCAGAGCTAATACGCGACATAAGTTTTGCTGTACTACCTGATTCTGTTAGGGTGATAATCGCTTTCACAGAGTCTAAGTGATTAGCTGCATACATTGCAGAGAGAGCAATTGATTCCGCATTAGAAGAGAAACGGCTATCTAAACGATGCTTAGAAACATGGGTTTCTTTTTGCGACTCAGCACCTAAACAAACACGTGCCATTGTGGCAACCGTTTCTTCTGGGTAATCACCAGCGGCTGTTTCCGCTGAAAGCATGACCGCATCGGTGCCATCAAGCACTGCGTTGGCAACATCCATAACCTCTGCACGAGTTGGCATTGGGTTATCGATCATCGATTCCATCATTTGCGTGGCTGTTACAACAGTACGATTAAGCGAGCGTGCGCGACGAATAATGAGTTTTTGTTTGCCCATTAAAGCTGCGTCACCAATCTCAACACCTAAATCACCACGAGCAACCATCACAGCGTCAGACGCTAAAATGATATCATCTACTGCTTCTTGTGTTTCTACTGCTTCAGCACGTTCAATTTTAGCTAAAAGCTGTGCATTAGAGCCTGCAGCCTCTGCAAGAGAGCGTACATAACGCATGTCATCGCCACTTCGAGGGAAAGAAACGGCAATATAATCAACATTAATTTCAGCCGCAGTTATTAAGTCTTCTTTGTCTTTGTCGGTAAACGCGGGTGCAGTTAAACCACCACCCAAACGATTAATCCCTTTATTGTTCGAGAGCACCCCACCCACAGTAACCACAGTGTGCACTAAATGACCTTCAACATGTTCTACAGTAAGCTGAATTAAGCCATCGTTTAAAAGGAGTAAATCACCAGGAGCTACATCTTGTGGTAGCTCTTTATAATCGATACCAACGGCGTTAATATCGCCTTCACCTTTTTCCATTTTTGCATCAAGGATGAATTTTGCACCGACCGCTAAAGTTACTTTACCTTCTTTAAAGGTTGAAACACGGATTTTAGGACCTTGTAGGTCAGCAAGAATTGCAACGTGCTTACCCAGTTTAGCGGCTATATCTCTAACAGCTTGTGCACGGTCTTTGTGATCTTGTGCAACACCGTGTGAGAAGTTTAATCGAACGACATTAGCGCCTGCGCGAATAATTTTTTCTAAGTTATTATCTCTGTCTGTTGCAGGTCCAAGTGTCGCGACTATTTTTGTACGTCTTAACATTAAATTCTCCTGTGCGCTTATTTTAAGCAAGTTGACGGTTATTTTGTTTTAGTGACTACTTAATAAATCTTCAAAGAAGATTTCAGGTTAAATAGTAATTTTTAGTTTTATGCAATTTTTATAACATTGCGACTATTATATACAAAATGAATATGTCATCATTATGACACCGGTGTCACAGGGCGTCAATGATCTAAAAATTTAAATAGCAGCGCTATTTCTTCCCCTGTGAGGGCGGTTGTTTGATATAATTGCAGTGTTTATTTTAACTGTAATAAATGCATGTAGCTTTGCTCATGGTTAAGGCCTGAGTATAATGCACGCGGTATTATTTTAATTTACTAACCAAATAGTTGTTACCGAGGAGGGCACTAAATGCAAGTTGCATTAGTAGGGTTAGGCGTTATGGGGAAAAATCTTGCCCTGAACTTGATTGAAAAAGGGATAACGCTGGTCGCTTATGACAAAAACCCAAATGCGGGTGAAGAATTATTAAGCTGTGCTAAGTCACAAGGCATGGCTGACAAACTTCACATTGTCTCTGATCTAGGGGATATGGTTAGGCGTTTAGAAACACCGCGTTCTATTTTATTACTTGTACCTGCGGGTGAGTTGGTTGATGCGGTTTGCAATGAGCTGATTGAAGCGGGTGTTCAATGTAGTGATATTATTGTTGACTGCGGTAACAGTAATTACAAAGACGGAATTAATCGCAAGCTAAAATACCAAGACAAGTTTGAGTTTGCCACCATGGGTATTTCAGGTGGTGCTGAGGGTGCGCGTCATGGGCCAGCTATGATGGCAAGTGGTTCTGAAGGTGGCTGGGAGCGTGTCGAGCCATGGTTTACAAAAGTTGCTGCAAGCTACAAAGGCGAGTCGTGTTTTGCTCGCGTTGGTCAATCAGCCAGCGGTCATTTTGTAAAAATGGTTCATAATGGAATTGAATACGCACTGATGCAACTTATTGCTGAAGTGTATCAGTTACTTCGTCATGGAACTAAGCGCTCGCCAAAAGAAATTGCTGAGATATTTAATGAATGGTCACAAGGCCAGTTAAATAGCTATTTATTGTCAATTTCTAGCCATATTTTGTCACTTGAAAATTCGCAAAATGTGCCCCTTGTTGACTTAATTGATAACAAAGTTGGCGCAAAAGGTACTGGTTTATGGACAGCTCAAAATGCACTTGAATTGGGTATTGCGGTACCGTCATTAGTAGCCGCTGTTCAAGCACGCCATTTAACTAATGCATGCAATACCACTGCTGCACAAGAGATGACGTATAGCGCGCAAAATACCACGCAAGTTGATATTGATTTAGATGAATTGAAAGATGCATTTACTCTTGCAAGTTTACTAGCGTATCGTCAAGGACTTGCATTAATTAAAGGTGCTTCACGTACCCATCAGTGGAAAGTTGATTTAGCCAAAACACTACAAACCTGGCGTGCAGGGTGTATTATTCGTGCAGATTACTTAGACAGTGTAGCGCAAGGTGTTGAGTTTATTGATACTCTTGAAAAAGAGTCGCTCGCAATGCGTAAAGTAACGGGCCAAGCAGTCATGACGGGTCTGGCATTCCCTGTGCTAAGTGCAACACAAACCTACTTAGCAACGTTAACAACACCAAGTAATGGGCATTTAGTACAAGCCCAGCGTGATTACTTTGGTGAGCATGGCATTAAGACCCACAGTGGTGAAACGTGTCATTTAACTGACTTAGTTGATATTGACGCAAAAGTTCGTTAATAAAATCTAAGTAAATAAAAAGGACGCTAAATAGCGTCCTTTTTTGTTATTCGTTTAGGTGAACACCTAACGAGTTAACTCACCCCGCAAATTATCTTGCATTAAATGGCGAATCGTTTCGACCTCTAAGTTTTGACTAAAAAGATAATGCAGTTTAGTTAAACAGGCTTCTAAGGTCATATCAAAACCACTGATCACGCCTATATTGAGTAGCGCATTTCCTGTGGCATACCCGCCCATATTCACTTGCCCTTTTAGGCATTGAGTGAGGTTTGTGATAATAACGCCGCGCTTACTCGCTTCATCAAGTATATCCAAAAACTCAGGGTCTTGCGGTGCATTACCCACACCAAAGCTCAGCAGCACCAATGCTTTAATGTTGCCATTAACTAAGCTTTTAACCACTTCTTTGCTGATCCCAGGGTATAAATACAATACACCAATGGCTTGAGGAGTGATCTGCGCAACTTGTAATTCATTTTCTACATACGGGCTTAACTGACCTTTGATCAGTTGAATATTAATGCCAGACAGCGCTAATGGCTCTAGGTTAGGGGAGGCGAATGCATCAAATCCATCGGCATGTGCTTTAGTTGCACGGTTGCCTCTAAATAATTGATTATTAAAAAACAAACTGACTTCTGCTATCGGGTAGTTAGCTGCTAAATACATGGCATTAAGTAGGTTAACTTGACCATCTGAGCGTAATTGAGAGAGCGGAATTTGTGAGCCGGTCACGATAATAGGCTTTGTTAAGTTTTCAAACATAAACGATAAAGCCGATGCCGTATAGGCCATGGTATCTGTACCATGCAGCACTACAAAGCCGTCGTAATCTTGGTACTTACTTTTTATGTCATCAGCAATAAGTTGCCAGTGGGCAGGAGACATATCTGAAGAGTCAATCAGTGGGCAGTATTCATGAATATCGAATAATGGCATTTCTTCACGATTAAATTCTGCGTTATTAAAGACAGTTTCGGTTAAAAAACCTTCGGCAGGAATATAGCCGCGGATTGATTTTTTCATTCCTATAGTACCGCCAGTATAAGCGATGTAAATGCGTTTATGTTTCATAAAAAAAGCCCAGTAAAAAAACTGGGCTTAGTATAACGCTAAGTGCTAATCAATACAGCCTGTTAGGGCATTATTGTGCAACTGTACATTCTAAACAGCGCGCGTAAACACCTTGTGGATCGTTATAATCTTTCAGGTTTTCTACTTCGCTGCTTAATTGCTTAATCACGCTTTGCAGGTTAGCTTGACTAGCTAGTACTGCTGATTTTTGTGTTTCAAGTCCAAGCACTGATTTAACCGCGGCGCTACCAAAAATATCTTGGAGCATTTGTTCTTGAGGGCTAAGTGATTGTTTAATTGTTTTAACTTCATAGAAGTTAAGTTTAGCAAGCTCTGCAGCCGCTTTGATAGCGTCTTGCTTGTTACCCAGCTTGTCAACTAAACCAAGCTCTTGAGCCTGCGATGCAATCCAAACGCGGCCTTGGGCAATTTTATCAACTTGCTCAGGGGTCATATTACGTGCATCGGCAACGACATTTAAAAAACGTTCATAAGCTTCTTCAACACTCATTTGAATCACTTGTGCCATTTTTTCATTTAGTGGACGAGTTATTGAAAAACCAGCCATTTCTGTAGTCGCTACACCATCAGAGTAAACACCGATTTTAGCTAAGGTATCTTCAAAAGTCATAAAGGTACCAAATACACCGATTGAGCCGGTAATCGTACTAGGTGCTGCCCAAATTTCATTTGCCGCTGATGCAATCCAATAACCACCTGATGCAGCTACTGAGCTCATTGAAGCAATGACTGGTTTGCCTGCGGCCTTAAGTGCCAATACTTCAGCACGAATAACTTCAGAGGCAAACATGCTGCCACCGCCAGAATCAATACGTAACACGACTGCTTTTACTTTATCGTCAAGGCGTGCCTTGCGTAATAGTGCAGCTGTTGAATCACCGCCAATCTCACCGGCACGACGCTCACCGTCTACGATGGTACCTTTAGCTACAACCACAGCGACTTTTTCTGTCATTGGGTTATCAAACTCAATTGGCGGCTTAACTAAGCTTAAGTATTCACCAAAAGACACTTGTTTAAATGTTTTACCATCTTCCTCAGCGCCAACTAGATCAATTAATTGTTGACGAATTTGTTGATTAGTTTTGAGAGAATCAACCCATTTATTATCCAGCGCGTATTTACCCGCATCACCATTGGCTGCCTGCATTTTGGCTAAATAAGTATCCATTTTTTCATCAAAATTTGATTCGTCAAATGGACGCACCGCACTTACATCTTGCTTATATTCGTTCCATAAAGCACCTAACCATACGCGGTTTGCTTCTTTAGCAGCTTCTGACATATCGTTTCTGATAAACGGTTCAACGGCAGATTTGAAGGTACCTACACGAAATATATGCTGAGTGACTTCTAATTTTTCTAATGCATCTTTGAAGTAAAGCGGGTACATACCGTAGCCTTCAATAAGCACACTCCCGTAAGGGTGCATCGCAATTTCGTCTGCATGCGCGGCAATGTAATATTGCGCTTGGGTATAGTAATAGCCTGAGGCAATTACTTTTTTTCCAGTTGCTTTAAATGTATCAAGTGCTTTTGTAATTTGCTTAAGCTTATTTAAGTGCGCTTTTGGCATTTCTTGTAAATCAAGCAAAATTGCGCTGATACGAGAGTCTTGTGACGCCTCATTGATTACTTCAATGACATCATCAAGCAGTATTTCAGTAGGCGTATCAGCGCTTGCTGTTGCATCATTAATGGCCGCTTCTATAGGGTCTACGTAGGTTTTTTCTTCCACAATAGGACCGTTTAGGTTGAGCCTGAGGACAGAACCCTCTTCGACAATGATTTTATCGCCGTCACTTGATACTGAGACAATGAAAATGATAACCAAAAATAAAAATAATAAATTTAGTACTAAACGACGCGAGAAGTTAATCCCTGTCCATATACCTTTAAATACCTTCGCTATCAAAATAGCTCCTTAAATTCGTACAGCTAAAACGTTATTGCCATAGTAGCTTAGAATATAAATTAATTTAACTGCTAAATCGTAACGAAACATTTATAAATTCAATTACACTTATGATTATACGAATGTTTATGTCACTTTTAGCCGTATTTTACAATTAACAGTTATACATAAAACAAGATTATTTAGGGTGTTTTAAATTAAAAAGTTTAAGTTTAAGCTGCTCGTATATTGCTTATTCTGCGTCATTAAAGCAGAATTGAACAAACACACAGGTTAGACCAGTTATTGGGGCACAGGATGTTAGAACAAAAACTAGAACTAAAACACACACAACTACGCAACCGTTTAGTAATGGGATCAATGCATACCGGCCTTGAAGAAGGTTGGCACAATCGTAAACGCCTTCGTGCCTTTTATGAAGCACGTGCCAAAGGTGGCACTGCGATGCTTATTACCGGAGGCTACAGCCCTAACTTACGCGGTAAGTTAACGCCTATTTCTTCATCATTTAATAGTTATTACGATGTATTTAAGCATCGTGCATATACGCAAGCTGTTCATCAACATGGTGGTAAAATATGTTTGCAATTATTACATGCTGGGCGTTATGCGTATCACCCTTTTAATCAGGCACCAAGTGCTATAAAAGCTCCGATTAATCCATATAAACCAAAGGAAATGTCTTTAAGTTCAATTAAGAAAACGATTAAAGATTTTGCTCACTCGGCTTATTTGGCTGAAAAGGCTGGTTACGATGGCGTGGAAGTAATGGGCTCAGAAGGTTATTTGATTAATGAGTTTATGGCACCGCATACTAATAAACGAAACGACGAATTTGGCGGCAGCCTTGAAAACAGAATGCGTTTAGCCGTTGAAATTGTAAAAGCAGTAAGAGCAAAAGTATCGGATAAATTTTTAATTATTTTTAGACTCTCCGTTATAGATTTAATCCCTAATGGTTCAACCCCTGATGAAGTAACTCAACAAGCGGTTGCACTTGAAAAAGCGGGTGTTGATATTTTTAATACCGGAATTGGTTGGCATGAAGCGCGCGTACCTACAATTGCGAGTATGGTGCCACCGGGTGCATTTAAAGAAGCGTCAAAGCGTTTAAAAGATGTTATTAGCGTGCCTGTTATTGCGGTAAACCGCATTAATACCCCAGAGATTGCTAATGATATTTTAAATGCTGGCGAAGCTGATTTAATTTCTATGGCGCGTCCATTATTAGCTGATCCTGAATTTTTTAATAAATACGCGGCTAAGCAATCTGAGCATATTAATATTTGTATTGGTTGTAATCAGGGTTGTTTAGATCATGTATTTAAAGGTAAGCGCGCTACCTGTTTAGTAAATCCACAAGCAGGTTTTGAGCTTGATTACCCGTTAGAAAAAGCAGAGAAAGCTAAAAATGTATTAGTGGTTGGCGCAGGGCCTGCAGGTTTATCGTCTAGCTGTTACTTAGCGCAAAAAGGGCACAATGTAACCCTGATTGACCAAAAGCAACATATGGGTGGGCAATTCAATTTAGCTATGCAAATACCTGGTAAAGAAGACTTCAATCATACATTAGCTTATTTTAGTAATGAACTTAAGCGTCTAAATGTAACCATTGAATTAGGTAAAGCATTTAGTGACAGTATGCTAGCTGAGTTTGATGATGTGGTATTTGCAACTGGTGTAAGACCACGTGAAGCTACGATTAAATGCAGCGATGATAAGCGTGTATTTGCTTACGATGAAGTTATACGCGGTGAAGTAGAGCTGGGTAATTCTATTGCTATATTAGGCGCAGGCGGTATTGGTTTTGATATGGTGGCATTTTTAAGTGAACACAAATCACAAAGCATCAGCGACTTTAAAACCCAATGGGGCATAGAGTGTGAACCTCAGCCGCATAAAGATGAACGTCAACTCTATATGCTAAAACGCAGTGCAGGGCGCTTTGGTGGTGACTTAGGTAAAACTACTGGTTGGATCCATCGGCAAGTTGCCAAACAACATGGTGTTAAACAAATTGCAGACTGCCAATACCATAGTTTTGATAAAAACGGCCTAACCATTAGTGTTGCTGGTGAAACTCAAGTACTGCCAGTTGATACGGTTATTGCCTGTATTGGTCAAGTGTCTAACGACGAGTTATTTAAGGCACAAGCAGAGAACGCCAAAGTACATGTTATTGGTGGCGCTAAACTCGCTGCTGCTATTGATGCTAAACGCGCAATATTTGAAGCGTTACAAGTAGCAAGGCAAATTTAATCTTTAAGGGCGAAATAATTTAGCTCTGTGTGCGGTCATGTTTGTTTATAGTCTATAACTTAATAAACAATGAACATACAAGAGTGCGCATGATTAAATTAATTACGCTTTATGACAATATTATAGGTAAATTATCTTTATTGGATGGTTTGCCTGCTTTGCTTTTTCGCTTGATTCTAGCGCCTGTAATGATTATTGCAGGCTATAACAAACTCGCAATAAGTGGCGATACTAATGGTTTTTTTAACCAGTTTTTAGCCTCTGATGATGTCGTTCAGTGGTTTGGCAATAGTGACTGGGGATTAGGATTACCGTTTCCTGATTTGCTGGCTTTTTTAGCCGGTTGGAGTGAGTTTTTAGGAGGTTGGTTTTTACTTATTGGTTTATTTACGCGCTTAGTGAGTATTCCACTTATGTTTACAATGGTGGTAGCAGCAACAACAGTACACTGGCATAACGGCTGGTTTGCTATAGCGCCAACAAATCCACAAACAAGTGCCGCCCAAGTACTTGATTGGCTATCAGTTCCTGGTGCCAAAGAAAGCCTTGAAAATTCAAAAGAAGTACAAGTCCGCATAGGTAAAATTCGCAGCTTAGTTGAAGAATATGGCTTTGAAGATTACCTATACGAAAAAGGTAAACCATCAATACTAAATAACGGCATCGAATTTTCTGCTATTTATTTTGCCATGTTACTTAGCTTATTCTTTACCGGAGGTGGGCGTTTTGTAAGCCTAGATTATTGGTTTAAACGCGGTGCCTACATCAATAGTTACTAGGATATAAACACTCGCTTCATTAATTTTATCTGCTTAGTAGTTTTAAGCCTGCAGTGTTTATTTTTTACTTATAAATGTTACTCTTACGTTTTGAATTTTGAGAGCACACTATGGATGCTATTGAGCTTTTACTCACTCGCCAATCTGATGCAAAATTGACAGCGCCAGGGCCTAATGAAGAGCAGTTAAACATTATTCAGCAGGCTGGGTTGAGAGTGCCCGATCATGGCTGTATTGCACCGTGGCAATATATTATTGTTCAAGGTGATGCGCGTCATAAGTTAGGTGAAATTTATTATCAAAGCGCTATAGCAGAGCAGCAGGCTGAAAAAGTAATTAATCGCGCTAAGGAGTTACCGCTTAGAGCACCCATGATTATTATTGCGATTGCAAAATATCAACCACACCCAAAAGTTCCTAGAATTGAACAAGTACAAAGCGCAGGTTGTAGCGTATTGGCAATGCAACAAGCCGCATTCGCTCAGGGGTTAGGCGGTATTTGGCGTACGGGTTACTTTGCACAAAGCCCCAGTGTTAAACAGGCGCTTAACTTAAATGATGATGATGAAATAGTCGGTTATTTATATTTAGGGACGCCGGCAATTGAATGCAAAAAGTCACCAAGGCACAAGCTAGAAAATTATTTTAGTTTTTTGTAGAAATAGTATGAACTTTTTATATTCAATATAGTCATAATTCATTAAGTTAATCGTGTTACACTACTGCGGTTAATATTGTAGCTGCGAGAAGCGCACGGAAGCACTAAACGTAATAAATCTTCTTCAGTTTGTTTTTTAATCGGTTGTTTTTTGGTAATGTATGGAAAGTCTTACCAATAATAACGATAAAGAAGACGAAAATGATGGGAAATTTATTTTTACGTGAAAAAGAAAACTGGTTTGCTTGGTCAATCTGGGGTGTAGTTGGCGCGCTTGCGACATTTTATGTTGCAATGAGCACTCAAGCTGAGCATTTTATTGCTGCTTCAGCAATAGGGGTGTTGGTATTGCTAACTTGGTGGATGCAACAATCGAAACGGTTTGATTTTGGCAGAGCCTTTAAAATATGTTGTTATGTTTTACTGTTCACTGTACTGCCTTCATTTGTATTGGTTGTGATCCCGAGCGATGACCTTAATCGCTTCGATTTAATATTTCAAAGTATTGCATTTTTAACAGCCAGCTTATTGGTCTGTTTAGTGTGCTCTTGGATTGCTCGTAGGCCTAAGCAATATTACTAATAATGGCTAATTGATAACTAAAGCGGTTTATATTTAACTATTTAGCCGGTTTTATTAAAATAGGGCTTTACAAGCTAAGCGTATGATCTTATTATGCGCGCCGTACGGAGAGATGGCAGAGTGGTCGAATGCACCGGTCTTGAAAACCGGCAGGGGTTTATAGCCCCTCTAGGGTTCAAATCCCTATCTCTCCACCATTATTTAAAAAACCGCCTTATTGGCGGTTTTTTGCTATCTGGAGCTTTATAATGTCACAGTCCCCGGAATTATCCTTTTCTAAACGTTTACTTAAGCACATTCTTCTATGGACTGTGTTTGGTTATTGTTACCAAAGCGCTATATCGTTATTACAAAAAATGGCTATTGATGCATATCCAGACGACGCACTAATAATGACCTTATTATATGGCATCGGGTTTAATATTTTATCGGGGCATTTAATTACAAAATACGATAATTATTGGCCTGTATGGGGCGCGTTTTATATTGGCATTATCGGTTTAGTAGCTGTGCCTCTTTTACTGGTCGGTGTGGCTGGATTATTGTCGATGAGCTTACTTGTTGGAATTTTGCTCAGTTTGCCTGTGTGTACCTTTGCTATTGGTTTAATTAAAGAAAAACTCAATAAAAACTAGCACCAAAGACCTTTTATTTTGTGATAGCATATACGGGTCTTTTAACTAACAAAACGTGAATAACACATTATGTCAGATAATTTTACTACAGATGCTGAAAAAGCAAGTTACGGTATTGGCTTACAAATGGGTGAGCAACTTAAGGCTAATCCTTTTGAAGGTTTAAACTTAAATTCAGTATTTGAAGGCATGAAAGATGCGTATGCAGGCAGTGCTTTTCAAGTTGAGATCCCTGAGATCCAAGCTGCATTTGAAAAAATTAACGAAGAGATCCAAGCTCGTCGTGAAGAAGAAGCTAAAGTACTCGCTGCTGAAGGCATTGCATTTTTAGAAGAAAACGCAAAACGTCCTGAAATTACAGTAACTGAGTCAGGTCTTCAGTACGAAGTACTTGCAACAGGTGAAGGCGAGAAGCCAACTGCTGAGTCTACAGTACGTGTTGATTACCACGGTACTTTAGTAAACGGTACTGTTTTTGACAGCTCATACGAACGCGGTCAACCTGCTGAATTCCCAGTGGGCGGCGTGATCAAAGGTTGGACTGAAGCATTACAAATGATGCCAGTAGGTACTAAGTGGCGTTTATACGTTCCTCATGAGCTTGCTTATGGTGAACGTGGTGCCGGTGCAGCAATCGCACCTTACTCAACACTTGTATTCGACGTTGAGTTACACGCAATTCTTTAATTAGAACGTACATAACATTTTAGTTATGAAAAAACCGCATTCATTAATATGAATGCGGTTTTTTATTGTCTCATTAAACTGATCTTTGTTTAAAAGTAGCCTCTTACTCCAAATTGGAAGTTACGACCAGGAAGTGGCGCGATGTCTTTAATAAACGAGCTGTGTACAAAACCAAGTTCATCAGTAATGTTATCAACACTTAGGTAAAGCTGTGTGTCAACGGCACCTAAATCAAGCTGATAATTGGCTTGTAAATCAATCAATGTATAGCCATCTGTTGCTGTTTCGTATGCACTAAAATCATTTTGCTCAAAATAATGTGTTCCTGTTAAGGCAAATTGTGCGCTACCTAGGGTGTATTGCAGTTCTGAACCCAATTTATTAGCAGGAATGCGTGGTAAATTTCCTTCATTATCTTTTAGTTTGGCGCGAGTAGAATCACCAAATACTTTTACCATGGCGCTGGGGTTTATTTGATAATGTACATCAAATTCAAAACCATACAGCTCAGCATCTTTACTTGTGAACTGATAAACATCAATTGCGTCACTGTGACCAATGGCAGCAGGTTCAAAACCATCCATTTCATCAAACACTAATCCTGTGTTTTGCTGATAATAAAAGTTTTTAATGTCGTTATAGAAGAAGTTGACAGTGTAACCAAAGTCTCCACTAAAGCGACGTAAACTAATATCTAGATTAGTCGATGTTTCTTGTTTAATTTCTTCAGGCTCAAAATGCGCTTCGTTACTTTCAATATGGTAACCCAAGCCAAGTTCGTAAGTCCCGGTAGCAATATGCACACCATTAGAGAGTAGCTCCGCTGAAAGCGGTGCACGCTCTGAATGTGATAAGCTAACGGCTAGGTTGTGACTTGGCATATACTCCCAAATCGCACCTGCTGAGGCACTTAGATTAGTAAAGCTTTGGGTGTAGTTAACAGTTTCATCTGCTGATACAGGTTCGTCATCATGGCTGTGCTGATGCGTATCTACATCACTTTTTATCTCATAATCTTCTAAACGGGCGCCAAGTTCTACGGTGACGTCACCAAATGTGCGTTCTTCAAGTAAATATAGCGCATGAGTCGTCGTGATACTTGCAGGTGTAAACGCTTCTTCACCAATCGCGTCATAATCAGACTCACTATAGTGATAGCCAATCATGCCATGCCATTGGCCTAATTGATGCTCTACGTTGAAACGTGCTTCAGTGGTTTCATTACTAAAAGTGGTGCCAATAGCGCCGTCTTCAATTTCACTATGGGTATAGTCTGTGTAACCAAGACGTAGGTTGATTGACTCAATCCAGTTATCATGAAATGCATAACTTACCAGCCCCTGCCAACGGTCTTGTTCTAAATGAGCATAAACAGGTGTTTCTGCATGTTCTTCACCTTCGTGTTCTTCATGCTCGCCTGCTTCTTCATGTGCATGATCGTGTTCATGATGAGCATGTGAATGGCCAGGAATACCATAGTCTGTTTCGATATTACCGTATGAAAATCCAACGGTTAAATGCTCACCCACATAGCTAGTACCAAAATTAACTGTTTCACTGTCTATAAAGGTATTTTCAACTGAAGTAGCTGTTTCTTCATCGCCTTCAACATGTACTTCACCTTCTTCATGTTCATCCGGTAAATTAAAACGAGGTGTTTGGTAATCATCACCGCTGCGTTTAGTACCATCAAAATGGAAATTAAAGTTATCGCTGCCAGTTTCTAGTTTTGCTGCGAATGTATTCGCATTTGAAACTGTATCGTGTGTGTATTGTGCTGCCCCAGATAAAGAGTCAATGTTATTGGTTGGAATACGGTTATCAACCACATTCACTACACCGCCAATAGCACCAGAGCCATAAAGTAGGGTGCTTGGGCCACGTAACACTTCAATTTGCTCTGCCGCTAGGCTGTCACTTGATGTAGCGTGATCAGGTCCAATGCGAGACGCATCGCTACTATCCAAACCATTTTGAGTAATTTTAACTCGAGGACCACCTAGCCCGCGGATAATCGGACTTGATGAAACAGGGCCAAAATAACTAGCATTAACGCCAGGTATGCCTTTAAGGGTCTCACCTAGCGTCGGCTTAGCTTTATTTTTTAGCTCATCGCCTGATAGCACACTTACTGGTGAAATCATTTCTAAGCTATTTTTATGCAGGGCTGAGGCATATACAACAACAGTTTCAACCGAAGTTGGCTTTAAAGTAACATTAACAGTGTTGTCTGTATTTTCAAGCGATATACGAGAATCTAGGTAGTTATCTTTACTGATATGTAATTGACTTTTAGCATCTATGTCGATACTAAATTGGCCTTGTGCATTACTTTGCACGCTTTTTGACTTACCATGAACATGAATCGTGGCATTGGCAATAGGTTGCTTTTTTGTATCTGTTACCGTGCCGTTAATCGTCGCTGCAAGTGCAGAGTGAGAACACAAAACAGACAGTAGTGCTGAGGATATGAGTGTTAGCTTAGTCATAGTTACTTCAATTCGTGGTTGTTATGTTGTGATATAATATAACACTACAAAATTATGCTATCAACAATGTTATACTATAACTTTAAAATTTGCGTTGAATAACACAAGAGAGCGATAAATTTAACTTAGCACGGCATTATTAAAGTTAAATTTAGGATCGGCTGTCTATCATCAGTATGTCTAACTTTTTTTGTGCTCTAAAATGATTTTGCTTATCGACTGGTTCAAGCATTTCACATTCATCGTTTATCATTTCTGAAATTAAGCTTGGATAATGCCGGCAATCTTGGGGTCGGTCATGATAAATACTGCAAGTATATTTATCTTTTTCTTCAGGAGATGCTTTATTGGCAGGCTCTAAAAATGGGCATTGCGTTAATTGCTCACCCGTTGTTGGGTCAAACCATAATTTATCGTTTTTAACGTATTGAAATATTTCAGGGTTGAATAACGCCCACATTTGAATTTCATCCTGATTAGTATCTAAATCTGCCGCACCGTATTTTGTGCAGCACTTACCGCATTGATTGCAATTTTGCATAGGGTAGATATTAACTGTTGCTTTTTATAGTAGGCATTAAGTGTAGCACCCTAATATCCACGTCAATAAACTAAACAGCGTTTATTGTTGCTTATAATACTTTTGTAACAACGCGGCGCTTAATAATAATGTACTATTAGATAATAGGTTTCGTATACAGCGCTGTAAAAAATTAAAAAGGCGCATTAATTAAGGTAGCGAGTAATTATGAATACTAAAGTATACAAAGCGGTTCACGATTTAGCAGAAAAGCTGATGGCAGCTGCCAATAAGAATGATACTAAACAATTCGAATCTTTATATGCAGAGCTCAAAGCAATTTGTATTGAAAACGAAAATACCGCTAAAGATCACCCTGTACAGTGGGAAACTTTAGCAGATTTTACCGAAGAGCTAGAAGACGCTATTGTGACTTATGAAAAAGCATTACAGAAGTCGATTGAAATCAATAACAAAGATCATATGTCGTCGGTTGCATTTTCTATGGCTACTTTACAGCTCGAACTAGGCGACAAAGAAGCGGCGATTAAAAACCTACAAGATGCTAAAGTCAGTGCGAATAAAATTGAAGACAAAGAATTAAAGTCAGAGATCCATGAGCTATTAGAGTCACTGGTTGAAGAAGAAGGTTAGGAATCTGTATAGTGATTATTAATAATCAGCGCCAGTAGTTTACACTTGGCGCTTTTTTATGAAGAAGATAAAGTTCAACTTCATAAAATATTTATTAATAACTTACCGAGTAATTTTTTGGAGAAAAAATGCTAGCGCAAATAGAACAATGGATTGATAAAACGAATAGCGAGTATGCACATAAAAGAATATGCTGTGAAAAATTTGCTAACGAGTTTGAGGGCTTTTACCCAAATGAATTTTTGAAAACTGCATTTTATGTAGTTGTTGATAAAATTCCTAAACCTGACTTTACAGGTTTACGTGAACTTGGTTTAAGCAATTTTATTGATATGGATGTAGCTGGAATAACCTATAAAAATACATATTATATATTACCTAACGCTGTGCATAATTTAAGAGTACATTTTCATGAGCTTGTTCATGTAGTTCAATGGCGTGAACTCAGCGTGCACGCCTTTATAATGCGCTACATCAATGAAATCCAAACGTTTGGTTACAATGATGCTCCACTTGAAATAATGGCCTATGAACTTGATGCGCACTATACCAGTAATGGAAATAAATTTAATATTCCTGATTATATTATTCAACAGCTTTAGTTAAAATTATAAAATGAATTTATATGTCACGTTTTTTGTTTTATTCACTAGCTCTATTTACTTTTCATGTGCAGGCGAGCTCTTTTGATGATGATATCGTTAATGCATTAATCCATAGAACAACACAACCAGTAACTTACGATGGCGCCTATCATAAGCTTGAGTACCCAGGTGGTGATGTGCCCGCTAATATTGGTGTGTGTACCGATGTTTTAATTAGGTCGTACCGACAGCTTGGTATTGATTTGCAAAAATTAGTACATGAAGACATGCAGAACAATTTTCGCGCATATCCTTCCAAACGTATTTGGGGATTAACCAAGCCAGATAAAAACATTGACCATCGACGTGTACCTAACTTACAAGTTTACTTTGAGCGCCATGCAAAAGTGTTAACTAAATCGCTTAATGCAGAGGATTATAAAGCCGGTGACATAGTTAGTTGGATGCTGCCAGGTAATTTACCGCATATTGGTATGGTCGTTAATGAAATAGCGCAGGGCAGCGGCAACCCGCTTATTGTGCATAATATTGGTCGTGGACCAGAAATGAGCGATATGCTTTTTGCGTATACAATTACGGGTCATTACCGATTTGTGCCTGCAGAATATTCAGAGTAAATAACACTGTACTAGTAGGCGTGTTTGAGTTTAAAAACACGGCATACAGGTTTGGTACAAACCTAGCTGTTATATATTATTCTCGTGCTGTTAAATACGCTTAATGTGAGTTACTTACTTTAAATTAATACTGATATCACCATTTGGTTTGCAGCAACACAAGAGTATTTCACCATCGCGAACAAACGCTAACGGCTCTTCATTATAATTAACTTCACCAGAGACAAGTGTTGCTCGACACGCACCGCAATATCCCTCACGGCATTGGTAAGCGGCATCAATCTTATTTGATTCAAGGCAATGTAAAAGAGAAGGGCAGCCAGCGGCAAAATCAATGCGCTGGCTGTTATCTGCAAGTGTGATACTTGCAGTGGTTCTATCAGTCATTATAAATCAAAGTCACCAAATTCATCGGCATCTACTTGTGAGTCAATCTGACCAACTAAGTATGAGCTTATTTCGGCCTCTTGAGGAGCAACTTGCACGTTATCTGACACTAACCATGAGTTGATCCATGGAATAGGGTTACTGTTATTTTCAAACTGTGCAGGCAGACCAATCGCGGTCATACGCGCATTGGTAATGTACTCAACATATTGACATAGAATGTGTTTATTCAAACCAATCATCGAGCCATCTTTAAATAGGTACTCGGCCCATTCTTTTTCTTGCTCTGCGGCTTCAACAAACATTTTAATTGCTTCTTCACGGCACTGTGCGGCAACAATCGCCATTTCAGGGTCATCTTTACCATCTTGCATGATATTTAAAATATGCTGAGTACCTGAAAGGTGGAGTGCTTCATCACGGGCAATAAGCTTTATAATTTTAGCATTACCTTCCATCAATTCACGCTCGGCAAACGCAAATGAGCAAGCAAAACTCACATAAAAGCGAATGGCTTCTAAAATGTTCACTGACATCATTGCCAGGTACAATTTCTTTTTCAGCTCAAATAAATTAACTACCACGGTTTGGCCATTAATTTCGTGTTTGCCTTCACCGTATAAGTTGTAAAGCGATACAGAATTGATTAGGTCATCATAATAAGTAGTTACCGCATCGGCACGCTCACTAATTTTGTCATTGCTAACAATGTCATCAAAAATGAGTTCAGGCGCTTGAGTTACGTTACGAATAATATGCGTATAAGAACGGCTGTGGATAGTTTCACTAAACGCCCATGTCTCAATCCATGTTTCTAGTTCAGGAATTGATACGATAGGAAGTAATGCTACGTTAGGTGAGCGGCCTTGAACACTATCAAGCAACGTTTGGTATTTTAAGTTGCTTAAAAATATATGCTTTTCGTGTTCGGGAAGCGCTTGAAAGTCTAAACGGTCTTTACTTACATCAACTTCTTCAGGTCGCCAAAAGAAAGACAATTGTTTTTCAATTAGTTTTTCAAAAATAGGGTATTTTTGTTGATCGTAACGTGACACGTTAACGGTTTGACCAAAAAACATTGGCTCTTGCATTTGGTTATTATGATTTCTGCTAAAAGTAGTATAAGACATGTTTATCACTCAAAAAACTATCACTAAGACTATCAGGACAAAGCGGGCAAGGCGCCCGCTTTAAGTTTAACTATTAAATTTTACACGCGCCGCCTGCACAATCATCATCTTCCACTTCTGGAGTGTCTTCTTGAGCATCTGATGCGCCATCGCGGGTATTATGGTAGTAAAGTGTTTTAACACCTAGTTTGTATGCACCGAGTAAGTCTTTTAATAAGACTTTCATAGGTACTCTACCGCCTTCGTATCTATTTGGATCATAATTAGTATTTGCTGAAATCGTTTGGTCGATAAATTTCTGCATTATGCCTACTAATTGTAAGTAACCATCGTTTGATGGAATATCCCACAGTAATTCGTAGTTATCTTTAAGGCGTTCGTAGTCAGGAACAACTTGCTTTAAAATACCGTCTTTACTTGCTTTAACACTAATGTGACCACGCGGTGGCTCGATACCATTAGTTGCATTTGAGATTTGCGATGACGTTTCTGATGGCATTAATGCGCTCAGCGTTGAGTTACGCATACCATGCTCTTTAATGCTGGCACGTAATGTATCCCAATCAAGATGCAGTGGTTCATCACAAATCTTGTCTAAATCACGTTTGTACGTATCGGTTGGCATAATACCTTGCGAGTATGTAGTTTCGTTAAATTTAGGACATGCTCCACGCTCTTTAGCAAGTTCGTTAGATGCCTTCATTAGGTAGTACTGAATTGCTTCAAACGTTTTGTGCGTTAGAGCATTTGCGCTGCCATCTGAATAACGCTTACCGTTTTTAGCTAAGTAATAGGCGTAGTTAATAACACCTATGCCTAGCGTACGACGCCCCATAGTGGCATTTTTAGCTGCAGGTACAGGGTAGTCTTGGAAATCAAGTAGGTTATCAAGTGCACGTACTGCAAGCTCTGCTAACTCTTCTAGTTCATCTAAAGACTCAATAGCACCTAAGTTAAACGCAGATAATGTACAAAGTGCAATTTCACCTTCTTCGTCATTCACGTTGCTAAGAGGCTTAGTCGGTAACGCAATTTCTAAACATAAGTTAGATTGACGTATAGGCGCCACTTTTGAGATAAACGGACTGTGTGTATTACAGTGGTCAACGTTCTGCAAGTAAATACGACCGGTGCTGGCGCGTTCTTGAGCAAACATAGAAAACAGTTCAATGGCTTTAATGCGTTTTTTACGAATTGACTCGTCTTGCTCATATTTTGCATATAGCGCGTCAAACTCGTCTTGGTCTTCAAAAAATGCATCGTAAAGGCCAGGCACATCAGATGGGCTGAATAACGTGATGTAATCATCTTTGATCAAACGCGAATACATTAGTTTATTAAACTGCACACCATAATCTAGGTGACGTACGCGGTTATCATCAACACCACGGTTATTTTTAAGTACCAGCAGGTTTTCTACTTCTAAGTGCCAAAGCGGGTAGAATAAAGTAGCTGCACCGCCACGTACACCGCCTTGCGAACAGCTTTTAACCGCTGTTTGAAAGTGCTTATAAAACGGAATACAGCCTGTGTGGTACGCTTCGCCGTTACGAATAGGGCTACCTAATGCACGAATACGTCCGGCATTTATACCAATACCAGCACGTTGAGAAACGTATTTAACAATGGCTGATGATGTCGCATTAATTGAATCTAAGCTGTCGCCACACTCAATCAGTACACACGAGCTAAACTGACGCGTTGGCGTACGTACACCCGACATAATTGGCGTAGGTAAAGAAATTTTAAATAGTGAAACCGCATCGTAAAAACGTTTGATGTAATCAATACGCGTTTCACGTGGATAATCTGAGAATAAGCTTGCTGCTACTAATATATATAAAAACTGCGCGCTTTCGTAAATTTCACCGGTTACACGGTTTTGTACTAAGTATTTACCTTCAAGCTGCTTTACTGCTGCGTAGCTAAAGTTAAGATCGCGTGAATGATCTAAGTAAGTATCTAGTTCATCAAGTTCTTGCTCTGTGTAATCAACAAGCAAATGGGCGTCGTAGCGTTTTTGTTCAACCATGTTAGTAACGTGGTCAAAAAGACGCGGTGGCTCAAATTGGCCATACGCTTTTTTACGTAAATGGAATACAGCTAAACGAGCAGCAAGATACTGATAATCAGGTGATTCTTTTGAGATCTGATCCGCAGCGGCTTTGATAATCGTCTCATGAATATCTTTAGTACGAATACCGTCATAAAATTGAATATGTGATTTAAGTTCAACTTGTGAAACCGAAACGTTGTTTAAACCTTCGGCGGCCCATTCAATAACGCGATGGATCTTGTCTAGATCAAGTGGCTCTTTACGGCCGTCACGTTTGCTTACAGATAACTGTTGGTTCATAGTTTTGCCTGTATTCCTTGGGAATTAAATATTTTTGACCAATGAGTGCACTCAAAACGCCCAGTGCCTATTCTTTTATTGTTATTTCTACCGCATAGGTAAATTTAATTGAATAACATTTAGCCACAATATCTGGTGTTGTTCAAATTAGAGATCACAAGATAGTGTGGTCTGTGATCTTTTGCAAGGGACAGAAACCGCTCTGATTGTGGATAACGTTGGGATAACGTAATTGTGTTAGTAGGCATTAACCTTTGATCATTCGGTTAAGTTGAAATTTGTAAAAATCAACTAAGGAAAGATTAAATTTACGCTTTTTAAAAATAAATTTTGTCTGCTTTTTTTATCATCAAGCTTTGCGTAAAAACTAACACAATCACAATATGTAGTGTTTATTAATTGGTATGGCACTATATGTGGTTGAAAGCATCTATAGGGCTATGCCAATTAAAATCTGCATTCCAAGCCAATGCCTCGTCCACACTCGGTACATATCCCCACAGTGCGGTAGCGGTGTGCATATTCGCTGCTTTACCTGCTTGTATATCTCGCTGCGCATCACCTATATATAGGCAGCGCGAAGGATCAACACTCATTTGCTCAGCACAATGTAATAAAGGAAGGGGTGAGGGCTTAGACTCAGCTAAGGTATCACCACTTATCACAATTTGCGCATTTTTTAATGCAGGAATCGCCTTGACTAAAGGATCGGTTAAAAAGCTAGGCTTATTTGTCATAATGCCCCACGGGATCCCTTTATTATCAAGGGCAATAAGTAATTGCTCTACACCGACAAAGCATTGGGTATGGGTGGCAATATTGGCAGCGTAGTATGCAACTAGCTCTGCTAAAAGTTGCTCTTGCGATTGTTGCCCCCAGCCTTCTTTAAAACCAGCAGCAAGTAATGCTGCTGCGCCATTTGAAGCTGCGGGTCGATATATATCACTGCCCACTTGTGGTTGTTGGTGATTATGCAGCACACTATTAAGTGCAGCGCCTAAATCATCAGCGGTATCAAGTAAAGTGCCATCTAAGTCAAATAGCAATGCTTGATATTCAATTGGGCTAGCAGATGTTTGTGAGCTTGTCATTACGCTAACTTCTCAAAGTGCAGCATATAATTTACGCTAACATCATCATTAACCGTATATTGCTTTGAGAGTGGGTTGTAACTTAATCCTGCACTGGCACGTACCTTTAACCCTGCTTGTTCTGCCCATGCAATTAATTGCGCAGGTTTAATGAACTTTTTATGGTCGTGGGTACCTTCTGGCACCATTTTTAACAGTTTTTCTGCGCCGACAATAGCGTATAAGTAAGCTTTAGGGGTTTTATTAAGGGTGGAGAAGAATACATCGGCCCCAGGTTTTGCTAATTTAGCGACTGCATGGATAATAGAAGCAGGGTCGGGGACATGTTCTAACATTTCCATACAAGTAATCACATCAAAGCGCTCAGGGTGCTCATCAGCAAATTGTTCAGCAGGTACTTTTATATATTCAACGGGTACACTGGTTTCTAAACTGTGTAACTTAGCGACAGTTAAAGGCTCTTGCCCCATATCGATACCTGTTACGTTTGCCCCCATTCGCGCCATGCTGTGACTTAAAATACCGCCGCCACATCCTACATCGAGGGTTTCTTTGTCAAATAATCCTTTAGTTTTGTCTGCGATGAAATCTAATCGTAATGGATTAATTTCGTGAAGCGGCTTAAATTCGCCTTCTAAATCCCACCAACGCTCTGCGATGGCTTCAAACTTTGCTATTTCTGCGTTATCTACATTTTGATGTTCGGTCATAAAATACTTCCTCGTCAATCTGAGGCCATTATATAGGGCTAAATTGATAAATCGCAAAGTTTTGCGCCTGTAAATTAAAATTAATTGTGATAGCATGGCTGCTTAGAAATAATAACAAACACTCTTAATACCTAATAATGGGTTGTTAAGAGCTGATACTGAAGGAATGTGATATCAAATGACTGATCTCGCCAATGAAATTCTGCCAGTCAATATTGAAGACGAGTTAAAAAACTCCTACTTAGATTACGCCATGAGTGTAATTGTAGGACGTGCATTACCAGACGTACGTGACGGTTTAAAACCTGTTCACCGCCGCGTTTTGTTTGCAATGAACGAGCTTAGTAATGACTGGAACAAGCCTTACAAAAAATCGGCCCGTGTGGTCGGTGATGTAATCGGTAAATACCACCCACACGGCGACAGTGCAGTTTATGACACCATCGTACGTATGGCTCAGCCATTCTCACTACGTTATATGCTAGTTGATGGTCAGGGTAACTTTGGTTCGGTTGATGGTGATTCAGCAGCGGCAATGCGTTATACAGAAGTACGTATGGCAAAAATGTCGCACGAATTATTAGCCGATCTTGAAAAAGAAACGGTTGATTTTGTGCCTAACTACGACGGCACAGAACAAATTCCTGATGTGTTACCGACTAAAATACCTAACCTGTTAGTTAATGGTTCGTCAGGTATTGCTGTTGGTATGGCGACAAATATCCCGCCACACAACTTAACAGAAGTAGTGAATGGCTGTTTAGCGCTTATTCAAAACCCTGAATTAACTATTACTGAGTTAATGGATTACATCCCAGGGCCTGATTTCCCAACTGCGGCCATTATTAACGGTAAAAAAGGCATTGAACAAGCCTATCAAACCGGTCGTGGTAAAGTGTACATGCGTGCGCGTGCTGACATCGAAACCGATGAGAAAACTGGCCGTGAAACGATTATTGTTCATGAAATCCCTTACCAAGTTAACAAAGCCCGTTTGATTGAAAAAATCGCTGAGCTAGTTAAAGATAAAAAGATTGAAGGGATCAGCGCATTACGTGATGAATCAGATAAAGACGGTATGCGTATCGTTATTGAGATCAAACGTGGTGACGTAGGTGAAGTTATTTTGAACAACCTTTATTCACAAACTCAGTTACAAACTGTGTTTGGTATGAATATGGTTGCGTTAATTAATAACCAGCCTAAGTGTTTCAACTTAAAAGAAATGCTTGAAGAGTTTATTATTCACCGCCGTGAAGTTGTTACTCGTCGTACGGTATTTGATTTACGTAAAGCCCGTGACCGTGCGCATACGCTAGAAGGTTTAGCGATTGCACTGGCAAACATTGACCCAATTATCGAACTTATTCGTAAGTCACCAACACCTGCTGAAGCAAAAGTTGCACTAACAGCGCGTCCTTGGGAATTAGGTAATGTTAAAGCCATGCTTGATAAAGCCGGTGAAGACAATGTTGCCCGCCCAGATTGGTTAGCAAGCGAGCTGGGTATTCGTGATGGTCAGTACTATATTTCTGAGCAACAAGCTCAAGCAATTTTAGACCTACGTTTACACAAACTAACGGGTCTTGAACACGAAAAAATTCTTACTGAATACCAATCGTTACTCGACCTAATTGCTGAACTATTATTCATTTTGGCAAGTCCGGAACGTTTAATGGAAGTTATTCGTGATGAGTTAGTTGAAATTAAAGAGCAATATGGTGATGAGCGCCGCACTGAAATTAATGCCGCTGCACACGATATTAGCCTTGAAGACCTAATTAACGAAGAGAACGTGGTTGTGACCTTGTCACACGAAGGATACGTTAAGTATCAAGCGTTAAGTGATTACGAAGCGCAGCGTCGTGGTGGTAAAGGCAAGTCAGCAACTAAGATGAAAGATGAAGATTTCATTGAACGTCTACTTGTTGCCAATACCCACGATACTATTTTATGTTTCTCTACTGCGGGTCGATTATATTGGCTTAAAGTGTATCAGTTACCACTTGCAAGTCGCGCAGCGCGCGGTAAGCCAATTGTTAACTTATTACCGCTTGAAGCAGATGAACGTATTACTGCTATTTTGCCGGTACGCGATTATGAAGATGATAAATACATCTTTATGGCGACAGCATTTGGTACGGTTAAGAAAACACCATTGACTGCATACAGCCGTCAACGTGCTAGCGGTATTATTGCCGTTAACTTAAACGAAGGTGATAGCTTAATTGGTGTTGATATTACCGATGGTAGCAATGAAATTATGTTGTTCACTGATGCGGGTAAAGTTGTACGCTTTAAAGAAGCTGAAGAAACCACAGTAGTTGATGAAAATGGTAACCCTGTTCTTGATGAAGAAGGTAAGCCTGAGATTCGCTTCAAAGGTGTACGTCCTATGGGTCGTACTGCAACGGGTGTTCGTGGTATTAAAATGCCAGACGATCAACGTGTTGTATCACTGATTGTACCTAAGAATGACGGTGCAATATTAACAGTGACAGAAAATGGTTACGGTAAGCGTACTCAACTTGAAGACTACCCATCTAAGAGTCGTGCAACACAAGGTGTTGTATCAATTAAGGTGAGTGAGCGTAATGGTGCCGTTGTTGGTGCTGTACAAGTTGATGACAACGACGAAATAATGATTATTTCGAATCGTGGTACCTTAGTACGTACTCGCGTTAATGAAGTTTCTACGGTTGGACGTAACACCCAAGGTGTTATTTTGATCAGAACTATTGACGAAGAGCAAGTAGTTGGTTTACAACGTATAGAAGAGATTGAAGTGACTGAAAGTGACTTGATTGACATCGAAGACGTTGAAACAGTAGATACGGTTATAGATGAAGTAGCGGATGATAATCCTCCTTCAGAATAATTGAGATTGAAAAAAGCGGCCTTGGCCGCTTTTTTTATATGGTTGAAAAAAACTAAAGACACTTGAATTAGTTTAATACCAATTCACTTAATTAAGTGGTCTATTTTGAGGCTGGAAAAACGTGTTGATAGCTAGGCAAAAAATTTGCTATTTAGTTGTTCTAAATGAGAATTTTTTAACGCAGGTAGCGACACGTTTAGCCCCGTAAAATGATTAAGTATTATTGCGGATTGGTATTAGTTTAAGTTAAACAGTAAATTACTGGAATGAGGAAAAGGTAATGAGTATATATAATTTTTGTGCAGGCCCTGCAATGTTACCTCCGGCTGTTATGCAAAAAGCGCAAAAAGAGTTTTTAAACTGGCAAGGTCTTGGTGTATCGGTGATGGAAATGAGCCATCGCAGTAAAGAATTTTTAGCATTAACGGCTAAGTGTGAAGCTAGTCTACGTCGCTTAATGAATATAAGTGACGAGTTTGAAGTGCTCTTTATGCACGGTGGTGGTCGAGGTCAATTTAGTGCCGTACCTTTAAACCTCCACGTTGATGGAAAAAAAGCGGTGTATTGTGAAAACGGCGTGTGGTCAAAAAGTGCAACCAGCGAAGCCGATAAGTTTACTCAAACTCACACAATTGACGTACGTAATGATGATAACGGTTTATTTTCTATCAAGCAGGTAGCCGATTGGGTTTTACCAGCCGATGCTGCATATATTCATTATTGCCCAAATGAAACTGTAGATGGTCTAGAGATTTTTGATGTACCTAGTCACCCAACAGCACCGATTGTCGCCGATATGTCGTCGACTATTCTATCGCGCGAAATTGACGTTAATCAATTTGATTTAATCTACGCAGGTGCTCAAAAGAATATCGGCCCATCGGGTATTGCTATCGTAATTGTTCGTAAAACGCTACTTGAGCGTGAAGGGCTAGCTAAGCCAGGTATTTTGGATTACGCCCTTGAAGCAAAACAAGGCAGTATGTTTAACACTCCACCTACATTTGCATGGTATTTAGCAGCTGAAGTATTTGAATGGCTTGAGCAAAATGGCGGTGTAAAAGCCATGGAAACACATAATACTGCCAAAGCTCAGCTGCTTTATGACTTTATCGATGAGTCTGATTTTTACACCAACAAGGTAGCAAAACATTGTCGTTCACGTATGAATGTGCCTTTTTGGTTAGTTGATGAAAGCCTAAATGATAAGTTTGTTAAAGAGTCAAATGAAGCGGGCTTATTAGCGCTTGAAGGGCACCGTATTGTTGGCGGTATGCGCGCGAGTATTTATAACGCAATGCCACTGGAAGGGGTTAAAGCATTAGTTGATTTTATGGCGGCTTTCGCAAAGGAGAACAGCTAATGGAGCAACTTTCTTTAGCGCCTATTTCACAGGTTAATGGCAGTGTTACTCTGCCTGGTTCGAAAAGCTTGTCAAATCGCATTCTATTATTGGCTGCACTATCAAACGGCACTACGGTTGTAGAAAACTTATTAGACAGTGATGATATTCGTCATATGTTGGGCGCCTTAGCGCAGCTCGGTGTGAATGTGACACTTAATGATGAGCGAACCATCGCGACCGTAGAAGGTGTAGGTGGCGTATTTAAAACGCCAACTCAAGCACTGTTTTTAGGTAATGCAGGTACAGCATACCGTCCCTTAACGGCCGTGCTTGCAGCGATTGCTGGGGAGTATGAGTTAATTGGTGAGCCACGTATGGAAGAGCGACCAATTGGCCACTTAGTTGATGCACTGCAAGCCTTAGGTGGTAATGTTAGTTATTTAAAAAATAAAGATTATCCGCCACTTAAAATTGTCGGCGGACAAATAGCGGGTGGTGAAGTCGAAATTGACGGTAGTATTTCAAGCCAATTTTTAACTGCGTTGCTTATGGCTGCACCGTTATTTAAAGGTGATACTCAAATTAAAATTAAAGGCACGTTAGTGTCTAAGCCTTACATTGATATTACTCTTGATGTAATGGCGCGTTTTGGTGTTACCGTTGAGCATGACAATTACAGTACTTTCTTTGTAAAAGGTGCACAACAGTATCAAGCCGTTGAGCGAATTATGGTCGAAGGGGATGCTTCATCTGCTTCTTACTTTATTGCTGCTGCAGCAATTGCCGGCGGCGAAATAGAAATTAAAGGCGTCGGTGCTAAATCAGTTCAAGGTGATATTGGTTTTGCTAACGTTATGGAGCAAGTAGGTGCCAAAATTGATTGGTATGACGAACGTTTAGTTGTTCGTAAAGGTGAGCTTAACGGTATTGATATTGATGCTAATGCAATACCTGATGCTGCAATGACCCTGGCTACAGTTGCCCTGTTTGCAAAAGGGCCAACGGCAATTCGCAACATTTATAACTGGCGAGTAAAAGAAACTGACCGTTTACACGCTATGGCCACTGAGCTTAAAAAAGTAGGGGCTGAAGTAGTAGAAGGGCATGACTTTATTGAGATCACACCGCCAAAACAGTTTAATAATGTGGCTGTAGATACCTATGATGACCATCGTATTGCCATGTGCTTTGCAATGGTGGCAGTAGGGGGTAAGCCCATAACGATTAACGATCCAGCCTGTACTTACAAGACATTCCCAACATTTTTCAACGTGTTAGCATCTGTCAGTAAATAGGCTATTTATAAGTATTTATAAAAAGTTACATACTAAAAGCGGATAATCTTTAATAATTGACGTATAATGTGGCGGTTTATTTTGGTGTGCATTGAAGGAGGTTTTAAATGCCGGCGTTATTAATGCCCGTAATCACCGTAGATGGCCCAAGTGGTTCTGGTAAAGGAACTGTTTGTCGCTTATTGGCTGAAAAATTAGGCTGGGATGTGTTAGATAGCGGTGCAATTTATCGCGTACTTTCACTTGCAGCACTTCATCACCAAATTGCGTTAGATAACGAAGAAGCACTTGTTCCATTAGCTGCAAATCTTGATGTGCAGTTTTTGATAGACAGTGACACTAATGCAGGAAAGATTATTTTAGAAGGCGAAGACGTAACAACCACTATTCGAAATGAAGAAGTGGGAGCTGCAGCGTCTAAAGTGGCGGCATTGCCACGAGTTCGTGAAGCGTTACTTCGTCGCCAGCGTGCGTTTAGAACTGAAAATGGCTTAATTGCTGATGGTCGCGATATGGGCACTGTTGTGTTTCCTGATGCGCCATTAAAGATATTTCTAACCGCAAGCGCAGAAGAACGTGCTCGCAGACGTTTTGTTGAGTTGAATGAGCGCGGGCTTGATGTTACACTAAGTGGTCTATTACAAGACATTCAAGCACGTGATGATCGCGATATGAATCGCGCCGTTGCGCCGCTTGTACCTGCAGAGGATGCGATTGAGCTTGATACTAGCGAACTCAACGCACAGCAAGTCTTTGATAAAGTTATAACTTTATTAGATTCAAGCATCTCTGAAGGTAAGCTTCCTAAACGAAGCTAAACACATTTTATGCACCAGCAGGACGCCAGTGCTATTTTAACAACCCCATGCAGCATGGTTGCTTATTGGTATTAATATATGAGACGTATATTCGTATGTCAGAAAATTTTGCGCAGTTATTTGAAGAAAGCTTAAAGGGTTTTGAAGCAGAGCAAGGCTCTATCGTTAAAGGTACAGTAATCTCAATCGAGAACAACATTGTACTTGTAGATGCTGGTCTTAAATCAGAAAGTGCTATCCCTGCAGAGCAGTTCAAAAATGCTGCTGGTGAACTAGAAGTTGCTGTTGGCGACGAAGTAGATGTTGCACTAGATGCAATCGAAGACGGTTTCGGTGAAACTATCCTTTCTCGTGAGAAAGCGAAGCGTCACGAAGCGTGGATCCGTCTTGAGAAAGCATGTGAAGAGCAAGAGACTGTTACTGGTGTTATCAACGGTAAAGTTAAAGGCGGTTTCACTGTTGAAGTTGATTCAATCCGTGCTTTCCTACCTGGTTCACTTGTTGATGTTCGTCCAGTACGTGACACAACTCACCTTGAAGGCAAAGAGCTTGAATTTAAAGTAATCAAGCTTGATCAAAAACGTAACAACGTTGTTGTTTCACGTCGTGCAGTTATCGAATCAGAAAACTCACAAGAACGTGAAGAGCTTCTTGCTAACCTTGTTGAAGGTCAAGAAGTTAAAGGTATCGTTAAGAACCTTACTGACTACGGTGCATTCGTTGACCTTGGTGGTGTTGATGGTCTACTACACATTACTGACATGGCGTGGAAGCGTGTTAAGCACCCTTCAGAAATCGTTAATGTTGGCGACGAAATCGCAGTTAAAGTTCTTAAATTCGACAAAGATAAAACTCGTGTATCTCTAGGTCTTAAACAGCTTGGCGAAGATCCATGGGCAGCTATCGCTGGTCGTTACCCAGAAGGTTCTAAACTTTCTGGTCGTGTAACTAACCTTACTGATTACGGTTGCTTCGTAGAAATCGAAGAAGGCGTTGAAGGTCTAGTACACGTTTCTGAAATGGATTGGACTAACAAGAACATCCACCCTTCAAAAGTTGTTTCACTTGGTGACACTGTTGAAGTTATGGTTCTTGAAATCGACGAAGAACGTCGTCGTATTTCTCTTGGTCTTAAGCAATGTATTGCTAATCCTTGGCAGGAATTTGCTCGTCTACAAAACAAAGGCGACCAAGTTACTGGTAAGATCAAATCAATCACTGACTTCGGTATCTTTATCGGTCTTGACGGTGGTATTGATGGTCTTGTACACCTTTCAGACATTTCTTGGAATACACCTGGCGAAGAAGCTGTACGTGAATTCAAGAAAGGCGACGAAATCACTGCTATCGTATTGCAAGTTGACCCAGAGCGTGAACGTATCTCTCTAGGTGTTAAGCAAATCGAAGCTGACCCATTCAATAACTACCTTGATGCAAACAAAAAAGGTGCTATTGTTAAAGGTAAAGTGACTGAAGTTGATGCGAAAGGCGCAACTGTTGAACTTATCGAAGGCGTTGAAGGTTACATCCGTGTAGCTGATATCGCTCAAGAGCGCGTTGAAGATGCAACTACTGTTGTTTCTGTAGGCGACGAAATCGAAGTTAAATACGTTGGTGTTGATCGTAAGAACCGCACTTTAAGCTTATCTGTTAAAGCTCTTTTCGAAGCAGAAGAGAAAGAAGTACTAGAGAAGCTTAAGAAAGAAGAGCCAGTGTTCGAAAACGCAATGGCAGCTGCTTTCGCAAATGCACAAAAAGACTAATTAATTATAGTCTTTTAATTGGAAGGGCAGTTTATGCCCTTCCACTATTTCTTTTTAAGGAAACGCTATGACTAAGTCAGAACTGATAGAAACACTTGCTGAACAACATTCACATATTCCTGTTAAAGATGTTGAGAACGCTGTTAAAGAAATTCTTGAACAAATGGCCGGCTCATTATCTTCTTCAGATCGTATTGAGATCCGAGGTTTTGGAAGTTTCTCTTTGCATTACCGTGCGCCTCGTACAGGTCGAAATCCTAAAACAGGTGAAACTGTAGAGTTAGATGGTAAACATGTACCTCATTTTAAGCCAGGCAAAGAACTACGTGACCGTGTAAACGAGAGCATTGCTTAGTAAACTTATTGGAGTAGTTACTTGTTCAAGGTATTAAAAATTATTCTGGCAGCACTATTTTTAATTGGTGCATTTGTATTGGGTTCGCAAAATCCACAATTAACACAAATTAACTACATAATAGCCAGTAATACATTACCTTTAGCCGTTATAATAAGTATCTGCTTTTTGTTAGGTGTTGTAGTGGGTTGCTTTGTGAGCTTTAAATTGTTTACGCAATTAAAGTGGCAAAATTACCGTTTAAAAAAGCAATTAACGCCTGAAAAAGATAATAAAAAGCGTATTGCCAACAAAGATACCTAATTATGATTGAGCTGTTGTTTTTACTGCTTCCTGTTGCCGCCGGTTATGGCTGGATCATGGGGAAAAACAGTGCGAAAAATCAGGCTCATCAATTTAATCGTCAAATTACTTCTGAATACAGTAAAGGCTTAAAGTTTTTACTAGACAGAGAAGAAGATCAGGGGCTTGAGCATTTAATTAATTTGCTCGAAGTAGCTGCTGACTCTGTAGAACACTATTCTACCTTAGCCACTATGTTTCGCCGCCGTGGTGAGCTCGACCGCGCAATAAAAATTCATGAATTGCTATTAAAACACCCAAGCCTTAACGAGAAACAAGCTGCCAATAGCCGGTTAGAATTAGCCGAAGACTATATCATGGCAGGTTTACTCGATAGCGCAGAAGAACATTTAATATGGCTGGTAAAAAATAACCATGAAGATGCTCTTGAGCCAATTATCTCCTTATATTCACAGACCCGTGAATGGGAAAATGGCATTAATATGTTTGAAGCGCATACTGAGCTTTTTTCAAAAGAGCAACACTTCAAAGCCATCGCAAACTTTTACTGTGAACATGCTATTGCCAGTAATAACCCTCAACTTATGCGCAAAGCTATTAGCTTAAACTTTAAAACAATCAGACCTCTATATGAACTCGGTTTGTCTGCCTATACAAAAGAGGATTACGTTAAAGCAATTTATTATTGGCGAGAACTTATCTGCCAATTTACCTTTTTTGCGCCATTATTTATTGATAAGTTAGCGCATAGTTATAAGCAACTAAAATTAACCCATCAGTTTCATGAACTCGTTGCTGAGTTATTAGAAAAAGGTGGAGTAATGATAAAAATACAGCACAGCCAAGCGTTGCTTGAGCAAGGCCACACAGAACAAGCCTTTGAGTTTTTAACTGATAGTTTAAAACGTCAGCCCACAATTCGTGGTTTTAGTTTTTTATTACAGTTAATGAGCGCCGAAAATAAAAATACAAAAGATGTGCTTAATCAAATAGATAAACTTGTTACCTCATATATTGCTACTAAGCCTGACTTTCAATGTCAGCATTGTGGCTTTACAAGTTACACCATTTATTGGAATTGCCCTTCGTGTAAACATTGGGAAACCATTGTGCCTAGCAGAGGCTTAGACGGATTTTAATCTTTATACTTTTCGCTCACTAGTAGGATAGTTATGTCTTTCGAACAATCAAAAAAAATTCTTATCGCTCTTGATTATGATGATCAGCAAACTGCTTTAGCTTTTGTTAAACAGTTATCACCGGATACCTGTCGATTAAAAGTGGGTAAAGAAATGTTCACTTATTTTGGCCCTGCATTTGTTAAAGAGCTGGTTGATTTAGGTTTTGATGTATTCTTAGATTTAAAGTTCCACGATATTCCAAATACTGTTGCTAAAGCAGTAACTGCTGCAGCTAAAATGGGCGTGTGGATGGTTAATGTTCATGCAAGTGGTGGTTTTGAAATGATGCATAAAGCTAAGCAGGCACTTGAGCAGTTTGGCGATAAAGCCCCATTATTGATTGCAGTGACCGTTTTAACCAGCATGGATGAAGCAGAGCTTAAACGTTTAGGCATTAGTAAATCACCACAAGAGCAAGTGATGCACTTAGCAAAACTAACCAAACAAGCAGGGCTTGATGGTGTAGTGTGTTCAGCACAAGAAGCACAAAGTTTAAAAGCAGCTTTAGGCAGAGAATTTAAACTAGTCACCCCAGGTATTCGTCCTGCTGGTAGTGATGCGGGCGATCAAAAACGTATTATGACACCTAAAGAAGCCATTGAAGCTGGCAGTGACTACCTAGTAATAGGGCGTCCTATTACTCAGGCACAAAACCCGGTGCAAGTATTGAGTGATGTAAATAAATCAATAGCTTAAACTTAAAGTTTGCATAATTATAAGGAGTTTATTACAACTCTTTTTGTTTGTGCTACATTTAATTACGGCTATGCAGTGAGGAACTAACTTTGCGTTTAATAATGTTTGTAGTGGTAATTATCATTAGTGGCTTTGCTGTTAATAAATATGTTTTTTCAACTAAAATGTATGATGATGTTTCGAATGTTACTGATTTGGTATCTGATTACCCCGTTGATTTGTTTAAGTTTAAAAAAATCGCTCAAAATTATGCTCAGCATTTGTGCTATACAAATGAAGGTGTTTTAGCTGGACTTAATATAAGTAGCAAAGAGTGTGTTGATGTACACGATGAAATGCAGAATGAGTGTACAAAAAAAGTTTTTAGATTAGCGCCGTTAAATATGACGTCTAAGAAAGAATTAATTGAATATTCAAATCAATATTCACGTTGTACCTTACCTTACAAAAACATTAAGTTATAAATTTTAAATCCGAAAAAGCCACCTAAGTTTATACCTAGGTGGCTTTTTTATTGAATTATTTTAAACGAATAGACTTAGCTTCAATATCAATTAAGCCTTGTTTAAATAACCCACCAATGGCTTTTTTGTAGTTTGCTTTACTGGTCGAAAATACTTTTTTAATTAATTCAGGTTCAGACTTATCGCCTATGGCTAATATGCCACCTTCATCTTTTAGTTTTTCCATAATTTTTTCGCCAAGTTCACTGACTTTACCCATACCTGGCTTTTCAAGTATGACGTCAATTTTTCCGTCTTCACGTACTTTTTGAATAAACCCTTTGAGCTTTTGGCCAACAAATAGGTTTTTAAATACCATGTTGTAAAATACAACACCAAAATGAGATTCTTCAATAAGTACTTTGTAGCCGATATCGGTTTTACCTGCCACAATTAAATCAACTTCTTGCAAGTGGCTATATTGCGGCTCGTCTTTTGATAAAAAGCGATTAAAGTTGGTTGAAGCACAAATTCGTTGACTAGCATTATCAAGATATAAACGTACTAAATACGAGTAACCTTCTTGCATACGCGGTTTTTGTTCATTAAACGGTGCAAGCACGTCTTTTTCTAAACCCCAATCTAAAAAAGCACCAATGCTGTTTATTTCTTTAACGCGCAGTAGGGCATATTCACCGACTTGTGCGTGTGGTTTTTTAGTTGTTGCTGTTGGCAGGTTTGCGTTATCTAAAAAGGTAAAAACGCTGATGCTATCGCCAGCTTCAAGTTCATGTTTAATCTCGTGTTTAGGTAAAAATACTTCACCTAAGTCATGGCCATCTAAATAGGCACCTTCGTTACTGACTTCTTTTACAAATAGGGTTTGGGTAGTTCCAAGGTAACTCATAATTATTCCTGCTCAGGCTTTTTTTTACGACGCATCGGGGTATCACCATCAATGTTGAGTGGTGCTTTAATTGGGGCTGCTGGCTTTTTAGGTTTTGCTTTGCGTTTTTGCTGTGGTTTTTTGTCAGCCACTACTTTTTTAATCGGTTTAACTGGCGTCACTTTTTTCTCTTTGATGCCTTTAAATTTCGCTTTTAAACCATCAACCACCGCAAACGACAGTTCGTCATTTAAAAATGACTTAATTGCTAAGTAACTTGCCCAATCTTTAGGACCAACAAATGATAGCGCGTTGCCTTTAAAACCAGCTCGGCCTGTGCGACCAATACGGTGAACGTATTCTTCAGCGTGTTTTGGTAGATCAAAATTAATAACATGGGTAACACTGAGTAAATCTAAACCGCGAGATGCAACATCAGTAGTAATTAATATTTTAAAGTTCTCACGACTAAACGCATCCATAATATCTAGGCGCTTACTTTGAGTTAAATCCCCGGCTAGTGCGACAGACTTAAAGCCTTTACTATTTAATGCCTCGCTTAAGCGACTGGTATCAGCACGTGTAGCGGTGAATATAATACATTGCCCTACATTGTCTTGATTAAGAAAATGCTCAAGTAGCGCTTCTTTATGATCAAGATGATCGGCTAAATACAATGTTTGTTTAATATCACTGTGTTGCTCATTGGCTGCACTGAGCATAATTTGTTTTGGTTTTTTTAATAAATTACGCGAAAGGGCATCTACTTGAGCATGATCTAATGTCGCTGAAAACAATAGGGTCTGGCGTAATCGGTGATCTGCCAGTTCATTAATTAACTTAAGCTGGTCGGTGAAACCTAAATCCAAGATACGGTCAGCTTCATCAAATATAAGTAGCTCTAAGCCACTTAACTGTAAAGAGCGTTGCTTTAAGTGATCGGCTAAGCGCCCTGGTGTAGCAACCACAAAATGTGGGTCGTTGCGCAGTGCTTTAATTTGGTCGTTAAAGTTTTCACCACCGAGAATTTTAACTGCCTTGATATTGGTACCGGCAATAAGTAATCGTAGTTGGGTGAACACTTGGGTTGCAAGCTCACGAGTTGGAGCAACAATAAGTACACGAGGATCACGTTTACTGAGTGCTTTTTGTTTCATTACTCGCTGCACTGCAGGTAATAAAAACGCTAAAGTTTTGCCTGACCCAGTTTTTGACTGAGCGAAAATGTCATGTCCAGCGAGTGCCGTTGGCACAGCATGAGCTTGAATATCGGTAGGCTGGGTGATCCCTTGGTGCGCTAATTGTGTTTCTAGGCGAGTATCAATCCCAAGATCAGTAAAGTGCAATGTATATTTCTCCAATATGAGCAAGTCTTGTAAATTTATCCGCGCATTATAGCCCACTGAGCCACTACGCTAACAGTAAAAAGCGCATTATCATCCATTTTTTTGCATTTAAATAAAAAAAGCGTAAAATACGCGCCCCATATGCGCCGGATTTACGATTCGGTAAACGCCCCTTGCGGGGTTTAAAGGCAAAATAGGAAAACCATGACTGCTATCCATAAAGATAATGTAACCAGCGATCACTTTGTTGTGTGCGCACTGTATAAATTTGTTTCTTTACCTGATTTTGAAGCACTTCGCCAACCTTTACTTAATGTAATGGAGCAAAACGACGTGCGTGGTACTTTGTTAATTGCCGCAGAAGGAATTAACGGTACTGTTTCAGCAAAACGTGAAGGCATAGATAACTTACTGGCGTGGTTAGACACCCAGCCTAATTTAGACAATATTGTTACTAAAGAATCATATGATGACGAATGCCCGTTTTACCGCACTAAAGTAAAACTTAAAAAAGAAATCGTGACTATGGGTGTTGAGGGCGTTGACCCATTAAAAGTAGTGGGCAGTTATGTTAAGCCAAATGAATGGAACGCCCTTATTTCTGATCCAGAGGTTATCCTTGTTGATACCCGAAATGATTATGAAATTGAAATTGGTACGTTTCAAAACGCGGTCGATCCAAACACGAAGACGTTCCGCGAATTTCCGCAGTGGGCCAAAGAAAATCTCGACCCAGAAAAGCATAAAAAAGTAGCTATGTTTTGTACAGGTGGTATTCGCTGTGAAAAATCAACAGCTTATATGAAAGAGCAGGGCTTTGATGAGGTATACCACCTTGAAGGCGGCATATTAAAATATCTAGAAGAAGTACCAAAAGAAGAAACCATGTGGGAAGGCGAGTGTTTTGTATTTGATAACCGTGTCGCGGTAAATCATGACTTACAAAAAGGCTCATATGATCAGTGTCACGCATGTCGGATGCCTATCACAGAAGAAGAAAAACAAAAGCCTGAATACATGGAAGGGGTGTCGTGTCATCATTGTATTGATGATGTAACCGACGAGCAGCGCGCTCGTTTTGCTGAGCGTCAAAAGCAAATAGAATTGGCACAAGCACGCGGTGAAGGCCACATTGGTAACGAAGCACAAGCTGCTTTACAGCAACGTAAAGAAGCAAAAAAAGCGCAAAAAGACGCACAACGAAATAAATAATACCACGCGTTTATTTATTCATTAAAAAACCTCAGTAAATACTGAGGTTTTTTATTTAAAAGTAATTTATAAATAGCGAGCTAAATTGCTTAGCAGCTTAAAGGTTTGATACTCACTTTGAGCTTAATCAACGAATACAATAACTTTTATCTATCGGCGTAAGTGTAATTTTATTAGCTGAATTTACAAGAACACATTCTGTGTTTTTATCGAGTTTTTTCTTTTGAATAACCGTAAATTCACCTTCATCAGCAGCGTATAAGTTATACTGATAAGCCGTATTACCTCCCTCAAATAATGCAGTAAATAACCCTCCAACTAAACCGCCGACAATAGCGCCACCAATCATTTCTTCGCTGTTGCCATCTAAGCTGTCAACAAAGCCAAAACCCGCTCCCGCAGCTATGCCTGTTCCAACTTCTGAGGAAAGTGTTACTTTTTGCTCTGACTCAACAGATGCATAATAGCGTTTAATTAATTGATTTTGACTAGTACGATCAACTCCTTGTGATGCACAGCCACTAAGTAGTAAAACTAAAATTATGCTTTTATTCATAAATACTCGTTTGTATATTCACTCTAATGACCAAAGCATAGTGTTTAATACGCACAAAATATGTGGTGATTTTGTAGGCTGGTGTAAGAATGTGTAGTAAATACGTGGGTGTTTAATTTCAGCGTGTTGTTTTGCTAATTTGTCGTACTAAGCTATTTATTGATCATAGAGGTGTTAAACTGCGTAACATAATGGAAATAATAATTAATTAGGGTGATCCTTTGAAGTCGCAAAATCTTTTAATGGGCATAACGGCCTTATTTTTATCGGTTAGTTTGCCAGTAACTGGTGCTAGCGTGGTCGTTGAAAATATCGCTATGGAACAAGCCCAACAGCAAGTTCAGGCTGTTGGTAATGCTGAAGCTATCCATTCTGTTATTTTATATCCTGCCGTAGGTGATAAAGTAGCAGCGGTTCATTTTAAACCTGGCGACAAGGTTAAAGAAGGTGATATTTTACTTGAGCTAGATTCACGTAGGCAAAAAGCGGCCCTTGAAGAGGCTAAAATAAAATTAGCAGATAGTCAGCGAACTTTAAAACGTTTAAAACAAAGCCAAGCTAAAGGAGCTGTTCCGCAAAGTGATGTAGATGATGCAAAAACCATCGTGGAGCTTGCAAAAGTTACTCTCACTCAAGCCGAAACTGAATTAGAAGACCGCCAAGTCCGTGCCCCTTTTAATGGCACTATGGGGCTGACTGACATTGAAGTGGGTGACAGAATCACAACACAAACAATGATTGCTAGCATCGATGATACCCGCCAGTTATACATTAATTTTAACGCGCCTGAATCAGCGATTGCGATGCTCAGAAATAATGCTAGTGTACGCGTGTTCCCATGGCAATCGCAAGCGCCTGTTGAGGCAGAAATAGTTTATTTAGACTCACGTATAGACCCACAAACTCGTACCTTAAGAGTCAAAGCAAAGTTAAATAACAAAGATCAACAATTCTTACCGGGTATGAGTTTTCGAGTACATATAGAAGTATTAGGTCAACGCTTTGCCGCTATTCCTGAAGCAGCACTACTGTGGGGCGCAACGGGTCCATATGTGTGGACGAGTGTCGATAACAAAGCTACCCGGGTTGATGTGAAAATAGAGCAACGCTTGGCAGGGCGCTTACTCGTATCAGGGGCATTACAGCCAAACGATACGTTAGTTGTTGAAGGCGTTCAGCGCTTGCGAGCCAATCAAGAATTAAGCTTTACTGCACCTATCGCTAGTACGCAGGAGTAGCCATGAAACAGCAACCTATGATGCAAGACTTGCCGTCTATGGCAATTCGCCGCCCTGTACTTATTGTGGTGCTTAATTTATTAATAATTATTGCCGGTATCGCCGCTATAGCTGGCGTAGAAGTGCGAGAGCTTCCTGATGTAGATAGGCCGCGTATTACGGTATCAGCTTCGTTTCCAGGTGGTTCCCCGGAAACCGTTGACACTGAAGTCACCAGCAAACTTGAAGGTGCTGTTGCCCGTGTGAGTGGAGTTAAATCTATTCGTGCACAAAGTGAAGAAGGCAGCTCACGTATTGTGGTTGAATTTAGACCTGGTGTTAACCTGGATGATGCCGCTAATGAAACGCGCGAGTCAGTTTCGCGAGTGCAAAGAGAGCTCCCAGAAGAGGTTGAGCGTGTATCTATTATAAAAGCCGATAATGATGCTGAGGCGGTCGTATCACTCACCGTATCAAGTGAGAGTTTATCGTTAGAGGCATTAACCGAGCGAGTTGATGTTGACTTAGCACCACAGTTTTTAACTATTCCCGGTGTTGCTGATGTGCGCTTAAACGGTGATAGAGAACGAGTGCTTAGAGTACGTATAGATCCGCTTAAGCTCAGTAGCTTTAATTTAACTATTCCCGATGTTGCTGACGTTCTCAGGCAAGCTCCCTTTGATGTGCCTGCAGGAAGTTTAAAATCAAACGATCAGCAAATCATTGTGCGTGCTGATGCTACCTCGGTCACACCAGATCAAGTCGGTGATATTATCATTCGTGGTGATACCCGTATTAGCGATATCGCCGCGGTATATTTTGGCCCGGCAGATCCACGCTCTATGGTTAGGCTCAATGGTAAACCCGTTATTGGTATGGAAATTATCCGCCAAGCGCAATCTAACACCATAGAAATATCAGATGAAGTTCTAAAGCTTATAGAGGGAATGCGTGAACGCTTTCCTCAGATGGAATTTACCTTAACATCAGATGATGCGCAGTTTATTAGAAGTTCAGTGGATGAAGTTATTAACTCATTAGTGCTGACAGTGCTGCTAGTTATCATCACTTTATGGGTGTTTATTGGTTCTTGGCGCGCAACCTTAGTGCCCGCATTTGCCATTCCGGTTGCTTTGATTGGCTCGTTAGCACTGATATGGGCACTGGGTTTTTCCATTAATATTTTAACCTTACTCGCATTGGTACTTGCTACAGGTTTAATCGTTGATGATGCGATTGTAGTGAGTGAAAACATTCAACGCCAACGTGGATTAGGGCTAGGCAGGCGTGCCGCAGCGGTTGTTGGCACCCGTGAAGTATTTTTTGCCGTTATAGCCACCACGGCAGTGTTAGCAGCTGTGTTTGTTCCCATCGCTTTTTTACCCTCTACAGCAGGGCGTTTATTCAGAGAGTTTGGCGGTGTTCTTGCCGGTGCTGTGATCATATCAAGCTTTGTTGCGTTATCGTTAGTGCCGGCACTTACCTCTAAGCTAAAGCTTAAGCAAGGCGGTTTTCATCCATTTGCTAAGCTTGGTAACGTACTTGCTAATTTATATACCAAAACAATTCATAAAGTACTCGATCATGCGTGGCTTACCTTTATTGCTTGTTTATTAGTGGCTGGTGGTTCAGGTGCGTTGTATATGAGCTTAGATAACGAGTTACTACCAACAGAAGATCGCGGTAAAATTAGAATATTTGCTCGTGGTCCAGATGGCGTAGGCTTAAACTTTATGGACAGGCAAGCCATTAAAATGGAAGACACTTTGCTGCCTTTCGTCGAAAGCGGTGAAATTGAATCTATTTACACGGTTGTTGGTCAGTGGGATCCTAATATTGTGTTCATTACTGTGCCTTTAAAGCACTGGGATGAACGTAGCTTTAGTCAACAAGAAATCATCAATAAAATCCGTCAGCCTTTAATGAATATTCCTGGAGCACCCGCATACGCAGGGGGGGCTAATAGTTTAAACTTACGTGGCCAAGGTGGCGGAATCGAAATTGCTTTGCTGGGGCAAGATTACCTTGAAATATTTAAAGCTGCACAGCAGCTTTCAGCAGATCTTGAAAAAGCAGTACCTGAAGTTGCACCGGTTCGCGTATCGTATCAGCCATCGCAACCACAACTTCGCGTCAATATAGACAGACGACGCGCAGAAGAACTCGGTGTATCGTTAAGTGATATAGCCATTACCCTAAGAGCTGCTATTAATGGCGACGATATAGCCGATTTAAATATTGGCGATCAGTCAATACCAATTATGTTACAGGCTCAAAATCAAACCATTAATGACCCCAGTGATTTAGCAAATTTATATGTAAGCGCCCGCGATAATCAATTAGTACCGCTCAGTAGTGTCGCTAATATTACAGAGGAAGGCGTAGCTGCAGAGCTTGAGCGCCATGCTCAGCGACGTGCCATAGAATTAAGCATGGAATTACCCGAAGGTTTAACTATTGCCACACTGGTAGAGCAAATAAAACAAGTGTCTGAGCAATCATTACCAGCAGGTATTACCCTAGCGTTTAAAGGGGAAGCTCTGACATTTGAAGAGACCTCAAACGAAGTATTGATGACCTATGTATTGGCATTTTTAATTGTATTTTTAGTATTGGCAGCACAATTTGAAAACGTTAACAGCGCCATTGTGGTGATGATTACTGTGCCATTTGGTATTACATCCGCTATTTTAGCACTGTATTTAACCGGCACATCACTCAATATTTATTCGCAAATTGGTCTGGTAATGCTTATTGGTTTAATCGCTAAAAACGCAATTTTATTGGTCGAGTTTGCTGATCAATTAAGAGATAACGGGCTTAGTGTTCGAAAAGCGGTTGAACAAGCTGCACTGGTACGCCTACGACCCATTACCATGACCTTAATTTCTACTTTATTGGGTGCATTACCGCTTATTATGTCAACAGGTGCGGGTGCTGAGGCGCGCAATGCGATTGGCTGGGTGGTGTTTGGTGGACTAGCATTAGCGGTATTGTTTACGCTTTATTTAACACCGGTGATTTATTTAGGACTTGCACGTTTTACCAGCCCTCGCGGCGATGAGTCAAAACAATTAGCGCAGGAGTTAGAGCAAGTAGATAATTAATCGCTAACTATTTACGTAAATTGGCTATTTTTCTTTGAAAAAATAGCCAATTAGGCTCACAATTCAACTAGATTCACGCCACAAGGATTCCCTATGCAGGCCGAGCAAGTTGAAATAGCCCAATTTTTAGTTGAACATCCCCCATTTGATACGCTTCCTACTGAGGCATTGAACGAATTAGCAATGCAAATAGAGGTTGCTTACTTTCGTGCCGAAACTGATATCCTGCATTTAGGGCAAGATATTAGTGACTTGTATATTATTCGTAGTGGCTCAGTTGAGATTTCACGTCGTAATGGTGAACTCTATAACCGCTTAGCTACAGGCGGTATTTTTGGCCAAATGGGTTTATTGATGAACCGCAAAGTGCGGTTTCCAGCTCGTGCACTTGAAGATACCTTAACGTATTGTATTAATGTTAATACCTTCAACGAATACTGTGATAAATACGAAACCTTTGCTGACTTTTTCGAAGTGGATGGCAACGTACGCTTGCACCAAGCAATAGTAGAGCAAGCCGACAGCAATGATTTAACCACCGCAAAAGTTAAATCATTATTACATCGCGATGTAGTCACTGTTACTACACAAACCCCCATACAAGACGTCGCGTTTTTGATGACACAAGAATCGGTCTCTTCAGTACTTGTTACTGATATAGAAAAACAAATAAGCGACGATCCAGAAGAAGACGACGGTCAAGTCGTTGGAATTATAACCGACAGAGACATTCGCACTAAAGTGGTCGCCCAAGGGTTAACATATGATACACCCGCCAAAGAAGTAATGACATCAAGCTTAGTACTACTTGATAGCAACGCCTATGTGTTTGAAGCCGTTTTAGCCATGCTAAGAGATAACTTACATCACTTGCCTGTGGTACATAAAAAGCGACCAATAGGGGTGATATCTCTATCTGATATTTTACGCTATGAATCACAAAGTAGCTTATTGTTAGTACGCGGTATTTTAGCTCAGCAATCGGTTGATGACTTAGTTCATTACGCCCGCCAGTTACCTAATGTGTTTGTGCGTATGGTAAACGAAGATGCTAATTCGCATATGATAGGGACCGCTATGGCAGTAATAGGACGTACCTTTAAACAGCGCCTATTAGCCCTAGCAGAAGAAAAATTTGGCGAGCCGCCCATTCCTTATTGTTTTATTGCGCTGGGCTCAATGGCACGTGATGAGCAGTTAATTGTAACCGATCAAGATAATGCACTGATTTTAGATAATAGCTTCGATGAGGCATTGCACGATGAGTATTTTCAAAACTTATCAGACTTTGTGTGTGATGGCTTGGCTAAGTGTGGCTATACCTATTGTGATGGTGAAATTATGGCCTCGTTTAAAAAATGGCGTATGACCCGCGAACAATGGCAAGAAAAATTTGCTAGCTGGATGGCCGAGCCCAAACCGCAAGCACTGCTCAATAGCTCGATATTTTTTGACTTAGATGGTGTGTGGGGTAAGTTAAAGTGGGCCGATGAGCTTAAAACGCTGGTGGCAAAAGAAAGCAAAGTAAATAAACGCTTTTTAGCTAACCTTGCTGCTAATGCTCGCAATCGAACGCCACCATTGGGATTTTTTAACGGCTTTGTACTTGAGCACAATGGCCAACATAAGCGCTCAATGAACTTAAAACGTCGTGGTACAGCGCCGCTATCTGATGTGGTTCGCGTTCATGCATTAGCGGTCGGTTCACGTAAACAAAATTCGTTTGAGCGCTTAGAGGATATTATCGAGGCTAACTTATTACCCAAAGGCAAAGCACAAGATTTGCGTGATGCATTTGAATATATTGCCACTGTACGTATTCGCCATCAGGCATGGCAGATAGAGCAGGGGGAAGCGCCCGATAATGATTTAGACCCGCATTTACTCTCACCATTTGAGCAAAGTAATTTAAAAGAAGCTTTTGCGATTTTAGAAAAAGCGCAAAGCTTTTTAAAGTTTAGTTATTCTGCTCATTCAGGTGTGAAATAAGTTATGGCTAAATCACCGTTAGATTGGCCACGTCGTTACGAGCAGCTTTTACATAGTGCGCAAAACTCGTTGCTTAAGGAGTTTTATAAGCAGGCATTTACCAATCAGACTGCTCCACTTAAAGATGTACCTTTTGTGGCGCTAGATTTTGAAACAACAGGTCTGGACGCTAATACCGATGATATTGTTAGTGTGGGGTTAGTGCCTTTCAATGTTAATCGTATTTACTGTAAAGAGAGCCGCCATTGGGTAGTACAACCACGACGAGATTTGAGTGAAGAGTCGATTGTTATCCATGGTATTACCCACTCAGAAGTGGACGAAGCTCCCGACCTCAATCGAATTTTAGCCCCACTTCTTGATGCACTTAAAGGGAAAGTGGTGGTGGTGCATTATGCCGCCATTGAGCGCCACTTTTTTTATAATGCGCTGCTCACACGTATAAAAGAAGGGATTGAATTTGCTCTAGTTGACACTATGGAAATTGAAAGGCGAGCGCTTAGAGCGCGTCAAGGGCTACTAGGTAGGCTATTTAATACAAAACTAGGCTCATTACGGTTAAGTGATACAAGGGAGCGTTATTCCTTGCCATTGTATCAAAACCATAATGCACTGACTGACGCTTTAGCCACCGCAGAATTACTGCAAGCTCAGCTGAGTTATCATTATCGGTTAGATACACCACTAAGTGAAATTTGGCTTTAGCGAAACGTTATAAAATATTATAGGAAAAATAGAGTAAAAAAAACGCCGCAATTAGCGGCGTTTTTTAATGTAGGGTGTTATTTAACTGGGCGAGGCTCAGTTCGTAAACCTAAAATTAAGCTTACACACATTAATAGTAAAACAATGGTAAACGGTAGACCGGTTGAAATAGCCCCAGCTTGTAGTGCTTCAATCGCTTGAGTACCACCAATCCAAAGTAATGCAGCAGCAATTGCGCCCTCAACAGTAGCCCAAAAAATACGCTGTGGTACCGGTGCATCAATTTTGCCACCTGCTGTGATTGAATCAATTACAAGTGATCCTGAATCAGAAGAAGTAATAAAGAATACCAGTACTAATACAATAGCAATGAAAGAAAGCACACTCGCCATTGGCATTTCATCAAGCATTTGGAACATCGCCATAGGGACACTTGTTAGACCGTCAGTCCCAAGAGCACCAATACCATTAACTACTTGGTCAATTGCGATGCCACCATAGATAGACATCCACAGGATAGTAACCGCTGTTGGAATAAGTAATACCGCGGTTAAAAATTCACGGATTGTGCGACCACGCGAAACACGCGCAATAAACATACCTACAAACGGTGACCATGAAATCCACCAAGCCCAGTAGAATACTGTCCAACCATGCATCCATGTTTCATCTTCACGGCCATGTGGGTTACTCAATGGAATAATGTTCTCTACATACCCCATTACCGTGTTAGGGATATTACCCATAGAGACCGCAAAACCAACTAAACATACAAATACTAGTAATACTAAAGCAATGAGCATATTTACGTTACTAAGTAATTTAACGCCGCCATCAATGCCTCTAATAACAGAGACGACTGCTAGTAACGTAACACCTGTAATAACCAGAATTTGTGAACCTACGCCACCTTCAAAACCAAATACATGATTAATACCGGCAGAAGCTTGTTGTGCACCTAGCCCAAGTGACGTTGCTAAACCAAATAAGGTTGCTAATACAGCTAAAATATCAATTATGTGACCAGGCCACCCCCACGCTTTATCACCTAAAATTGGGTAAAAAATCGAACGAATAGAAAGCGGTAAGCCTTTATTGTAAGTAAAAAATGCTAACGAAAGCGCAACTACAGCATAAATTGCCCAAGGGTGAAGACCCCAATGGAACATAGTTGCACCCATTGCCATTTTCGCGGCTTCTGGTGTGTTAGCTGTTACATTGAGCGGCGTTTCATACCAACCAGTGTAGTATGCAACTGGTTCAGCAACACCCCAGAACATTAAGCCAATACCCATACCTGCAGCAAATAACATTGCCAGCCAAGAAATACGAGAATGCGATGGTTTAGCATCGTCACCGCCTAAGCGGATATTGCCATATGGTGAAAAAATTAAAACTAAACAAAAAATAACAAAGAAGTTGGCAGCCCACATAAATAAGCCGTCAAAATTATTAATAATATCGGTTTTGATACCATTTAGTGTTGTTTTAGCTACTTCGGCATCTGACACTAGTACGGCGATTAAAAAAAGTGCTATTAACCCTGCACTGATCCCGAATACAGGGTTATGTATATCAAATCCCCACTTTTGTACGTTGTCTTGACCTACGGTGTAGTCCGTATTATCAATACTGTACTTGTCATGATTCTCGCTCATGCAATACCTCATTGGTTAATGAAACAGGTTGGCTTAATGCCAGTTTTTTTATAGTTCACTGTATTCGTCTTATTAGATTTATAACTAAAGCTAATAACACGAATAGTTAGAAGACTAACTAATTTAATTGCCCATCATACCTTTACTAATAGGGGAATTAAATATTAAATGCAAAAGATTTAACACTTTGGCAAAACTTTAAGCTACTTTTGTCTTTTTATTGTACATATCTGGCAGCTGAACAAATGATAACTAATGTGTCAGCTAATTATTTTATAGTCGTATATAGCATTGAATGCAAAGCTAAGTGAATGAATATTCGGCTTAATCAGACAAGTAAATAACTAAAAAACGCTATTGAATACGTAAAAACTAACTCAGCGTTTTAAAATCACTATTAATTTATTAAATGATTTTTTAATGACATTTTAACTATGTTTTTATGATTTGGGGTAATGAGCTAGATAGCTATTTTTCATGAGGTTAATGAAAAAGCGAGATTAAAATAGTTTTTATAAAAAGCGACTAAATCTTACTGTTTAAACTAAATTGGTCAAAGGTTTATCTCACCTTTGAGATTTAATTTATAAAAATGGCAAAGAAACGCTGCGCTTGTAAAGAAGTGACAAACAACAGTGATTAAACATAAATGATTAAATTGAATGGTTTTGATTTCTCATTCACTTCTTTTAGTGGAATAAAATTTTCAAGAAATTATTAACAAAGACAGCGAAGAAAAGCTGCAGTTTTTAACCTGCAGCGTAGATAGGGGGGTAACTATTTTTTATATGCTTCATTGTGGACGCCTGCGGCGCGTCCAGATGGATCCGCATTGTTTTGAAATGATGCATCCCACGCCAGTGCTTCGGGGGTTGAACATGCTACTGATTTACCATGTGGTACACAGTTAGCAGAGGCATCGCCCGGGAAGTGCGATTCAAAAATACGGCGGTAAAAATACGCTTCTTTTGAATCTGGCGTGTTAATTGGGTATTTAAATTTAGCATTCGCTAGTTCTTGATCCGTTACTTGCTCATTCACATACTCTTTTAAAGTATCAATCCAGCTGTAGCCAACACCATCAGAGAATTGTTCTTTTTGACGCCATAACACTTCGTCTGGTAGGTAGCCATCGAAGCCAGCACGCAAAATATGTTTTTCAATTTTTCCGTCTTTACACATTTTAGCTTCTGGGTTGATGCGCATGGCCACATCAACGAACTCTTTATCTAAAAATGGCACGCGTGCTTCAACACCCCAGGCAGCCATTGATTTATTAGCACGTAAACAATCAAACATATGCAGTTTTGATACTTTACGGTTTAGCTCTTCATGAAACTCTTGTGCATTGGGTGCTTTATGAAAATATAAATAACCACCAAATAATTCATCGGCTCCTTCACCTGAAAGCACCATTTTAATGCCCATAGCTTTGATTTGGCGTGCCATTAAGTACATAGGGGTTGAGGCACGAATAGTAGTTACATCATAGGTTTCAATGTGATAAATCACTTCTTTAAGAGCATCAATACCTTGTTGAATAGTAAAAATAATAGGGTGGTGAATAGTGCCTATCATATCAGCCACTTTTTGCGCTGCAGCTAAATCGGGTGAGCCTTCTAAACCCACTGAAAACGAATGCAGTTTAGGCCACCAAGCATCACTTTCATCGTTGTCTTCAATACGTTTTGCGGCAAAATGTTGAGTAATAGCTGAAATAACCGACGAATCTAATCCACCAGATAGTAATACACCGTAGGGTACGTCACACATTAGTTGGCGTTTTACCGCGGCTTCTAGAGCATCTTTTACATTTTCTGCCTTGGCATCGTTGTTCTTAACTGCGTCGTAGCTTTGCCAATCACGTTGGTAGTAAGGTGTTAATTTACCGTCTTTGCTGTAAAGGTAATGCCCCGGTGGGAACTCCTCAATATGTTTACAAATAGGTGAAAGCGCTTTTAGCTCTGATGCTACATAAAAGTTGCCATGCTCGTCGTGGCCTGTATACAGCGGAATAATACCAATGTGGTCGCGACCAATTAGGTAAGCGTCTTGCTCTTCATCATATAAACAAAAGGCAAAAATACCATTTAAGTCATCTAAAAATGCAGGCCCTTTTTGTTTATACAGGGCTAAAATAACTTCACAATCTGACTGGGTTTGAAAATCAAACTCGACTTCTAAATTAGCGGCAAGCTCTTTGTGGTTATAAATTTCGCCATTTACCGCTAAAATATGCGTTTTTTCTGGGTTGTATAATGGTTGCGCACCGCTTGATACGCCAACTATTGCTAAGCGTTCGTGCACTAAAATTGCTTTGTCTGATGAATACACCCCTGACCAATCAGGCCCGCGGTGGCGAAGCAGTTTGGACATTTCGATTGCCTGAGCGCGTAACTGGCTGGGATCCGATTTAATATTGAGTACGCCGAATATTGAACACATAATTTTTCCTCATTCCTATTAAGTGCCTACGATAGCGAGTTTGCTAAAGACTAACCTTGTTTTATCAGAAATAAATACCTAAGTCACATGGCTTTTTTAAAATAATAAGAATAATTTATGCACCAAATAAATTGGCGCTGCACCAATGTGGTGATATTGGCAAGGAGATTAAAATGCAATGTGCAATTTTTAATTTAAAATTACATTAAAGTTAAATTAAATTTCAACAATTAGTTTGCCTTGCACCAAGAAAGTGCAAAGCGAAAACTAAATAAATAGCGGTTGACTTACTCAGTGAGTGAGCGTGAGTGCACTATTAATTAATCCCAGTAGCGGCTTAAACTCAGCTTAAGTTGTGCTAGGTGAGCATCGAGCTTATTTTTTGCAGCATTTGCTTGCTCAAGTGATACAAATTCAAAGGTGATTGGATCGGCAGTTCTAAATTGTGCAAACTGATGTAAGTCGGCTTCTATCACATGCGCTATTAAAGGATAACCCCCCGTTGTTTGCCCGTCATTTAATAACACTATAGGATTGCCATCAGGTGGAAGCTGTATGCTCCCAGGTGCTACGGCTACAGAGGGCAATGAAAGTTTATGTTGCATAATATCAGCATTTTTATGATCTAAGCGCACCCCCATACGATTACTATTTGGATTAATAGTAAATGCGGTATCACAAAAAGCATTAATGCACTCGGGTGTTAGTAGCTCATAATGAGGACCAACATGTAAACGGATAATATTACGTTTAGGTGGGGTAAGGGCGCCCTTATTACTTAACCAAGGTTTAGTATAAGGACTTATGGCTAGCACGTCGCCGCTTTGCAGTGCACGGCCATTAAAGCCTCCAATGGCTGCCCCTAAATCGGTAGATTTAGAACCCATAACCTCTGGGCATTCAATACCGCCTTTTACTGCAATATAAGCACGGGAGCCACCACGGCCAGTTGCAAATTTAAGTGTTTGCATTGCTTTTATTGGGTAACTCCAGCCTGGATAAAGTGGGTGTCCATCAAGGGTTGCTTTGAGGTCGGCTCCATGAAGGGCAATAACGGTATCACACTGAAATTGCAGTTCGCATAAACCCACGGTTAATTCCAGCACGGTAGCGTTGTCGGTGTTATTTAATAAACGGTTCGCAATAATGTGTGCATAGGTATCAAGGCTGCCTGAGCGGCTTACCCCTAAATGTCGAAAACCCACACGGCCTAAATCTTGGATTGTTAGTTGAATACCGCTCTTGATTACTTTAATCATTGCTTACTCCTTTTACAGGCACAAACTCTATGGTATCGCCAGGTTTAAATAAGCAAGGATTAGCCGCTTTAGAATCAAATAAGCAGGCATCAGTGTGAGCTATAATATGCCAACCACCTGGCGAATCTTCAGGGTAAATACCTGTTTGGTCTGCTCCAATGGCAATTGCGCCTTTAGGTACACTCACTCGCGGATTATCGCGCCTTGGGGTAAATAACCGTGAGTTGAGCCCATGTAAATAAGGAAAACCGGGAACAAAGCCTAAAAATAGAACGTGATATAACTCTTTACTATGTAAGTTAATCACTTCATCAATTGTGAGTTGATGATAGTTAGCTACATAATCTAAATCTTCACCTTGGTAGTAGGTATTAATTTGGTGGTGCTGGCTATCAAACGGGTAATCATCTACTTCCTCCCATAACTTAGCTAAGGTGTTGTACCATTTATTAAGCATTTCTGAGGACTTTAAATACAAAGTTAACGAGTTCATAGCTGGTACCAAATCGATAAATTCATTGCTGTTTTTACAGTGTTGGGCGAGTGCCCAAAGCTTTTTTTGCGTTGCAAGTATGTGTGGTTCGCTGTAGTGAGAAACATCAAAAAGCAGGCTAGAGTTCGTTAAAATTTTTATACTAGGAATCATGCTCATATCGATAACTCATTAATATTAATTACATTTAAGCTATCACAGTCGTTGTACTATTACGATATTAATAGACAAGCTCGGATCGAATAAACTCCCTCATTCGTAAAGTTTTGTTGTGTGTGAAATTAATTGTTGAGTTTACAGGTCTGCTTAAAAGTAACTAAAACTAAGAGGTAATCGTATGTTTAAGGGGTTAATATTAGCTACATTTGCTATGTTGGGATTACTAAGTACGATGAGCGCTATCTCGTCAGATGAGGTAACTAAATCCAGTGATTTAAATGCCACCATGCATGTAGAAAAGCTAGTGCTTGGCTCGGGTTGTTTTTGGGGGGCAGAAAAACGCTATGAAGCACTTAATGGGGTACTCGATGCAGAGTCGGGCTATGCCGATGGGCATGGGTTTAAACCAACCTACAGGAATATAACTAAGCTATCGCGTCGCTTTGATGAAGATAACTACGCTGAAGTGGTGCAGGTTACATTTAATAGCAATATTATTTCGGCAAAAGAGCTGCTGCAAAATTATTACGAAAGCCACGATCCGACTCAAAAAAACCGCCAAGGTAATGATGTAGGCACACAATATCGCTCTATTATTTTAACTACAAGTGACGAGCAAGCAAACACCGCGATTGCTGTAACACAGCAATACCAGCAGTTACTCACCAAAGCAGGTTATGGAACAATAGCTACACAAATTAAGCCACTAGAGCAATTTTATTCTGCTGAAGAATATCACCAAAATTACCTTGAAAAAAATCCAAACGGTTATTGCCCAGATCATTCAACCGGCGTTGTTTTTAGTCAAGATGAAAAGCAGCAGGTTGATAACACTGCATTGTCCACTGGCAAACAAATTGTTATTTTAGACTCTCGCGATTACTGCCCTTACTGTGAAAAATTTAAAGCGGCGGTAGCTAATGACTATAAAGGCACAATACCAATGACATTTCGTCATGCTGATCAGCTAAATGGCTTAACCATCAAATCGGCTACCTGGGCTACACCCACCATACTATTTTTAGAAGATGGAGTAGAAGTGTATTCTCGCCAAGGTTATATGGATGCCGAGCTGTTTTATAAAGCGCTAGGTGCATTTAAACTCGGTGACAGTGAAGCTTATAAAGTAGCGTTTAACGCTAAAACCGACAGCCCGTATTGCAAAGAGTACGCTATTTTTAAAAACACCCCCGATGGCATTTTTATCGATAAACTCAGTGGTGAACCCTTGTTTGATACCCGTGACAGATTTAATTCGGGTACTGGCTGGTTGTCGTTTACACACCCTGTAAAAGACAGCGTAACGCAGCATGAAGATAACAGTTGGGGCATGCAACGTATTGAGCTTAAATCTAAAAGTACCGGGATTCATTTAGGGCATTTATTCCCGGGTGAAGGGCCAAATGGTCAAGATAGATATTGTATTAATGCTACTGTATTAGAATTTGTTGCTCGCGATGAAATAAACAGATCAGATGATGTTTAAGCTAATTAGCAAATAGGCAAATTTTAAGCAAAAAAAAGCAGCGATACTTAAAAAAGGTCGCTGCATTTCAATTGACAACATCTTCACACACAATAAAGATTCGGGGGGTTGTATTAGTAATAACTAATGCTGAATTATTGTTGCTGATGTGAATGTAAATAAAAACAACTCAAGCTCAGTCACCACCGAACTTGAGTTGCTTTTTACACTGACAACATCTTCACACACAATAAAGATTCTTATATTTATTGGCGGGTGTAAGCGTAAAATAAAAACAACCCAAGCTAAGTCACCACCGAACTTGAGCTGTTTTTTACACTGACAACATCTTCACACACAATAAAGATTCTTTTTTACTAGCTTGTTGTTACAAACTAATTAAATTTGGTTTCAGTAACGCGTTTTATTATTTTTGGTCGTTGCTGATTTGTTGAGTTAACTTTAGAGCTTTTACTCAATTTCGACAAGCGATAAAAACAAAACTAATAAGTGAAAAAAACTAATCTATAAACTCAGTCAACAAGCAGTTGCTCAAGTGGTTGATAATGCTGGTTATATTTTATTTTTTGAGGTTTACGTGAGACACGAAAAAAATATTTTAAAAAGGTCGTAAATAATAAAACGCCCATAAAAGGGCGTTTAATTAATAGTCACTTTGTTTGTCTGAAGGTGTTAATTACCCACTTGGCAAACAAGTCGAGCGGGTGGTTTGCTGTACTAGAGCCGTGTTGTACCAAGTAGTATTTATCTTTGGTGGTAAGGGGTTGTTCAAACAGTTTATAGAGCCATTGCTCATCCAGCCAGCTTTGGCTAATTGGTAGAGGAATAAGTGCAATCCCCATTCCTTGCTGCGCCGCCCTTGCTACACCAAACATACTATCTATTTGAATAATTTGTGTTGGTGAAAAGTCATCAATCCCAACTTTTTCTGCCCACTGATGCCAAGCCCAAGGCCTTGCTTTATGCACAATAAGGGGTACTTGGTTAAGTGCCTGACAATGATCGTTTTGCCATTGTTCAAGCAGTTTTTTATTACACGCTGGAATATATTCTAAATTAAATAACTCGGTAGCCAGTCCATCAAGTGGTTTACTTGAAGATAAAATTATTGATAAATCACTCTGGCGGGTTAATTCCTTTCGAGTTTTAAGGGTATCCATGTGTAAATTAATATTAGGGTGCTCGCTGGTCCATTCACTGAGCTTAGGCATTAACAATTCACTGGCAAAAAATTCGGGCAGGGTAATGGTTAAGTTTACATTTTGTTGTAACTGACTAAATTCATTAATGGTGCTCTCTAGCATATTTATAATTGGATAAATTGCTTCAAAAAAGTTTTTACCTGCAGGCGTTAAACTAATAGAGCGAGTTTGTCTTTGAAATAAATCAATGCCTAGCTGCTCTTCTAGCTGTTTAATTTGGTGGCTTACAGCCGAGGGCGTTAAGTAAAGCTCTTTAGCAGCATGTTTAAAACTTAAGCTTTTTGCGGCAAAACAAAAAGAGCGAAGGCCGCGAATAGGTGTTTGCATGGTATCCAGTATAAAGTTATTTCAATCGCCTAGTAATAGGCAATAATTAAACCAAAAATAAAAACTAACTATATCAGCAATTTATTTATTTTATTAGGTCGAATTCACCTAAGTGGTGCGTTAAATTGTCACTATAGTGCAAAAACTAAAATATAGACAAAAAAAATCCCTCTTACGAGGGATTTTGGGTAACTCAGCGCCATTGGCACTGGGAATGAGGTCGGTACAGAGTGAAATTATGAGTGGTTTAAAACACCATCTCAGGAATATCACCATTAACAAGCAATTTACCTGCCGTTTTGCTAATAATTTCATCAACTGATACGCCTGGTGCGCGTTCTAGTAAATGAAATGCGCCGTCTTTTACTTCTAGAACGGCTAAATCAGTAACTATTTTTTTAACACAGTTAACGCCCGTTAGCGGTAACGTACAGCTTTCTAATAACTTAGAGTCGCCGTGTTTACTGGCATGGGTCATGGTAACAATAATGTTTTTTGCACCTGCGACTAAATCCATCGCTCCGCCCATGCCTTTAATTAATTTTTTAGGGATCATCCATGAGGCTATAGAACCGTTTTGGTCTACCTCAAACGCGCCCAGAACGGTTAAGTCTACATGACCACCCCGTATCATGGCAAAACTATCTGCACTATTAAATATAGCTGCACCGGTAGCTGCCGTCACGGTTTCTTTACCCGCGTTGATCATATCCGCATCAACAGTGGCTTTAGTAGGGTATTCGCCCATGCCTAAAAGACCATTTTCGGACTGTAGCATAACTTCTATGCCATCGGGTACATAGTTTGCGACGAGTGTCGGAATACCAATGCCCAAATTAACATAAAACCCATCTTGTAACTCTTGAGCTACGCGCATTGCGACTTGTTCACGTGATAATGCCATTGTTAGTGCTCCTGCTTAATCTCGTGTGGTAACACGTTCAATGCGTTTTTCAAAGTTACCTTTTATAACGCGGTTAACAAAAATTCCTGGCGTATGTATTTGGCTTGGCTCAAGTTCGCCTGGTTCAACAATTTCCTCTACTTCTGCAACGGTAATTTTACCCGCAGTAGCCGCCATTGGATTGAAGTTCATGGCTGTATGACGAAATACTAAGTTGCCGTAGCGATCCGCTTTCCATGCTTTTACAATAGCGAATTCACCGGTAATTGATTCTTCTAAAATATATGGACGACCATTAAACTCTTTTACTTCTTTACTCTCAGCAACCGGTGTGCCATAACCTGTGGCTGTGTAAAAAGCAGGTATTCCTGCACCACCAGCACGCATTTTTTCAGCAAGAGTACCTTGTGGCGTAAGTTCTACATCAATCTCGCCACTGAGTAGCTGCTGTTCAAACAAGGCATTTTCGCCAACGTATGAGGCGACCACTTTTTTAATTTGCTTGTCGTGCAGTAACAGCCCTAAACCAAAGTCATCAACACCACAGTTATTGGAAACAACGGTTAATTCTTTAGTTTGCATTTTTTTAATTTGGGCAATTAGACCCTCAGGGATACCACATAAGCCAAAACCACCGGCTATTATTGTATCGCCGTCTTTTAAACCTTCCATTGCAGCTTCATAACTAGAAACTACTTTATCAAAACCGGCCATGAGTGACTCCTCATTCTGTGCTATTTAATTATTGTGCGTGTAATGCTGCAGAAACCTTGCTAGCAGGTTGTTTGTTCAGTGCACTCGTAATTTGCCAACCTGCCTCAGCAAGCCTTTGTAAATCAATTCCATGCTCAATGCCAAGTCCTTGCAGTAAGTATACAACATCTTCGGTGGCAACATTTCCTGACGCGCCTTTGGCATATGGGCAGCCACCAAGGCCGGCAACAGCACTGTCAACCGTTGCTATACCAAGGTTTAGAGCAGCGTAAATATTTGTGAGCGCTTGCCCGTATGTGTCATGAAAATGTACAGCAAGTTTAGATTTATCAATATGTTTAAGTAGCAATGTAAGTAGCTCTATTACTTTAGCGGGTGTGCCAACACCTATGGTGTCACCTAGGCTAATTTCATAACATCCCATTTTTAAGAGTTTAGCAGCAACAGCCAGTACAGTATGAGGGTCAACATCTCCCTCATACGGGCAACCTAACACACAACTTACATAACCGCGCACGCGAATGTTATGCGCCTTTGCAAAAGCCATAACTTCACTAAAACGCGCCAAACTTTGCTCAATAGAGCAGTTAATATTTTTTTGGCAAAATGCTTCGCTCGCTGCGGTAAATATTGCAAATTCTTTAATACCTACAGCATGAGCTGCCTCTGCCCCTTTTAAATTAGGGGTAAGGGCACTGAGATTAACCTCAGGTAAATTAAGTGCGCTTATTACTTCACTAGAGTCTGCCATTTGTGGCACCCATTTAGGTGAGACAAACGCACCAGCTTCTATGTCTTTTATGCCTGCAGCGGCGAGTGCGTTAATAAGCGTTATTTTATCAGCAGTTTCTACAGCGGCTTCATTTTGAAGTCCATCTCTGGCGCCCACTTCAACAATGCGCACTGCTTTAGGTAATAATGAACTCATATTAAGCGGGTTCCTCTGCAGTTGTGTCTTCGACTATGGCCAGTAAAGCGCCATGGCTTACCAGTTCACCCTCAGCAAAACAGTAACTTTTTAATACGCCATCATGTGGGGCATTAAGCGTGTATTCCATTTTCATTGCTTCAATTATAACCACTGCATCGCCTTTAGTAATAGTGCTTCCCACCTCTAACAAGTGTTTAACTACAGTACCATTAAGTGGCGCAGCAAGGGGTAATGCCTCATTTTCATGTGAGCTTATGAAATGTTTATCAACACATTCAAACTTAGTTTGCAGTGCTTGGTTCATTACAGTAATGGCATTATCAACGTGGCTAACATGCGCAGTGTGTTTAGCGCCATTAATCGATACGTTGCAGTAGCCATTAGTTAACTCACCTTGCACTTCAAAGGTGTTGTCATTAATGGTCATGCTATAGCCCTGCGCGGTTTTTATTGCGTTTAAGGGGGTATCGCTAAATGGAATGTTAACTTGTTGCGGCGCATTTAAACTAAACCCATGTAATTGTTGCCATGGATTTGCACTACTTGTATTACTACCAAGTGATGCTAAATACGCAAAACCTGCAATTAAGCGGCTAGTTTGTAATAAAGACGGGTCAATAGTAACTAACGCTTCACCTTGCTCTGCAATAAAGTGGGTGCTTGGAGCACCTTGTTTAAAGCGTGGATGAATCGCTAAATTATATAAAAAGCTGATATTAGTGCTAAATCCGGCTAAATGAAATTGTGTTAATGCTTGTTGTAAACGGGAAAGTGCTTGGTCGCGGTTATCATCATGAACAATCAGTTTGGCAATCATTGGATCGTAATACGGGCTTATTTCATCACCTTGGGCAATACCAGTATCAATACGAACATATTCACTGTTAGCGGGCGTATATAGTGCCTCAATAGTGCCAGAGCACGGAATAAAGTCATTACTTGGATCTTCAGCGTAAATACGTGCTTCAAAGCTGTGGCCTTGTAGCTGAATATCTGCTTGCGCTAAAGGTAACGCTAAACCACTGGCTACATTAATTTGCCAATTAACTAAATCAACGCCGGTGACCATTTCACTCACTGGGTGCTCTACTTGCAAGCGAGTATTCATTTCCATGAAAAAGAACTCATCACCACAGAGTAAAAATTCCACAGTGCCAGCGCCTCGGTAGTCAATTGCTAGGGCACATCTTACCGCGGCTTCGCCCATTTCTTTTCGCAATGAGTCTGATAAACCGGGGGCAGGCGCTTCTTCAATCACTTTTTGATGCCGACGCTGCAATGAACAATCACGATCACCTAAATACACACAGTTGCCATAGTTATCAGCAAATACTTGCACTTCAACATGGCGTGGTTGGTCAACATAACGCTCAAGCAAAACCAGATCATTACCAAAACCGGCAGTAGCTTCACGTTTAGCACCTTCTAATGCGCTTATAAACTCACTGGCTTTTGAAACTATACGCATGCCCTTACCACCGCCACCAAAGGCCGCTTTGATAAGCACAGGGTAGCCAATTTTTTCAGCCTCAGCTTGTAAAAAGCTAGGGTCTTGTTTATCGCCATAATAACCTGGCACCAAAGGAACATTAGCGGCTGCCATAATTTCTTTTGCACGGGTTTTAGAGCCCATAGCTTCTATGCTACTTGCTGGTGGCCCAATAAAGGCAATGTTATTGGCTTCACAAACATTAGCAAATTCGCTGTTTTCAGATAAAAATCCATAACCAGGATGAATGCAATCGGCGCCACTCATTTTGGCAACGTTAAGTATTTTATCTGCAACTAGGTATGAGTCTTTACTCGGCGCTGCACCAATATGGTAGGCTTCATCCGCCATTTTCACATGTTGAGCGTTTTTATCTGCATCTGAATAAACCGCAACCGTGGTCAAGCCCATTTGCTTTGCTGTTCGCATAATACGACAAGCAATCTCTCCGCGATTAGCAATCAGAATTTTTTGTAAGTGTACTGTGTTCATAATGCGTCCTAGAGTTGCCATTGGGGAGGGCGTTTTTCAAAAAAGGCAGTTAGACCTTCTTGACCTTCGTCTGATACACGAATTTTGGCTATACGTTCTGCAGTGAGCGCAATTATTTCGTTATCGATTTCTTTGTTTGCCACATCATTAATTAGCGCTTTAGCTGCTTTAACCGCTACCGGGCCATTATCTATCAGCGTTTGTAATAGGTTATCCAGTGCACAGTCTAAATTCCCTGTAATTTGGTGAACTAGCCCCAGCTGTTTAGCCGTATGCGCATCAAATACTTCAGCCGTTAAAAAGTAACGACGAGCAGCGCGTTCACCAATAGCTTTTATTACATAAGGGCTTATAACAGCAGGAATTAAACCTAATTTAACTTCACTTAAACAAAATTGGGCGTCGTCTTTACTGAGCGCAATATCACAGCAAGCAATTAAGCCCAATGCGCCACCAAATGCTGCGCCTTGTACCGCACAAATAGTAGGGTGTGGGCTTTGTGCTAATACTTGCATTAGCTTAGCCAGCTGCATCGAATCGGCCAAATTATCGTTATAGTTGTTATCTGCCATCGATTTCATCCAGGCTAAATCGGCACCGGCTGAAAAGTGTTTACCTTCAGTTTTTAATACAAGGGCACGAATATCGAGCGTATTAGCATGTTCAATACATTGAATAAGCTCATGGATAACGTCGCTATTAAAGGCATTGCGTTTTTCTGGGCGACTTAAAACAAGTACAGCCACATTAGATTTTGTTATTTGTAGTGTTACTGACATTTTAAGCTCCCATTACATTCTAAATACGCCAAATTTTGATTCACGCTCAGGAGCATTTTTAGCTGCGCTAAGTGCAAGCCCAAGAACATTGCGTGTATCAGCAGGGTCAATAATGCCATCATCCCACAAACGGGCACTGGCATAATAAGGATGACCTTGCTGTTCATATTGATCGATGATTGGCTTTTTAAAATCGTTAATTTGTTGTTCGCTCATGCTTTCGCCTTTGCGGGCTAAACCATCTTGTTTTACTTGCGCCATCACACCAGCGGCTTGCTCGCCACCCATAACTGAAATACGGGCATTCGGCCACATCCACATCATGGTCGGTTCAAACGCGCGACCACACATACCATAGTTACCTGCACCGTATGAGCCACCGATTAAAATAGTAAATTTGGGTACATCAGCACACGATACCGCCATCACCATTTTAGCGCCGTGTTTAGCAATGCCTTCAGACTCGTATTTTTTACCGACCATAAAGCCAGTGATGTTTTGTAAAAATACCAGTGGAATGTTGCGCTGAGCGCATAATTGAATAAAGTGTGCGCCTTTTTGCGCAGACTCACTAAATAAAATACCATTGTTGGCCACTATGCCTACGGGATGACCATAAATGCTGGCAAAGCCTGTTACCAGTGTTTCACCAAAGTAGCGTTTAAATTCATCAAACGATGAATCATCAACAGTACGCGCAATGACTTCACGCACATCAAAAGGCTTTTTAAGATCAGTACCGACAATGCCGTAAAGTTCGTTAATATCATAACGAGGGGCTTTTACTTCTTCTAGTAATGGTGAGGTAGGGCGCGAATAGTTAATACGTTCAATACACTGTCGAGCAATCGACAAGGCATGAGCATCATTTTCTGCGTAATGATCGGCCACACCTGATGTTTTACAGTGTACATCGGCGCCACCAAGCTCTTCTGCAGTAACTACTTCACCGGTGGCAGCTTTTACCAGCGGCGGACCAGCTAAAAAGATAGTGCCTTGCTCTTTTACAATAATACTTTCATCGGCCATAGCAGGAACATACGCACCACCTGCAGTACATAACCCCATAACCACAGCAATTTGTGGAATGCCTTTACCCGACATACGCGCTTGATTATAAAAAATACGACCAAAATGCAGTTTGTCAGGGAATACGTCGTCTTGCTCAGGTAAGTTTGCGCCACCTGAGTCAACTAAATAAATACACGGTAAATGACAACGTTCGGCGATGTCTTGAGCGCGTAAATGCTTTTTAACAGTCAGCGGGAAATAGGTGCCGCCTTTTACTGTCGCATCATTAGCAATCACCATACATTCAACGCCTTTAACGCGACCAATACCTGCAACCACACCGGCACAAGGAATATCTTGTTCATAAACGCCAAAGGCAGCAAATTGCGATATTTCTAAAAATGGCGAGCCTTCATCTAGCAAAGTGGTAATACGGTCACGGACAAACAATTTACCACGGCCTTCATGGCGCTCTTTTAAAGCAGCGCCGCCGCCTAAACGTATTGTTGCTGCTTTACTGCGTAAATCATCCACTAGCGCCGACATGTTGTTGTGATTTTGCACAAAATTTGGATCATGCGGATTAACGCTCGATTTTAAAATCGTCATAACTAATCCTTAGCGGCTTTCAGTGAATAATTCGCGACCAATTAACATACGGCGTATTTCTGAGGTGCCGGCACCAATTTCATATAATTTCGCATCACGCAGCAAGCGACCTGTTGCGTATTCATTTATATAACCATTACCGCCTAAAATTTGAATTGCGTCTAATGCCATTTTAGTTGCAAGCTCAGCGGCATATAAAATTGCGCCAGCAGCGTCTTTACGGGTGGTTTCGCCGCGATCACATGCTTTTGCTACTGTGTACACATATGAGCGAGCTGCGTTCATTTGTGTATACATATCAGCAATTTTGCCTTGTATTAACTGAAATTGACCAATAGGGCTGTCAAATTGCTTACGCTCATGGATGTAAGGCACCACAATATCCATACACGCTTGCATTATGCCAAGTGGGCCAGCCGCTAAAACAACACGCTCATAATCAAGGCCACTCATAAGTACCTTAACGCCTTCGTTTAAGTTACCTAAAATATTTTCTTCAGGTACTTCACAGTTTTCAAATACCAATTCACAGGTATTTGAGCCACGCATGCCGAGTTTGTCGAGCTTTTGTGCGGTTGAAAAACCAGGGAAAGTTTTTTCTACAATAAAGGCTGTAATCCCTTTAGCGCCGGCGTTTAAATCTGTTTTTGCATAAATTACCAACGTATCAGCGTCAGGGCCATTAGTGATCCACATTTTATTACCGTTTAAAATGTATTTATCGCCTTTTTTCTCTGCTTTAAGTTTCATAGAAACAACATCAGAGCCCGCGTTAGGCTCACTCATCGCCAGTGCACCAATGTGCTCGCCGCTAATTAGTTTAGGTAAGTATTTTTCTTTTTGTGCTTGTGAACCATTACGGTTTATTTGATTAACACACAGGTTAGAATGCGCACCGTAACTTAAACCAATAGAGGCACTTGCACGGCTAATTTCTTCCATGGCAATAACGTGCTCTAAATAGCCTAAGCCAGCACCACCAAACTCTTCATCCACGGTCATGCCAAGCACGCCCATTTCACCCATTTGCGGCCAAAGTTCATTGGGGAACGCATTATCAAGGTCAGTTTTTTCAGCTAGTGGGGCAATTTCTTGACTGGCAAAGCTGTTTACGTGACTGCGGATCATATCTGCAGTTTCGCCAAGGCCAAAGTTCATTTCTTTATATAGTGAAATAGTGCTCATGATTAATTCCTGTGTGTTGATGACGTTGTTATATTTTATTCATCTATTTTGCTAAGCGTGTCGCGACAGCGACGTTCAGCGGTGACCAGTTCCATAAGAACCACTTTAATGTCATCCATCTGTTGTGAAAGATCGGCTTTTTTCTCACTGATAAGGTCAAGCATAGTAACTAACTGTTTTGCACTTGATTTATCAGCATCATACAGTTCAAACAAACGACCTGTTTCAGCTAAGGTGAAACCTAAACGTTTACCGCGCAGTATTAGCTTAAGGCGTACCTTGTCGCGCTTTGAGTAAATACGTGTTTGACCATTGCGCTCTGGTGATATTAACCCTTGGTCTTCGTAAAAACGGATAGAGCGGGTGGTAATATCAAATTCTTTAGCCAATTCACTAATGCTAAAAGTTTGTTCGTTTTTAGCCGGCTCGTTGGCTGAATTTGCAAAGTTTGTTTGATTATCTGATTTCATTGTAATGTTTACCTCATTCGAATAACTCCAATATAAGTGAAGTTTACGTAAAGGTAAAGTGCGATCTGGTTGTTATACTTTAGACGTATAAAATAAAAGCGGAAATGCAGCAGAAGTTGAGTGTTTATAAACGTTATAAGCCAGTTAGACAGTATGTAATAAATTTTTAGCAAGCTAACTTTACAGTTTTTACACTAATTAGAAAGTTGATTTTAGATTTACGTTGGCGTAAACGTAAATTTTATGTATGCTCGTATTTATCAGATTAGTTTAAACATTAAGCTAAACATAATAAAACATGTTTGCGTTAATTGAAAATGGAGCCTTTTATGTCTTTCGAAAGCGTTGTAATTGTAGCAGCAAAACGCACCCCAATGGGTGGATTTATGGGCGCACTAAGCGATGCGCAGTCTACCGAATTAGGTGCTACGGCCATTGCAGGTGCACTTGCTCAAACGGGTTTAAGCAATGATGCAATTGATGAAGTAATTATGGGCTGCGTATTGCCAGCCGGTTTAGGCCAAGCACCTGCGCGTCAAGCAATGCTTAAAGCGGGGCTTGCACTAAGCACCGGCGCTACCACTATTAATAAAGTATGTGGCTCTGGATTAAAAGCAGCGATGTTAGCGAATGACCTTATTAAAGCAGGTTCTATTGAATCAGCAATCGCTGGTGGTATGGAAAGCATGACCAATGCACCTTACTTTATTCCTAAAGCCCGTGGCGGTATGCGTATGGGACATGGCGAAATTAAAGATCACATGATGAGTGATGGCCTAGAAGACGCCTACGACAATAAAGCAATGGGATGCTTTGCTCAAGACACAGCCGATGAATATGGTATTGGTCGTGAGCAAATGGATACGTTTGCACTGGGTTCATTAAGTAAAGCAAACGCAGCCATAGACAATGGGTGGTTTGATAGCGAAATTACTCCGCACACTATTAAAACGCGTAAAGGCGATGTCACTGTTTCAATTGATGAGCAACCTGGCAACGCACGACCTGAAAAAATTCCAAGCTTAAGAGCTGCATTTAAAAAAGACGGCACTATTACTGCCGCTAATTCATCGTCTATTTCAGATGGTGGTGCTGCGCTAATACTAATGAGCGAATCAAAAGCAAAAGCTGAGGGTTTAACACCACTTTGTAGAATTGTTGCTCATAGCACTCATTCTCAAAAACCAAGTGAATTTACCGTAGCCCCAGTGGGCGCAATGAACAGCGTTCTTGAAAAAGCTGGCTGGACAACCGCCGATGTTGATTTATGGGAAATTAATGAAGCGTTTGCCATGGTCACCATGCTGGCTATTAACGAATTAAAGCTTGATGAAAGCAAAGTAAACGTCAATGGTGGTGCGTGTGCACTAGGCCACCCAATTGGTGCTAGTGGCGCACGTATTTTAGTAACGCTTATTCATGCGCTTAAAAACCGAGGCCTCAAAAAAGGCGTTGCGTCTTTGTGTATAGGTGGCGGTGAAGCCGTTGCTATGGCAGTCGAAGCACTTTAACTGATAACAAAGCCGCAGCAACTATAACAATCACAGCGCTGCGGCAATTAAATTGACTCAATAGGATTTATTATGCACCAAGTACCCTTATTAATTAACGGCGAGTTCGTTCAGTCAACGTCAAATGAATTAATTGATGTTGTAAACCCAGCTAATCAAGAAGTGCTCGCGCAAGTGCCATGCGCTACAGACGCAGAGATGGATGCGGCGATTGCATCAGCAAGCGAAACATTTAAAACATGGAAAGATGTGCCTATTACTGAGCGTGCGCGCATTATGATGAAATACGCGGCGCTATTAAAAGAAAACCATGATGAACTAGCCACTATTATTTGTCATGAGCTAGGCAAAACGTTTGAAGATGCAAAAGGTGATGTGTGGCGTGGTATTGAGGTAGTTGAACAAGCTGCTAATGCGCCGTCGTTAATGATGGGTGAAACCATGGAAAACGTTGCGCGCAAAATCGATACGTATTCTTACATGCAACCACTGGGTGTGTGTGCAGGTATTACGCCATTTAACTTTCCGGCAATGATCCCATTGTGGATGTTCCCACTGGCAATTGTGTGTGGTAACACCTTTATTTTAAAACCGTCTGAGCAAGATCCACTTACTCCTATGCGCTTAGCTGAGCTATTTATTGAAGCTGGTGCACCAAAAGGTGTGTTACAAGTTGTGCACGGTACTAAACCACAAGTAGACCGCTTATTAGAAGACAAAGCTGTTCGTGCTATTTCATTTGTGGGTTCATGTGGTGTAGGTGCCTATATTTACTCTAAAGGCACACAAAACTTAAAACGTGTTCAAGCGTGTGTTGGCGCTAAAAACCACATGGTAATTATGCCTGATGCGAGTAAATCGCATGTTGTTAATAACCTTGTGGGTGCCTCTGTAGGTGCGGCAGGTCAGCGCTGTATGGGTATTTCTGTGGCGGTATTTGTTGGTCAAGCAAAAGACTGGGTTGATGAAATTAAAGCAGGCTTTGAAGGTGTACGCCCAGGTGTTTGGGATGATGCAGACGCGGCTTATGGCCCACAAACATCGCCTGCTGCAAAAGCACGTATTTTATCACTGATTGCCGATGGTAAAGCACAAGGCGCTACCTGTTTAATTGATGGCTCTGATTTTACCGTTGAAGGTTACGAGCAAGGTAACTGGGTAGGTCCTACGTTATTTACTGATGTAACCAAAGATATGAACTTGTACAAAGAAGAGATTTTTGGCCCAGTATTGGCGTGTATGTTTGTTGATACCCTTGAAGAAGCCATTGCGCTTATTAACGAAAGCCCTTACGGCAATGGTACTTCACTATTTACCTCAAGTGGTGCGGTTGCACGTAAATTCCAACACGAAATTGAAGTGGGTCAAGTGGGGATTAATGTGCCAATTCCTGTGCCTTTACCATTTTTCTCGTTCACGGGTTGGAAAGGCTCATTCTACGGTGATACTCACACGTATGGTAAACAAGGTATTCGTTTTTACACAGAAACTAAAACCATTACCTCACGCTGGTTTGAAGATGATATCGCTTCAGGCCCAAATATGAGTATTAATCTTAAGTAACATTTTAACCGCATAATTAATAAAAAAGAGGGGCACAACACACAGTGTTGTCGCTCCTCACTAATAACTCCCTTGATGGGATGCACCGACAACAAACAAAACACAACAAGAGGTCTACCATGGACTTTAACTTATCTGAAGATCAACAAGCTTTTGCGCAAACGGCGCGTCAATTCGCAGAATCTGAACTAGCACCACATGCCGCTAAGTGGGATCGCGAACATATTTTCCCAAAAGACACCATTAAAGCCGCTGGTGAGCTTGGTTTTTGTGGCTTATACACACCAGAAGAAGCCGGTGGCTTAGGTTTATCTCGTTTAGATTCAAGCATCATTTTTGAGCAACTTGCACTGGGTTGTACAGCAACTACAGCTATGCTGACCATTCATAATATGGCAACCTGGATGATCGCAAGCTTTGGTACCGATGCAGTAAAAGACAAATACGTTGAGCAATTGGTAATGGGCGAATTGTTAGCCTCTTACTGTTTAACTGAGCCAGGCTCTGGCTCTGATGCTGCGTCATTAAAAACTAAAGCAGTTCGTGATGGTGATGAGTATGTTATTAACGGCTCAAAAATGTTTATTTCAGGCGCCGGTGAAACAGAAATTTTAGTTGTAATGGCACGTACTGGGGAAGATGGCCCAAGTGGCATTTCAGCGTTTGTTGTACCAGCAGATGCCAAAGGTATTGAGTACGGCAAAGCAGAAGAAAAAATGGGTTGGAATGCCCAGCCAACACGCTTAATCAGTTTTGAAGATGTACGAATTCCAGCAGCAAACTTGTTAGGCGCTGAGGGCGAAGGCTTTAAGTTTGCCATGCAAGGCTTAGATGGCGGCCGTATTAATATTGCCACTTGTTCTATTGGTACTGCACAAGCGGCACTTAATACCGCACGTGAGTATTTAAAAGAGCGTACCCAATTTGGTAAACCATTGGCTGCGTTTCAAGCGCTACAATTTAAAATTGCCGATATGAATACCGAGCTTGTAGCAGCGCGCCAAATGGTACGACTCGCGGCGTTTAAACTTGATACTAACGACAGTGAAAAAACTACTTATTGTGCTATGGCTAAACGCTTTGCAACCGATGTTGGTTTTACTGTGTGTAACGATGCGCTGCAAATTCATGGTGGCTACGGTTACATAAAAGAATATCCACTTGAACGCCACGTACGCGATGTACGTGTTCATCAAATTCTAGAAGGTACTAACGAAATTATGCGCGTGATTATTGCACGTCGTATCTTAGCCGAATCAGCCAGCGAAGTTTTATAAGGAGATTAGTATGTCAAATCCTAGCATTGAATTAACTATTGAAGGCCATGTAGCTATTTTAACTATGTCGAATCCGCCAGCGAATACCTGGACGAAAGACACCTTAGTAGCGCTTAAAGACACAGTTAATCAGCTCAACACCAATAAAAATATTTATGCATTAGTACTGACTGGTGAAGGCGAAAAGTTTTTTAGCGCCGGTGCCGACCTAAATGTATTTGCCAGTGGCGACAAAGGTGTCGCTGCAGATATGTCATGTGTATTTGGTGAAGCGTTTGAAGCGCTAACTAATTTTAGAGGCGTGTCGGTTGCAGCCATTAATGGTTATGCAATGGGTGGCGGGCTTGAAGTAGCGCTTGCTTGTGATATTCGTATTGCCGAAGAGCAAGCACAAATGGCATTGCCTGAAGCAAAAGTGGGTTTATTACCCTGTGCTGGTGGAACGCAAAACTTAGCATGGCTAGTGGGTGAAGGCTGGGCAAAACGCATGATTTTATGCGGTGAACGCTTAGAAGCCGATAAAGCGCTGCAAATTGGCTTAGTGGAAGAAGTAGTTGCACAAGGTGAAAGCTTTGCTAAAGCACTAAAACTGGCAAACCAAGTGTCAGAGCAAAGCCCATCGTCGGTTGCTGCATGTAAAACGCTGATTCAAAAAGGGCGTCATCAGCCAATGGCGAATGCATTGCCATTGGAGCGAGAGCTGTTTGTTGGTTTATTTGATACCGAAGATCAGCAAGAGGGCGTGAACGCCTTTTTAGAAAAACGCAAAGCTAATTGGGTGAATGGCTAATGAGTGAATTAACCCGTTTAAATTCAGCTGATGCTGCCGTGGTATTCGAAACGGCAACCACAGACAATGGCCGACTCATTGGTTTTGCTACGCTTAACGCGCCTAAGTCATTAAACGCGTTAAATTTTGAGATGATCAGCTTACTTGAGCCACAACTACAGCAATGGGACAAAGACGATAACATTGCATTAGTGGTTCTTAAAGGCGCAGGTGAAAAAGCGTTTTGTGCCGGTGGCGATGTAGTGAGCTTACACAAATCAATGAGTGAGGGTAAACCGAGCTCACTGGTTGAAGAGTTTTTTACTCAAGAGTATCAGCTCGATTACCTAATTCATTGCTACAACAAACCCATTTTAGTGTGGGGTAACGGTATTGTAATGGGCGGCGGTTTAGGTTTAATGGCCGGTGCCAGTCATCGTGTTGTTACTGAAACATCACGCATTGCCATGCCAGAGCAAACCATTGGGCTTTACCCTGATGTAGGTGGCAGTTATTTTTTACATAAAATGCCTGCTCATGTTGGTTTGTTTTTAGGGCTGACCTCGGCATCAATAAATTGTGAAGACGCTAAGCTTGTATCGCTTGCCGATCACTTTGTAAATGCCGATAAATACCCAGAGCTTGTTGAAGCGTTACTCAATACTAAATGGGGTAAAACAGCAAGTTTAAACCACGACAAGCTAAGTAACTTGCTTATTGAGTTAGATAACAACTCTAGCCGTATGCCTAAAGGCAATTTAAAAGCCAACTTATCGCTAATTCAAAAGTTAGGCGACTTTGACACGTTACAGCAGCAGGTAGATTACATTTTAAACCTAATCACAGATGACAAATGGCTACAACGTGCACAAAAATCGTTGGCGCATGGTTGTCCATTAAGTTGTGCTTTAGTGAGTGAGCAGCTTAAACACAGCAAAGGCAAAAACTTAGCTGACTGTTTTAAAATGGAATTAGGCATGTCGGTTCGTGCTGGCGAAGTGGGCGAGTTTCAAGAGGGTGTACGTGCCTTACTAATCGATAAAGACGGTACGCCACAGTGGCAGTTTAAAACCTTAGCTAATGTGCCAAGCGAAGTAGTAGAGAGCTTTTTTGCAAATCGCTTTGGCGAGCAACATCCGCTAGAGCCGTACTTTTCACAACTAAATTTACAAGGGTAAAGCGATGAGTAAACTTAATATAGGATTTATTGGTTTAGGAAACATGGGCGGCCCAATGGCAGCAAACTTAGTTAAAGCTGGCCACAGTGTGCGCGTGTTTGACTTAAGTGCAGAGGCCGTTAAAGAGCTTGTGAATCATGGGGCTAGTGCGGCGCAAAGCGCAAGTGACTGTGCGCACGATGCTGATGTGCTAATAAGCATGCTACCGGCAAGCAAACATGTTAAATCACTTTATTTAGGCACAGACGAGCAATCGGGTTTAATTAAAGTACTGAGTAAAAGTACCTTAGTGATTGATTGTTCAACCATAGATGCACAATCGGCTCGTGATGTAGGCCATGCCCTAAGCGAGCAAGGTATTGCGTTTGTTGATGCCCCGGTATCGGGTGGTGTAGCAGGCGCAACAGCGGGTACGCTTACGTTTATTGTGGGTGGTGAGCAAACTGCATTCGATAAAGCCAATACTGTATTAGTCGATATGGGTAAAAACATATTCCATGCTGGTGATATTGGCGCAGGGCAAGTTGCTAAAATATGTAACAATATGCTATTGAGTATTTTAATGGCAGGCACCAGTGAAGCCATTCAAATGGGCATTAATAACGGCCTCGACGCAAAAGTACTCAGCGACATAATGAGCGCAAGCTCGGGTCGAAACTGGACGTTAGAACTTTATAACCCCTGCCCAGGTGTTATGGAAACCGCACCAGCTAGTAACGACTATAAACCTGGCTTTATGGTCGATTTAATGGCTAAAGACTTAGGCCTTGCTATGGAGGCGGCGCATCAGAGTAATTCACTGACGCCAATGGGCTCAATGGCTAAAAATTTATACACTATGATGCAGCACCAAGGTGCAGGCAGTGATGATTTTAGTGCCATTTTTAAATTGTTTTCGAAGTAGGAAAGTATCGTGGAAATAAAAAATAATACCGTAGTTATTACCGGCGGCGCACAAGGCTTAGGTTTTGCAATGGCGCAAAAGTTTGCCTTAATGGGCGCTAATATTGCCTTAATTGATATGGCGAAAGCCCAGTTAAATGAAGCAACCGAGCAGCTATCTGCATTAGCAGGCGTAACAGGAACTATTAAAGGCTACAGCGCTAATGTAACGGTAGAGAGCGAAGTTGAAGACGTATTTAATACCATTAACAGTGACTTTGGTCACATTGGGGTATTAATTAATAACGCCGGCATTTTACGCGATGGTATGTTTATAAAAGCCAAAGACGGCAAAGTGGTTAAAAAAATGTCGCTTGAACAATTTCAATCAGTGATTGACGTTAACTTAACAGGTGTATTTTTGGCAGGGCGCGAAGCTGCAAGCCACATGATTGAATCAGGCAAAGGCGGCGTAATTGTAAATATGTCAAGCGTAGCGCGTGCGGGTAATATTGGCCAAACTAACTATGCTGCCTCAAAAGCAGGTGTTGTGGCATTAACCACTACATGGGCTAAAGAGCTTGGCCGTTTTGGTATTCGCGTTGGGGCCATTGCCCCGGGTGTTATTAGCACCGCCATGACCGATGTAATGAAGCCAGAAGCCAAACAGCGCATGCTGGCTGTAACACCAGTAGGGCGCTTAGGTGAAACCGCTGAAATTGCTCATACTGCTCAGTATATTATCGAAAACGACTTTTTTACTGGCCGTGTAGTAGAGATAGACGGCGGCATACGTTTGTAAACATATGAGTGTTAGTTGATTAAAAAGCACAGCCCTTTGGGCTGTGCTTTTTTTTGTTTTAAATCGCAGCTTGATAATTTAATCATGATTAGAAACAGAGATTTCATAAACGATATTCAACTTAAAAAGATACTGTGTATATAGACAGTTGATGATGTTTTATCTAATAACATTATTAAAAGTCGTTTTGGTGTATTTTAACAACGATAATTTAGAACTTGCGTAATAACTTGTTTACATTGAAGTTGTTTAGTGGAATTATTGAGCAATGTAATATACGCCGTTTTGGAGTTTTATAACCCCCCAAAGTGGTGTTCAATAAGCTGTTATGTTGTTTGATGAATATTCGAGAAGCCGCACGTAGCGGCAATTTTAAAGGTATTAAATTATTTGAGTCTGCAAGGGTTGTCGGAAAGCCTTCTGGTTTAGTTGATAAAATGCTTGAACTATCATCAGAAGAGAAAGATATTCGCGATCAGCTTAGGTTTCGTGAAATAAAATCAACAATTGATGATAAAGTTGGTGAGATTGCCGGCCAGATTGTTGAAAGTTATACTAAGTCGCTTACTGTTATTGAAAATGATTTGAATAACGCCATGTCAAAATACATCAATAAATTTTATAAAGGAAATCCGGTTTCACCTAAGATTAAATTGTCTGAGACCAGATATGACTTTGATCATAATGAAGATTCAGGGACAGGTAAGGCGTATGCAAACATGGTTTCCTTGGATATGAGTTTTTTGGAGAATACGTATCTGCCAGCTTTGATTCATGATTTGATAGTGTTCTCAAATATAGAAGATCATGCAATTGAGGATATTTTTGAGGAATATTCTTCTACTGAAAAACAGGTATTTATTTCGATAGACAAGATTAATCGATTTAAAGAGAAAACCCAAAAGTTGATAAAAGACAATGAGTTCTTAGCTCTTGGCTCAGATAAGCTGGCATTTGGTAAATCGTGGAAAAATAGAACATAACAAATCAAAGCACTCGGACGCAGCAAAGCTGCGCCAGTGTTTGAGGCGTTATATTTCAAGGAGGATTCAGGTTGTCATTTCCAGTTTTAGAGACAAATCGCTTAAGGTTAGATAAATTATGCAAAGAAGACTCAAATAGCTTATTTGAGTTATTCTCTGACGATTCAGTTGTCGAATACTATGATCTGGAAGTTTTCACTGAACTATCACAAGCGAGCAACTTAATAGAGTTCTTTAACTCTCGCTTTAATGAAAACTCTGGTATTCGTTGGGCTATTCGCCTAAAAGAAACAGATAAATTTATCGGAACTTGTGGCTTTAATACTTGGAGTCCAAAAATGAAAAATGCCGTACTTGGGTATGATTTATTGCCTCAGTACTGGGGCATGGGTTTGGCCACTGAAGCAATCCATCGAATAGTTAAAGCTGCATTTTTAGGTGAACTGTCTTGCGGTAAACTTAACCGAATACAAGGGGATACTGTTCTGGGGAACTTAGCATCTGAATCACTACTTCTAAAGGTTGGTTTCAAAGAGGAAGGTGTAAGACGCCAAAGTGGTTACTGGAAAAACCAGTTTCACGACCTTAAATGCTTTGGTTTAATTCAGTCCGAGTACCGTGAAATATAACAAGCAAAAGGGGCAAATCTTGACTTTAGGCATCATAAGAGTCAATTCTTCAAGCTTTGGCTAGTATAAATCACTCGTCGTTCTCGATACTCTTTCATTTGCTGCTGTTTATTATTTTTAAAACACGTTAATTGTTTAAAACGGTAACTTAAGGTTGCCGTTTTTTTATGCCTACTATTTAAGTTTATTTTAAGCTTGCTCAGTTATTGTAACTAATACTTAAATTCCAGAACCATTAAACCATTGAACTGACTTAGTAACTCATTTTATGTTTTAGATCATTAAGCAGTGAGTGATTAAAGGTTAGCCTGTAAACATGTACTCATACGCATAAGTGAGCTTTTAACTTTAATGCGTTTATTAGGAGGTATTATGAATTTTAAAAATACAGATACTCATTACAATACACTCTCTATAGCCTTGCACTGGTTGATGTTTATTTTAATTGTCACTGTGTACGGCAGTATTGAACTTCGTGAATTATTTGAAAAGGGTACCGAAACCCGTGATGCCTTTAAAATGTGGCACTTTATGTTGGGTTTATCGGTGCTAGCTTTAGTTAGTGTGAGGTTAGTTGCGCGTATAGTGGGTGGTGCAGCACCTGTTATACAACCTGAGCCTGCAAAATGGCAAAATAAATTAGCTACATTTGTTCATATTGCGCTGTATGTGTTTATGTTTGCTATGCCTATAGCTGGTTGGTTAATTTTGAGTTTAGCAGGTAAACCCATCCCGTTTTTTGGTTTAGAGTTGCCTCCATTGGCAAGTGAAAACAAAGAGCTTGGTAAAACCATTAAAGAAATACACGAAACTGCGGGCGAAGTGGGGTATTACGTAATAGGCTTACATGCGGCGGCTGCATTATTTCATCATTACATTTTGGCTGATAATACCTTTAAACGTATGCTGTTTTCTAAAAAATAAACACATCATCTATAAAAAGGGAGACCATGTGTCTCCCTTTTTATATTAATTAATGAGTTGTACTCTTAAACCCTATTCTAAACCCGCCCCAATGTTTACCGTTTACATAAATTGGCACCGAAAGGTCATGCAGTATTTCACCGGTATCACGTTTATAGGTTTGTAATAAAAAGCTTTCGGTGTGGCTACCACAGCGAATTCCTGTCGGGTCATTAAAAATACGTTTAGTACGGTTGTTTACTAAATCTTTTTCAAAGTTACCGGTTAGGGCTTGGCTATAGCGTTTGTTATGAGTAGGAAAGTAGCCCTTAGTATCAACGGCTCCTGCAAAAATTATGTCTTTATTTTCCAGTATTGGTTCTTGAATAGCCGGCAGTGATTGATCTGTAAGTTTATCGTAATCGGTTGTGTACTTGGTTGGATTAGTATTCTCGATGGGTTTATAGTTTTGCGAAAAAAGTTGTTGCTGGGTTATTTTTCCGCTTTGGATCCAACCCTCAAAACATTCGCCAATTGCTTTACTGGCTTGTTTAGCCGATATCAGGATTGGTTTAAAGAATGCGTCATACTCTATGTTTTCAAGCTCTCTAAATATTGATTCTGATCCCAGCGATAAAGAAGACGCTTGCTGAGAAATTGTACTGCCTTTTTTAGTAACTTCGCCCAATAAACTACTGATGCTAGTGACTGAGCTATTTATTTGTGTGGTTGCATGCTGAAATGCAGAAACAGACTGATGCATACTATCAAGCGCGGTAGATGAGGCACCAATATCTTGGTTAATTGTTAAAAAGGATTGAGCCACGTTTTCAAGCTCTGATTTTACAGAAATACTTTGCTGTGAAACCTGCTTCATATCTTCATTGGTTTTTATACTGTTGGCGTTAATGTCTGTAAGCATGTCTGCAATTTGTTTGGTTGCTTCATTGGTTTTATTTGCAAGGTTACGCACTTCGTCGGCAACAACCGCAAAACCACGACCTTGCTCACCTGCACGAGCGGCCTCTATGGCTGCATTTAAAGCAAGTAGATTGGTTTGCTCTGCAATGTTTTGAATAACTTGGGTAATGCTTTGTATATCACTGGCACTTTTTAATAATAAATCTAATTGCTGGGCCACTTTATCTATAGAGCCTGATAATGAATCAATTTGGCTGGTGGCCATTTGTAAGCGGCTATCGGCAGAGCTTGAGGCTTGCGCTGTTTGTACCATTGCTTGATTAATAGTGGTCATGCTGTCACTGAGCTCAGTACTATTTTGTGAAAGCTCGTGTGTGGCACGCCCGACAGTTTCACTCTCGTTATAACAAGCGTCTATTTCTTTAGATAAGCTATCAACATAAAATGATACTTCAGCTGCGCCCATGGCGTTTTTTGAGGTGGCTTTGGTAATGTTTTGTGCAATTTTGTTATTGAACGACTGCACGGCACCTAGTGACGAATTGTTATTTGCTGATTCAGATTTTGCTGGTTTTATATAAAAAATTGCAGATAACAGCACTATAATTGCTGCAGCAATGGTGGAGAGCTGTTCAAAATAGAAAAGAAAACAAATGCTTAAATAAAAAATGCTGTAGAGCAGGTAGGTTATTTTCATTCCTTTGACCTCGTTACTAATTGTTCCTTCTATCTTTGATTATAAATCAAACAAAATCAAATAATAAACACACTTTTAAGGATTTATTAATAGTGATGTATTGAGCTCTATAAAACTGTTTTCGTACAAAAAGCGCCAAAGTAGTAAGCCTACTTTGGCGCTTTTATTAGTATTAATAAACAATTAGTTAGCTAATAACCATTCGCTTAATAAGCGAACACCAAACCCCGTTCCACCTGGTGAAAGCTCATCTTTGCCTTTTTTCACTAATGCATTACCAGCGATATCGATATGTACCCAACGGGTGTCGCCAGCAAAATGCTCTAAGAAAGTAGCGGCTGTGGTTGCACCAGGGCCACCTGAACCTACATTTGTTATATCAGCAATGTCAGACTTCAACATATCTTTATAACCTAATGGTAAGCGCCATAGGTTCTCGTTTACTTGTTTACCTGCAAGAGTAAGTTGCGATACTAGCGTGTCATCATCAGAGAATACCGCTGCGTATTCATTACCAACAGCACGAATTTTAGAACCCGTTAAGGTTGCAACATCAATCATGATCTCTGGTTTGTAGTGCTCACGTGCATACCACATTGCATCACTTAGTACTAAACGACCTTCAGCATCGGTATTTAAAATTTCTACACTTAAGCCTTCAGCGGTGCGAACAACATCGCCCGGCGCTACAGCAAATTGCGATACCATATTAGCTGCCATGCCCATAACAGCTACTACGTTTTTATCTGCTTTAGCTAACGCCATTGCTTTTACAGTACCAAGCACTGCAGCAGCACCGGCCATGTCTGATTTCATACGTGCAATAGACGCACCGGTTTTAATGCTGTAACCACCTGAGTCGAACGTAATGCCTTTACCAACAAGGGCAATAGGGGCAGCGTCAGAACCTTTATAATGAGCAACTACTAAACGTGCACCTTGCTGGCTACCTCTACCTACAGCTTCTAATGCGCCCATGCCTAGTTCTTTTAGTTCTTTAGGCTCTAACACTTTGATAGTAACCCCTAACGACGCTAATTCTTTTGCTGCATTGGCAAAATCAACCGGTGTCATTTCTGTAGCCACTTCTGAGGTTAGATCGCGTGCTAAAAATACACCTGCTTGAATACTCTCTAATTGGCTGTAAAGCTTGCGAGTTTGCTTGGTGTTATCAACATCAAACGTATAGCTAACTGTTTCAGTGCTTGGTTCTTTTTTGTAGTTTTCAAAACGGTGATCGCGTAGGTTTGCACCGTGGGCAAAATTAGCAGCAAGCGCAGCATTATCATTTGCACCCGTTACATCATCAAAAATAACACTGGCAGTGCCTACTTTAGCTTTAACTAGGCGAGCATGAATATTACCGCCTAACTTAGCCGCTTTTGCTTTATTTAATTCGTCAGCTTTACCTGTACCTACAACTAAAATACGGCTGTAGTTACTTTTACTTGGCGCGACAAGTTGCGCGACTTTTGCGTAATCGCCAGTAAAGTTTTCTATATCGATAACACGTTGTAATTGGCCATCGAATTGTTTATCAAGTGTTTTAAATTGGCTGTTGCTGCCATCTTGGCTATAAAATACAACCAGCGTGTTTGCATCGTTGTCTACTTTTGTAGAAAAGTTAAAGTCTGCTGCTTGTGCATTAATACACATACCCAGTGCAAGCGCGATTGAAGAGGCTTTTATAATACGTTTCATTTTTTAACCTAAGAATAATTTAAAGGGGTGTTTTACCTTATTTAGCCTACTGTAGTTAAGTAGGATACGGTGAAACAGCAAATAACAACGATATAGTTACTTTTTTCTGTTATTTTCGCTCTATAAATCATTTTCATTCGTTTTTATTGTCAGAGGCGGAATTTAAAATAATAAGCTAAAACTTAATCGGGCAGTTCTTGGCTCTATAGGGTGAAAGTGATTATCTTCAATGCCATCAATGGGCTCATTAGGTAAGCGCGATGAATAATAATAATCAATATCGTGGTCTCTGCTGTTAAATAAATTCAGTAACTCAAACTCTACTTGCCAATGAGTTTGCTGATAACTTATAGAGCTATTAACTACGGTTAATGGCTCCGAGCGTTTTTCTCCGTCGCTTGTTAATGTGCGTTTACCTATATGGCGAATACGTAACGATGACTGCCATTGTTCTGTTAAATGCCAATTTAAGCCAGCGCTTGCGACAACGGGTACTGCACCTTCTATATAGTTTTTGACATTATTTATGCTTAAACGAGAGTGGGTAAATGATGCTTCAGCATCAAGACTAAAACTATTATTAACCCAATAATAGGCGCTCATTTCTATACCATAGCGCTCAGAGGCATCACTAGGCTCTGTATTACCTGCATCGCCAACAAATAGAAGTTCTGAGTCGAGGTTTAACCACCATAATGCAGCCGATAAGTTAAATGTTTTTGGTTCAGCAAACCTTAAACCAATTTCAGCGCCTTCACTTTTTACCAGTAAATCTACTTGCTCTGATTTATCTAATGTAACAGGGTCTACATTAATTGTTGCTCCACGAGCATCATTTGAATGAAATGACTGACCCCAATTAGCATAGGCGGCTACTAAATCGGTAAATTGGTAGTTTAAACTAGCTTTTAAACTCACTAAATCATCGTTTTGACTACCCGAATTAGCTGAAATATTGCTATTAACATCAACGTTATAGTAGTCGTATCGAATACCTAAGCTTGCTTCTAGATTGGTACTTAAAAAAAGCTTTGATCCCCAATGGGCTGAGTAACTAGTTTGATTTAAATCGTCTTGTCTTACTGTAGATAATCGCTTTCTTTTTTTTGTGTTATATAAGCCAACGTTATCAATGTTGGTATGATGAAGTGCTAACCCTGCCGTATGTTGCATGTTAATAGCTAGCATTTTGGTATCAAACTGATAATTAAATTCGCCACCATATACTTTACGACTGTCTTTTTGGTTAAATTGATCGCCATTAACAGGATCATTTAAAAAATAGCTAAAATTTGAGTATAAATCTAAGTCATAACTTATTGCGTATGCATTTACCTTTAGGTTTTCACCTTGCCAAACGGTCGATAAACTATAGCGGCTAGAATTTCCACCTAATGACGTATCTAAAGAGCCAAGCTGAGAAATTAACCCTTGAGAAACTGCGCGCTTAGGGATTTGGTCAGCTGAATTCCAGCTGTTGTCATAGGCCATAGCACTGAGGGTAAAATCGCCATTAAATGCTTTGCCAACATATCGAAGGAGTGCGTTTTTTTTATTAACAGCTTCATTAATATCATCCCATGGACCGGAGTATCCTTGCCACTCAGCTGCGGCCATTAGTTTACCTTTTGTAACATCAGTTGAAGCGAGTACTGTGGCTCGCTTGTAGTTATCTTCTCCAATACTAAGACTTACTTGTTGATGAGTTAGTGTATCTATAAGATTAAAATTTGCGCTCCCAGCTGATGAAAAGTCTCCTTGGGTAGCGCTATAAGATCCTTTCTGATAATTAATGCTTGATATAGATTCTGGAATAATAAAATTTAAATCGGTATAGCCTTGACCGTGCCCATGGCTAGGTAAATTTATTGGCATACCATCAATATTAGTGGCGAAATCTGTTCCGTGATCTAAATTAAAGCCCCTTATAAAGTATTGATTCGCTTTTCCTGAGCCACTATGTTGAGTTACTGCCATACCTGGGATCAGTTCCAACAATTCTGCACTTCTTAACATAGGACGTTGTTGAATCTCGCCTTGCCCAATAATACCGCTTGAGGCACTAATAGACTCGCCAATTAGGCTATCTCTGTGTCCGTAAACGGTTAATTTCTCTATGCTTGCTTGTGCATAACTAAACGGTAAAATTCCTAATGTTATAAATGCTAGTTTCTTCACGCTTAAAGTCCTTTAAATCATTATTCTTTAATTAGATGTCATTAAGCAACGGCCAGAACAGGATATTGGATGCAATATTTTTTATTATTTATGTTTTTATCAATCATATTTATAACTGCAGATAAAAACAAAGCTATAAGCTATTGTAATCTCTTTATATAAAACTAATAATCGAAGGGCGTTTTCACACCTTATTATTTTGAGTACATGCATTGAAAGCAAAAGAAATTCGCAACTTTTATATTAACGAAGAACAGTCTGTTTATTTGTTATCGCACCGTGATGCCAAAAAGCATCGCCAATGGCTTAACATTTGTATTAAACAGCTAACACTACTTGGCTATAAAAATGTTGAAATGATTGGCTCTGGTGCGTTTGGCTTTGTTTTTGCGGGTGATGATGAACATGGCCTGCCGTGGGTGTTTAAATTTTCAAGAATAACGCTGGCACAAAGTGTCCGAGATCGCCTTGAAGACGAAGCGTATATGCTGTCTCAAATTGATAATCCGCTAATACCAAAATTTTATGGTTTTGAGCGAATTAAAAAACAGGGCATTTTGATGATGGCTCGTGCAATAGGTGAAGATCTTGAAAAAGTATCGCTAAAGCAAGGGCGACTATCTGCTGCAAAAATAATGAACTTAGCGGTAAAATTGAGAAATGTATTGCTTGATTTACGCCATCATAAAAACGGATTGAGCCCACAACCTATTGTGCATGGCGATATTAAACCCTCTAACTTGGTGTGGGATGAAAAAGCCAAGCAGCTTTCATTGGTTGATTGGGGTAGTTCGGTATATGCCCAAGTAGATGAACAAGGCAACCCTATTGCCAGTAATTTTATGGATTTAATGTCGGGTGATTTAAGCACCACTAACGCGCGAATGGGTGATGTGTATTTTATTGGTGATGCACAAATGTCTGGTGAAAAGTCATCCCCTCGTTTTGATGAGCAAGGGGTTGCATCAACTTTGTATGCACTTGCATCGGCTCAGTCTTGTCGATTTGGCGCTCAGGCTATTCCGGCCAGTAGTTTAATGCTTCCTAAAGAGCTGGCGAATGTAATTGACGGCATGCTTTCAAAAGAGCGTAGTGTAAGGGATAAAGCCGGCGACTATTTTATGCGTAACATAGAAACTATGGCAAAAGCATTTTTACCAGAGCTACCAAAGGAAGACACTAAAGCACGCATTCCTTTTTGGTTTAGCCAAGATCCTGAGCCCGAAACCGTTGTATATAGTTCCCGAAAACAGTTTTTACGCCAAGCCGACCATAAACAGCAATTACTCGATGTAAACGATGCTCAGTTAGATAGGTATTACAAAGAATTTTTGTTTGATACTGGGGATACCGAAAAAGCGTTTTTAGCGTCAATTAGTCGCTTAGCGAAATACCCAGTAGTAGGGGGGCTGAGTTTTCATTGGAAAGATGATTCTTTGTATGTTGAGTCATCACTTATTATGCACGATGAAGCTTTAGCCACCGCGTTTACTGATGCGGTAAATAATACTGTAATGCTGGCACAAGCGATTAGTCAAAAAGGCTTATTTAAGTGTTGTTTATTTGATGCCCGTAAAACGATTCAGCTAGAACGCGATGGCACCGGTGCGTTTAAATTTAACCAGTTACCTGAGCTTGACTATGAAGTGGTTAATGTAAAAGCCAGCGATGTAACCCGTCCGCACTCATATTTTGAAGATGGTAAAGATCCCGATGAACAACTGCAACTGCCTAAAAAGGTGATTAAATGTGTATTTGAGCTAAACCAGATACATCATACGGGTTGTATTATTTTTGAAGCACTACCAGATAGGATGAAGATTCACCATTACTATCGATTACTCGATGCTAGTAAAGAAGTTGAATTTAAACGTTTGCTAAATAAACTCATGCAGTACGCGGTTAATATAACTGATGTTGGGGTCGCTGGTTTTATGAAGTTGCCGTATAAAAATACTCGCGAGTTTAGTTTATGCGAGCAGCAACCCAGCAATTATTATCCTAAAAATCCAAAACAACTACTTAATTAATAAGTCACTCGCTGAGGCTGGTGGCCTAACAATAGAAAGAAAAAATAGAAAGTTAAATGGCAAAATCTAAACCACAAATTACATTAGAAAGTTACGGTATATATTCCAAATGGGACAAAGCTGACAAAGCGTTACCACAAATCACGCAATTCACTACGCAAGTAAAAGCAGAACTTGATATAGAATTTGGCCTGATAGTAAATATCAAAAAAGCGAAAGGCGAAAAACTACATTATTGTATTTATCATCCCGGTATTATAGATGCCGATGGCGAAGTGATGCAGCCTTTTGAGGGGAATGTATATGTTAAAGATAACGATTGGTCGTTTTATTTAGGAGATACAGTATGGGAGCCTATAGAAGATAAAATAGGTAACTGGCGTATGACCTTATCATTAGCAGGAAAAGTCATTGCGGATAAAACATTTAATCTAACTAATGAACAGACCAAAACAGAAGATGATTTTTGGAAACACCGAGGCTATTAATTTCCTCAATAAACAAAAAAAGCTAACAATAAAGTTAGCTCTTTTATGAAATTAGCTTAGTTACCCCAAGGGTTACTTGAATTTGAACGTTGTTTACGAGTACGGGCACGTTGCTTGGCTGCTTTTTTCTCTTGAATACGCTTAGCATCAGAAAAGCTTAACTCGCATGGTTCACCTGGTTTATCGCCTTCAGGGATAATACGGTCTCGTGGAGGCAGTTCGTATTGTACGTCATCTGGGCGTGGTAAGTTTTTTAGGCGGTACAAATAGAAATTATCTACTTTTTGTTGTGCCCACTCGGTTTTACGTAAAAATTTAACTGCTGACTTAATGTCAGGATTATTTTTAAAGCAGTTGAGTTGTAAGTAGGCATGCAGGAGTTCCCACCCATATTGCTCAACCAGTTCTTCAACCACTTGCTCTAATTTAACGCCTTGCAGTGGGTTATTACTGAAAAGTTCTTGGTTGCTCATAGGTGTTCTCTCGTTATTAAAAATACGGCTAGTATTATAAATTTAATAACGAGAGTTTAATAGCAAAAATGCTTAACTTTGACAATTAACCACAACACGACCATGAATTTGGCCCTGCATGAGCTGTTCAGCATTTTCAATAACCTGATCAAGTGTGATTTCGGTCGAAATTTTATCTAAGTAATCGCTACTAACTAGGGATGCTAAACGATCCCATGCTTCAACACGGTCCGCTTTAGGGCGCATTACGCTATCAATACCCATCAAAGAAATACCACGTAAAATAAATGGCGCAACAGACGCTGGCAAATCCATACCTTGTGCAAGCCCACAAGCTGTTACTACGCCACCGTATTTAAGTGAGGCACAAATATTAGCAAGTGTGTGGCTACCTACAGAATCAATGGCAGCAGCAAAGCATTCTTTTTGCAGTGGTTTACCTGGGTTTGAAAACTCGTTCCTATCAATTACATTAGTTGCACCTAATGATTTTAAATAGTCAGCTTGTTCCATGCGACCTGTTACTGCGGTTACTTGATAACCTAGCTGGCTTAGTAAATAAATAGCAAAACTGCCTACGCCACCATTGGCACCGGTGACTAACACTTCACCTGAGTCAGGGGTGATCCCTTGTTTTTCAAGGGCAATCACGCTCAACATTGCTGTGTAACCGGCAGTACCAATTTGCATAGCTTGTTTAGCTGATAAGTTGGCGGGTAGGGGAATTAACCAATCGCTGCTAAGAGCCGCTTTTTGGGCTAGGCCACCCCAATGTTTTTCGCCAACACCAAAGCCATTTAAAATCACCTTATCGCCAGCTTTAAATTCTTCACTGTCGCTGTTAGTAACTGTACCCACTAAATCAATGCCAGGTACCATAGGAAAGCTGCGAACTACAGGACCTTTGCCAGTAATGGCTAAGCCATCTTTGTAATTTAGGGTACTGTACAGTACGTCAATTAATACATTTTCGTTTGGTAAATCATCACTGTTTATGCTGCTTAAATTGGCACTGTAGTTGTCGTCTTGCTTATCTATAACAATAGCTTTAATAGGATTGCTCATTAGATTTCCTTTTAGACCGATCGTCTTTAAATTAATAGTAAAAAATGCATCAACAGGGTCTGATGACCTTTGTAGATTAAAATTTGTTCAAGTTAGGGGCGATTTAATTGCGGCGCGAGATTTGTAACCTAGTGGGCTAAGTAAAAACCGAGCAACAAAGAGTAAATCGCCCCTAGGCAGAACCCAAAGGGCAGCGCCTGTTTGGCATTAATGCTGCGTTATCGCCTATTTATGGGGAATAACCACACCACATAGGCTCTGCCTTGCCTAAATACCAAACAGACTGCTGCAAATTTAACCTTGAAAGATCAACATACCCTAATTAATGTGCGTAAAAACATTTCTGTGTATAAAGTCAGTGGCTTGCTTGATTGTGTTAGTTTAGCTCGCATTACAGCGCCTTCCCAACCAATCCAAAAATATTCACTCATTTGCGTGGTATCAATATCAGTTTTAATAGTGTGTTGCTGTTGAGCCAAGTCTAAACACTGTGTTAACTGTGCTTGCCAAGCATGGTAACTCTGCATTAGGCGTATTTTAAACTCGTCACTTAAATGATTGAGTTCTTGGTTTAAATTGCCTACTAAACAACCGCGTTTGTAATCATACTTTTGCATCCCAGCTATAGCACTTTGGGTAAAGTTAACAATGCGTTCTAGGGGCGGTACTTCAGGTTGCTCTAAATAAAACTTAAGTTTAGCTATAAAAAACGTGTCATACGCATCAACCAAAGCTAAGCCAAATGCTTCTTTACTTTTAAAGTAATGATAAAACGAGCCCTTAGGGACTTTGGCTTTTTTTAATATGGTGTCGAGCCCTGTGGCACTAAAACCAAACTCAGTGAGGGTTTCTAATCCCACACGAAGGAGCAACGCTTTAGTATCTGCGTTGTCTCTGGCTATTTTTGGTGGGCGGCCACGCCTATTTGTAACTGATGATATTTTATTCATAACTTATATTAGACCGATCGGTTTTAAATAATCAAGTGTTTATTTGCAATCTTTTTAAAACAACGAAATCTGTTCATTTTTCGATTACAAATTAATGAGGAACTTTAGCTTATAGTGCCAGTCACAAATATGACACTTATGTGTTTTTGAGCCGATATGTCGGAACATTTTAATAAAGTTATATAGGTTAAAGTTGACTAGGTGTGAGCAATAAATTTATTTTTTAATTAATTTATCATTGCATCAGCAGCTTAGTTAAAGTCAAACAAATTAATTGTATTTTGTGTTTGAATTAAACATTTTTGTTGGCTATTTATTAAATGTAGATGAACTTTATGCTACAAAAATATAAATATAAAGGTGAGGATTTTACCGATGAAGAGACAGAAAAGAGATCGTTTAGAAAGAGCTCATTCTCAAGGTTTTAAAGCAGGTTTAGCTGGTCGCTCAAAAGAGCACTGCCCTTATCAACAAGTTGATCCTAAGTCTGAGTGGCTTGGTGGTTGGCGCGAGGCAATAGAAAATCGCAATATGTATAAAACATAAACTCATAACGAATTAAAGCAAAAAGGCCTCCAAATGGAGGCCTTTTTGTTGCGTGTTTTAAACTTAAAACGCGCTGGTATCTTGGAACAAGCCTACCTTTAAATCTTTTGCTTCGTAGATCACGCGACCATCTACTTCTACGGTTCCATCAGCCATACCCATAAACAATTTACGCTTAATAACGCGTTTCATGTCTAAACGGTAGGTTACTTTTTTAGCTGTTGGCAATATTTGACCGGTAAATTTAACTTCACCTACACCGAGTGCACGACCAAGACCAGGACCACCAGACCAACCTAAGAAAAAGCCCACAAGTTGCCACATAGCATCTAAGCCTAAACAACCAGGCATTACTGGGTCGCCTTTAAAATGACAGTCGAAAAACCAAAGGCTAGGATCGATATCTAGCTCTGCAACTATTTGACCTTTACCATGTTCACCACCGTCATCGGTAATTGAAATGATACGATCCATCATTAACATGTTGTCACTTGGCAAACGACAATTTCCTTCACCAAACATTTCACCTTGACCACAAAGGATCAAATCTTCTTTTGTATAGCTATTTTTAGGTTCCATAACACTTTATCTTTGCTTAGAAATTGCCCCGTACTTTAGCGTACACTTGTACGCTAAACAACTCGGAGCAGTTAAAAAATGGTTTAATTATAAGCAATCAGTAAATGCAACTGATTTTAGTATGATTAAACCGCGCAATTACTAACAGAAATCATTATAATTGGGGCTGACTTTTAATCAGTTTAAAGGAAATTTATGACCCTTTTTGTTAACTCACTCACTGTGATTGATTTTTCTTACTTATGCAATAAACGCGGTGCAGTTGGCGAAAGTTGGATTGTTGATTTGACTTTACATGGCAAACTAAACGAAGAGTCTATGGTTTTAGACTTTGGCTTAGTTAAAAAGCAAATTAAAGGCATTATTGATGAGTGTATAGATCACCGTTTAGCTGTCCCTAACAACATAAACGGCAGCATCAACGAGTTTGCTGATCACAAAACTTTAGATTGTACATTTGCTGATAACAAGCACCTTGCAATGAGTGCACCTCATCAAGCATATTGCTTAATAGATACTGATGAGATTAACGTTGAATCAGTAACAGAGTACTTAGTTGCCACAATACTGCCACAGCTTCCTGATAATATTGAAAAGATTGAGTTGGTGTTAAAGCCTGAGCACAATCAGAGCTTTTATTACCACTATAGCCATGGCCTTAAAAAGCATGATGGTAATTGCCAGCGTATTATTCATGGTCATCGCTCACAAATTGGTATAAGCCTTGGCGGTATTTCTATGCCTCGTTTGCAAAAACAGTGGGCTGATAAATGGCGTGATATTTACTTAGCAACTAGTGAAGATCAAATAAACGCCTCTGAATTAAAACATATTTCAGCTAAAAGTGATGATGTTTGTTTTGCGTATACTGCGGCGCAAGGTTACTTTGAAATGGCTATTAGTGAATCACGTTGCGACATTTTACCAATTGATACCACGGTAGAATGTATTGCTGACTACATTGCCAGCCAAGTTAAATTAGAGCACCCAGAAAAAGACGTTAAAATTACCGCCTATGAAGGTGTTGGAAAGGGGTCGATTAGTTATGCTTAAATCCTTATTAGTTTCGGCGTTAATTGTATCAACTAGCTTTAGTGCTATAGCGCTTGAGCTAAAAGGGCATTTAACTCAAGGCGGCCTAGTAACAGGGCAATTAGATAACGCTAAGTCGGTAAGCCTCAATGGTAAGTCGTTAAAACTTGCTGATAATGGGTTATTTGTATTTGGTTTTGGCCGTGATGCAAAACCTGTACATACATTAAGCTGGGTAGATAAAACCGGTAAAGGCCACAGCCAAGATTTAGTTATTACTCTTCGCGATTACGATATAGATAAAATTACCGGTGTTGCTAAAAAATACGTATCGCCGCCAAAAGCAGTAAGTGAACGTATAAGCCGTGAAGCGATCGCAGTTCGAAAAGCACGGGCTGTTAACTCTGATTTAGAATACTTTTTACAGCCAGTACTTAGGCCTGCAAAAGGGCGCATTTCAGGTGTTTATGGTAGCCAACGTTACTTTAATGGCGAACCTCGCAGGCCACACTTTGGTTTAGATATTGCAAACAAAACAGGTTCACCTGTGTATGCACCGATCAGCGGAACTGTGGTGTTTGCTGAACCAGATTTATATTACTCTGGTGGTACTTTGATTTTAGATCATGGGCATGGGGTTACTTCTACTTATATTCATTTAAGTAAGCTTGATGTAAAAGTAGGGCAGAAGATTGAACAAGGTACAAAGGTAGCTGAAATAGGTGCTACGGGCCGTGTAACTGGGCCGCATTTAGATTGGCGATTTAATTGGCAAGGTGAACGCCTTGACCCTGCATTATTAATGCAAGACACATTAGCTAACAAAAAGTAGAGATTATGACTCAAGTAGAGCGCGAAGCCATTATTGCGCAACGTATAAAAGATTCGACCACTTCGGTAACTAAAGCCGTATTTCCTGGGCGTACTAACCATCATAATACGCTATTTGGTGGTGACGCATTAGCATGGATGGATGAAGTTGCTTTTATAGCTGCTACCCGTTTTTGCCGTAAACCATTAGTAACTATTTCATCAGATAGAGTCGATTTTAAAGAAGCTATTCCTGCTGGTTCATTTGCTGAGTTGATATCAAAGGTATCGCATGTGGGGAATACCAGTTTAAAAGTGGATGTTGAAATATTCCTAGAAACTATGCACAAAGATAACAAGCATTCTGCTATTACAGGCAGCTTTACCTTTGTTGCTGTTGATGATAACCACAGGCCAACACCTGTCGTGTGTGACAAAATGCTGCATGGTTTTGAGTTATAACACCTAACAGTAAAAATAATATAAGCACCATGATTGGTGCTTATATTATTAACCGTAAAGAACACATCATACTATATTCATCTAATGGCCAACTTAGCAATTGAATATAATAAGTATTAGTTTTTCAATAAGGAGGGCGTATTAAAGTAATAAATGAGACTAATAAAAAGGCGTGCAATGCACGCCTTTAAATAACTATAAAACCATAGCGGCTATCCAGCCAAACACCAATAACGGAATATTAAAGTGAATAAAGGTTGGCACAACCGAATCCCAAATGTGGTCGTGTTGTCCGTCAGCATTAAGTCCTGATGTTGGCCCTAGCGTAGAGTCAGAGGCAGGGGAGCCTGCATCACCTAATGCGCCTGCCGTACCAACAAGCGCAGCGGTTGCCATTACAGAAAAGTTTAGCTCTAAACATAAAGGCACAAATAAGGTGGCAATTATAGGCACAGTTGAAAATGAACTACCAATGCCCATAGTTATAAATAAGCCGACCAATAAAATTACTGCGGCAGCTATGGGTTTATTACCGTCAAAAATGGCGGCGCTGCTATGGACTAGGCTAGCAACGTGTCCGGTTTCTTTCATTACCGCAGCAAAACCTTGCGCTGAAATCATAATAAAACCAATCATTGCCATCATGGCAACACCCTTACTAAATACGTCGCCGTTTTCTTCCCACTTAACCACACCAAATACACTAAATATAACCACCCCGACTAGGCCACCTAATATCATTGAGCCACTGGCATTTTGAGCGATCAGAGAAGCAAGCACGGCAAATAAACCAACCAGCATTACCTTTTTTGGGTTTTCAACATCAGCTTGTTGGCTTTGAACTGTTAATGCTGTGCTTGTGTATTCGCGGCGTTTTCGATAACTAATAAATAGGGCAATCAACAAGCCGACAAACATACCAATAGCTGGAATTATCATTGCTAAAGGGACACTGGTATTAACAATCTCAAGGCCATTATCAACTAGATTTTTATGTAATATTGAGTATAAATAAATACCCCCAAAACCATACGGGAGCACCATATACGAGGTGGCTAAACCAAAGGTTAAAATACAAGCAATGGCACGTCTATCTAATCGCAGTTTATTAAACACAACAAGCAGCGGCGGGATCAAAATGGGAATAAAAGCGATATGCACCGGCACCAAGTTTTGAGAAGAGATAGCACAAATCAAAATAATAAACAGAATAAAGTAGCTTAATATGGTTTCACTAGAGCCTGTTTGAGCATTTACTTTAGCGAGTAACTTAGCGGCCAAAATACGCGTTAAGCCTGACTTAGAGATAGCGACGGCAAATGCACCTAGCATCGCATAGCTTAAAGCAATTTCGGCGCCTGATGATAAGCCAGAATTAAAAGCATCAATACTTTCTTTTAAGCCCATGCCTGCGGTTAATCCGGCAACAAGCGCACTTATTGTCATTGCAACAATCACATTTACGCGGACCAAAGTGAGTCCAAGCATTAAAATAACGCCTATAATAACTGCGTTCATAGATTTCTCTGTTTTATAGATTTAATTAATTTTATCAGATCTTTAGCCTGATTTTTACGTTCTTTGGTAAATGGTTGTCTCGCATAGCGCACTTGCTCAAATAAGTGACAAAAGGCGGTTATTTGTTGCTCTGCATAGGGGGCTTGTTGACTAATGTGTTGTAATGTTTGAATAGGCGTAGCATTTTCAGGGTAGTTTATAGTGTGCTTATTAGCCCAACTGAGTATTTGATAATACTCTTTTACCAGCGGAGGTTGTTTTGTTGTTGCCTTGGGGCGGTTTATATAAATAAAATAAGCACTAAAACTTAAAATTAAAACAATAATAACTCCAAGCGGTACTAACCAAACATAAGTGTTACCAAATAGGGACGCTAATAAATCTTGTTGTTTATTTTTATCAAATCCCAGCACCCAACTAGACCATTGATAATCGAGGTTTTCTAATTCTAGGCGAAGCCAGTTTATGGCAGCATAATTACTTAAGCTAACTAAACCAAAATTAATATTATTTTTAAATTCATCATTTAATGCAGCACTCTGTGATAAAGAACCATTTAATCGTTCGGGCGCAACAACCGCTGTTGCATCAAATATTCTCCAGCCTGCATTAGTATATACCTCAACCCAAGCATGGGCATCGTATTGACGAACGGTAATATAGTCATTGTTTTGATTATGCTCTCCGCCTAAATATCCGCTTACTACCCGCGCTGGAACGCCAGCACTTCTAAAAATAAAGGCAGCTGCACTGGCATAATGACCACAAAAGCCACGTTTATTATTAAACATAAATTGATCAAGCGTATCATCACCGCGCATAGGTGTTGGCGTAAGAGTGTAACTGAAACTATTTTGCGAAAAATAATCTAGCAGTTTATTAAAAAGCTCATCAGCGTTAGCACTTCTGTTTTTTAACTGTTGCGCCAGTTGATAACTTTTTTGGTTATTACTCACAGTAAGCGTTTTATAAAAACGCTGCTCTACGCTATTAAGCTTCTTAGTCGATAATGGTTTAGTACTAACAGAATATTTTAACACTTTGGATTTATATTGTTTTTTACGCAGCAAGCCGACTGAGTTGGAAACTACATTTTCATTGTTACTACTGGCATAGCCAAGCCCATATAACCAATCAGCCATTGCTGGCTCAGCAATTATTGAGTATTGAGTGGTGTTTCCATTGCTGCTATTTTGGCTTGGTAACATCATTGCTTGCTTTAAAAATGAAGATGTTTTCCAAGCTTTACCGTCAAATTCATCATGTACAATAGCGCGCCAGTAATAAGGAGGCGTGGTTGAATTATTATCAAACTTCGCTCTAAAAACCAATTCATCGGAGTTTGATAACTTTGCAATATCAAATGGGTCTACTTGTTCCGATAGGCCTGTTTGTGCCATTTTAGGGCCAGGTAATTGCCAAAATGCAGGAAGTTTTGGTAAAAATATTAAGAGTACAACTGCCAAAGGAAAAGCCAGAAATATTATTTTAGCACTTTGTTTTGATGACAGTTTTAAACTATGACTAGATTCAAGTAACCCAAGTACAGCAAAATTTAAAATATACAGTGTACTAATAATTAAAGTGATAAAAATAGTTTGGCTAAACAAATACACTGCTGAAAGTGAGAAGAATGTGAGGGTGATGATCAATTGATAATGCTGCTTTGTTTTTGCCTGTAGTAATTTAAAAACGCATGACAGCAAAAGCATGGCAACAAACAGCACCACGGTATCTTTAAAGCCAATACTGCTGAGCATAATAATTAATGCTATTGCGGCGAGTCCGTTGGCCAGCCACGCATTGGGCTTTTGTTTGTATTTAAGGGTTAAATAAATATTCCAGCCACATAATATGCTAAGCATAATAATAAAGGGCAGGGGCAAGTGCTCTATAAAAAAGCTCACTAACCCTAAGTAAATAAATGACAAAGAAAAATTTATAACGCGTTGATTTTTAATCTTATTCATAGTCAGTGCCTACACTACTTAAGGCTTGTAAACACCGTTGCTGATGAAGCTTTCCGGAGCCATTTTCTATGACCTTATTGGGCAAATTCAACGAGTAATTAATGTCGCTTTCAAACGCTTGGCATACTAGGTAACACAATTGCCCTAAGCGTTGCTCGGTATCGCCAGTCATTAAGTTAAAGTCAAATTGTGTATCGGCAGATTTAAAATCACTAAATTGTTTTACGAGTAATTGTTGAGTTTTTGCGTAGTGTTTCCACGAAATTCGCTGCAACCCCATTTCTGGCAAGTGGGTAATTAAACTTTCAAACTCATCATCGCCTTGGTGCTTTTCATTACCATCATCATTAGCAGTTATTTGGCTTAACTGTTTGTAATTTGGGGTTTTAATAATTGAAGGGTAAACATAAACGGTATGATCTGGTTGAATATAGCTCCATACACTCACCAAACCAAATGGATAATTACTGGCAATTTTTATTGGCTTTAGTAAATAGCGTCCGCGCTTTAAATAAGGCAATGGTAACTGGCATTGTATGGTATCGGCTTTAACACTCTCTATATAGCAGTCTTGTTCTAAATTATTGGGATAACTTAAGGTGATTGACTGACATGTGTCGTTTGATTTTATTTGCCACACTAATTGAGGTGGCTGTGGCGCATAACTCTCAATAGTATTCTTAAAGCTGACAGTTAAGCCTTTTGCGTTGCTATAACCTAACAACAAGGCAAAAATAATAATCACAAACATTAAATACGCCATAAACAGTATTAAATTATTTTGATAATTAATTCCCATTACAAAATTTAATAGTGCAACAATCGTAAAATATACACCCAGTGTGGAAGGCAAAACATAAATAGTATTATGCGTTAAAGTGATGCTATTTTTTTTGTGCTTATTTTTTAATAAAGTCGTTAAAATTGTACTTTTTATAGCATGAATAAAAGTAGGGCGTTTTAATTTTAAAATACCCATTGATCTAAACGGGCACTAAAACATGCTTTAAAATGTCTGCAATTTGGTTGTTGCCAGACTCACTATGCAAACCTAATCGATGCTGGCACACACTAGAAAAAACCGCTTGTACATCTTCAGGTAGAACAAAGTCTCGACCTTCAATATAGGCCCATGCCCTTGCAGATTTTGCCAGCGCCATACTGGCTCTTGGTGAAAGCGAAGCAGCTAACGATTGAGCCTCACGTGTGTAAGTCACTAATTCAATTATATAATCAATAACCGCAGCGCTTAGCGTAATATTAGCTATAGATTCTTGTATTTGTTTAAGTTGTTGCTGGTTAATTCGCTGTGGTAATTGGGAGTAATCGCGCTTTTTATTGTTTAATAGTAATCTTTTTTCAGCGTTTTTAGGTGGAAAGCCTAAGCTTATACGCATTAAAAAACGATCTAATTGCGATTCTGGCAGCGGATAAGTCCCTGATTGATATAAAGGGTTTTGAGTAGCAATAACAAAAAACGGAGTAGGGAGCGGGTACTTTTCTCCATCTACGGTCACTTGTTGTTCTTCCATGGCTTCTAATAACGCACTTTGGGTTTTAGGACCCGCACGATTTATTTCATCAGCAAGTACTACTTGGCTAAAAATTGGGCCTTTATGAAATGAAAAACTGTGTTCTTTATTATTAAAAATATTGGTACCAATAATATCAGCGGGTAATAAATCGCTAGTAAATTGAATACGCTGATACGACAAACCCAAAACAGCAGCTAATGCATGCGATAAAGTGGTTTTACCCATACCTGGTAAGTCTTCAATTAGTAAATGACCTTCACTAAACAAACAGGTTAATGCTAATTTTATTTGTTGTTGCTTGCCAAATATAACGGTAGATAGGTCATCAATAATAGTGGTAACTAGGTGCTGCATAATGTCCTTTAATCTATCAGTTCTAAACGTTTCATTACGGCATCAACTTTTTGCGCGTTGAAAGGCTTGGCTATAAATTCTTTTGCGCCAAGTTCCCAAGTATTTTGTACGGTCTCAAAACTATTATGGCCTGAGCACATAACCACATGAGCATGTGGGTGCTCGTTATTGATCGACTCTAAAATTTCGATGCTTTCAGAATCAGGTAAATCAACATCTAAAAATATAACGTTGGGTGATTTTTCGCTAAGTAAGGGTTTAGCACAATTAAAATTATCACACTCAATAATGTCATCAAAACCTAAGCCAGCTAACACTTGGCTTAAGTCAGCACGGATTTGTTTAACATCATCAATAATTAAAATTGGTTCGAGTGGGCGTACAAATTCCATATGAATACTTCAATATTATTTACGGCTTGTGGTTTAATATTAAGCTAAGCATTAAGGAACCTCAAGGTGATAACTATGAATTACCGTAATAGTCGTTTAAATACACTTAATGTCCGATACCGTCTAGTATTGGACTTAGTGAGCTTGAAGTTATTAAAATAGAGCGCCACACATGCACTTAAATACTACTACCTATAATTTATATTATGTTAAATAAGGTAAGAATGTACTTTATCAAACTAACTATCGGCAATTACGTCACTTATAAACACGTATTTTAGCCCTTTTATCGCATAATATTTATATTCAATAAAATGCTCTACTTTATAAAATATAAAAACTCTGTAACGACATTTTAATCAACCAAACTATTTAGCTCATCAATTAATTGCTTAAGCTGTTTAGTTTCGTCGTTTAGCTTTTGCTGATACTTTTCAACTTTGTCATGCTTACCTTGGCGCTTAGCTTTTTTAAGATCGATTTTATATTCTTAAATTTCTGAATTTGTATCATCTATTTTTTGTTGTAACTCTGCTTTTAATCCATCATTGGTACAATATGCGTTTATGTTATTAAGTGCTTTACTAAGACCTGCAACTTTGTGTGAATTACCTTGGCGTTTTGAAGCTAATAACTCGAGGTTAACTTCACAGGCTTTTTTCGCACATCCCGTTAAATCTGCACAATCATCTTTGGCTAGTACGACTGTTGAACCGGCTAATAAAAAACTTATTGTAATACCTTTAATAATTATCATTTTATAATTTTTATTATCTCGCATTGTTCATTATTCCTATTTAATTAGTCGTTAGCGGCAAAATACAGATAACAGCCCTTGCAGCTCTTCATTTATAACATGTTGTTTTACAACATCTTGCATAGGAGTATTTGAAACTGTGTTATTTAAAATACCCACCATTTTAGCGCTTTCTCCAGCACATAAAGCCTTAACACATTGTACACCCAGTCTAATGGCCAACATACGATCCGCAGCCGATGGGTTTCCGCCGCGCTGTAAGTGCCCTAGCTTAGTTACACGTAAATCAATGCTTGGATTTACGGCAGTTATTTTTTCACATACGTATTCAACACCATTTTCATCGCCCTCAGACACCACCACGATAAATGCGTGTTCGCTATGATAATCGCTAATCTTTAGCAATAAATCATCGATATCTTTGTCATTTTCAGGGATCAATACTGAATCGGCACCAGAGGTTAAACCGGCATAAGTGCCAATATATCCGGAATCACGCCCCATAACTTCAATAACAAACACCCTATTATGAGATTCTGCTGTATCTCTAATATTATCAATACATTGCATTGATGTGTTTACTGCCGTATCAAATCCTAAGGTGTAGTCTGTGCCTGCAATATCGTTATCTATGGTGCCGGGAATGCCAATATAAGGGATATTGGTTATGTGTGATAACCATAAACAGCCTCTAAAAGAGCCATCGCCACCTATGACAATTAATGCATCAATATTATTATGTTCAATTGTAGCTAAAGCTTGCTGTCTGCCTGTCTTAGTTCTAAACCTTTCACTACGTGCGGTTTTTAAAACGGTACCGCCCAAGTGCATACTTTGTTGCAGGTTTTTGCAATCAAGTGTCACTAAATCATTATCAATTAAACCCTCATATCCTTTTCGAACTCCTGACACTTTTATGCCTTGTTGTTGAGCGGTTTTTACGATGGCAAATAAAGCGGTGTTCATCCCTGGAGCATCACCTCCAGAGGTAAGCACGGCAATATGATTAATTGGTTGCATCGGTTCACGTCCTTAAAGCAAGCTATACATTAAAATGATAATAGCTGTTTATTGTTAGGCAGTGTTAACTAAGTGCAGTTAAGTTGATCTAGTTATGCGTTATTAAACAATATTTTTCATAACAATAGAGGGAAGTACTTATATTGGCATGCTAACTTGATGTCAACATGCCGTGGTTAGGTATTAATGTAGAGCAGCAGTAAATGGTATATTTTTACAAATTTCAGCTTCTATTATTAATAACTCTTCTAAACGATCATCAACTTCTTGTTTATCAAAGTATTCGTAAGCAAGTTCAACAAATAGGTTTTTATGTTTTTCTTCAGACTTGGCTATCGCAACATAAAAATCTTTTTCTTTTCCTTCTGGTAAGGCTTCGGCAACTAAAGAAAAACGTTCGTGTCCCCTCGCCTCAATTACACCGCCAACGAGGAGCCTATCCATTAAAAATCCATCGCGTCCATGCCTAAAGTGTGCGCGAATTTGTTTAATGTAAGGGTCTTTTTTATCATCACCTAAATTAGTATCACGCTCAATGAGTAATTTCAGCACTTGCTTGAAATGAATTAACTCTTCTAAGGCTAAGTCAGTCATTGCTTTAACTAATTTACGCTTATCAGGGTAATGTGAAAGCATAGACATAGCCATGCCCGATGCTTTTTTTTCAGCAGCAGCGTGGTCTTGTAAAAAAGTTTCAAAGTCGGCTAAAACAACTTCGGTCCATTCAAATGGCGTGTGGTATTTTAATTCAAACATATGGATACAACTTATAAAATAATGCGTGGATTTTAGCGTATTTAAAAATAAAAATCTTTGCTCGCGGTTTAAATTTGTCTCTCATAAGGTAAAAATTTATCTATCCGCCCTTTCGCTGTCGATTCAATTTTTAATGGATGTTTTATATCATTCCACGCGGTGACCTTACCCCCCATATTCATTTTTTCAAAGCCATTTAACTCAGAGGTAATACTTAAAAAATCACAAAGCTGACTAAAACTGTTAGGTTTAGCTATATCTATCGCTAAAAAATCTTGTTCTCGATTACTAAAATAAGCCTTAGCATTATTAATGTGTACGTTATAACAATCAGTTAAATACTGGTCGTTATTTATATTCTCTAGTGAAAAGTCTTTAAATGTATTTAAATAACAGCGCTTTAAATGAATGTTAAAGCCACCATCTGCACGGGTTAAATTAGTGTGCATTCGCTGTAAAAGCTGTCTTATTGATGGTATCCATGCAGTAAGCTCTCGCTCTAAATATATAAATTTTGCGCCAGGATAGTATTTATCTAATACTTTAAAATCGTTAAATATGGGGGTGTCTGCAATTGCGACCGCATTATCAAAACAGGCGGTAGTGTATGCAGTATGAGCAGTTGGTATACCAAAATGTAAAAATGCATTACATACACTGGTGGTACCGGTTCGCGGTAAGCCAATAATAAATATTTTTTGTTCCATGGGGTTTTACATGTCTTTTTCTGAAAACCAAAGTGAAGTATTATCAAGTGGTGTTAATAAGGGTAAGTTTTTGTTTTCTAATCTAATAATAATCTTGTTTTTGATATCTGCGTGCTCAATGGCACTGCGATGATACGCATTAAATAAGCGGTCAAACTCGCCATTTTTACGCATGACCGCTAAGCCATTTTCAACTGCATAGGCCAACTCGGGCGTATCTTTACTAAAAAAGAAGTAAATTGCACTTGGGTATAGCAGTATTAACTGAGGAAGAGTTGTAAGTTTTGCATCACCTTTAAAGGTATTTAGCTCCGTTTCAACCTCAAGCAACGATCGAGGAAATACATCTCCTCTGCCTTTTATTAACATATTAAATAATGAGCTGTATTCAATTGATGTTGATACCGTTAATCCACTATCTAATAAAACTTGAGTATCTGGCCAGTCGTGACCTTGAATAAAGTGGATACCTTTAAAGTCATCAATTTTTTTTAAGCTTGATAATTTTTTTTGTTTATTCTGTGTAGTGACAAGTAAACGCCACCCGTATAAACCTTTAAAAATAGGCACTCTTACGGGCAATAGCTCTTTTTCTCGCTGCTGTGAAGTCATGGTCCATGCAACGTTGACTTCATCATTATGTATAATTTGTTTTAATGAGCGGCTTTGAGGCATAGAAATACTCGATGCTTTTAATGTATATTTTGCGCCGCTGTATTGTAAGGCCGTTCTCAATAAAACTAACGGATAAAGAATTTCATCTTCACCAACCCGCATCGTTTTTGGATAAACATAATTTAAACCATCAATACTTTGATTGCTATTGTCATTTTCTATTGCCCATACAAATGACACCAACGAAGTGGCAAAACATAAGCTTATAAAAACAATAGCGAATCGCATCTTTATTTATCGACTTAACAATAAAATTAAGGAACTTACAAAAAGAATAGCAAATGTCATCATCATACTTAATACACGTGCTTTCAAATTGTTAGTTCTAATAGCTGAGCCATGAAGTGCACGGCTTATAAATAGCAAACCGCCGAGTGCATGCATATAATGACTTGCTAAGCCTTGATACTCTAATAAGAACAGTAAAATTAGGCTAATTGGTACATACTCAATGAAATTCCCATGAGCTCGAGTTGCACGTTCAAGCTCAGGATGACTCCCATTACCAAGTGAAATGCCTTCAGCCTTGCGTATTTTTACAACATTAATACTCAGGTAAATATAATATAGTGCCAGTAAAGCCGCATAACTCGATATAATCACAGTATTTTTCCATTAAATTTTTAAGCAATAATAACACATAACTTAAGCTGTAAAATCACTTACTTTAGTATCAAATATGCTAGAGTGATTTATAGATTGGTATCGTAATAAGTAAGGATAATATGTATTTAAGAACAAAAATAACCAATAGCTACCGCGAAATAATTAACAGTATTGGGTTTTATCCCTCTTTATTATCTGTTGCTTTTTTATTTTTTGCTGTGCTGACGATGTCAGTCGAGTACTTAGCCCCTATTGAGAAACTTAAATCACTAATTTCATTTATATTAGTTGATAGCGCAGAAAACGCACGTACCATTTTAAGCACCCTCGCTGGCAGCATTATTTCGTTAACCGTATTTAGCTTTTCTATGGTGATGGTGGTATTAAATTCAGCCAGTGCTAGCTTATCACCTCGAGTTGTTCCTGGGCTCATTACCCGTAAATCACACCAAATGGTTTTAGGTTTTTATTTGGGTAGTATTATTTATTCAATAATAATGCTGATAAATATCAACAAACTCGATAATGGTAATACCGCTATTCCTGCTCTTGGCGTGTTGTTTGCGCTTGTTTTTGGGTTAATATCTTTAGGGTTATTTGTATTTTTTATTCATTCTATTTCAAAAGCAATACAAGTAGATAACGTATTAAATGGCTTGTTTAGGCAAACAAAAAAAGAAATTCAAGACATTATCAACATGCAAGACGAAAACCCCGTTGATAACTTTCCCGAGTTTTCAAACTGGCATTCAATAAACAGTACAACCGAGGGTTACTACAAAGGGGTTCATTCTAATAAATTATGTGCCCTACTAGCAGATGAAAATATTGAGCTGTTTATTACGGTTAAGCAAGGTTATTTTACAGTTAAAGGTTACCCGTTTTTAAAGTGTAATAAGGACATATCTGAGAACGAAGAGTTGATTGAGAAAATTTTAGACTGCTTTATTTTTTATATAGAAGAATACATTAGCGACCATTACCGCTATGGGTTAACACAAATATCAGAAATTGCGGTAAAAGCTATGAGCCCAGGAATAAACGATCCGGGTACAGCCGTTAAATCTATTGATATGTTGAGTATATTATTAATAGAACGACTAAAGATTAATGCAATAAATTACTCATGCTATGAAAAAGATGAGCAACCATTGTTGTACTTTCATGAAACCAGTTTTGATGAACTACTTCATGATAACTTCACCCCTTTACGCAATTATGCAAAAGCCGATGCCTATGTAATGACTAACGTTATTGAAGCATTTAAAAATATTTTATTTATTGCTAATGAGAATGTGGATGCACGAAACAGTGTGTTTAATTATTTAAATGCCATTGTTGATGATATTAATCAGCACATAGTTAACGAATACGATCGTCAAGAGATTAGTAATATGCTGTATGCCATTGTGCGTATTAGTGAGTCACAAGGAAAGCAGTTGGTGGCACGATTTGAGCGCCACCCACCTATAAGAGCTTAATCAATATAATAAATTGCGTAACTTGATGCGCTTATTGTAATTTCACCAGCATGATATGCATCGGGTACATAGTTACTCGGTGCACCATCAGCCATCATTACTTTTTCACTGCGCATGTAAGGTACTGATGGCATATCAAGCGGACTTAAAGACGCACTATATAAGCCTTTCAATTCAACATCAAAATCATCAGTTAACTCTTTTGCCGCTGCTTTAGCTTGTTTAATAGCTAATTTTTGTGCTTTTTTGTGCAGCTCATCATAGTTGCTCGCTAAAAACTGCGTCTGTCTAATTTCATTAATACCGTTATTAACTAAACTTTGTAAAAGCTCAGGGTATTTATTAATCGCAGAGAGTTTAATTGTAAGCGTTCTGGATACTTTAAACCCGGTAAACTCTTGCTTACCTGTTTCGCGGTTATATTGATTATCACGATAGATTGAGATTTGACCAGCATTAATATCTGCATCAGCTACGCCTAGTTTTTTTACTAAACTAATTGCACTGGCCATCGTAGTATCAGTTTGTTTTTTTGCGGCAATTAAGTTTTTATCTATTTCCGTAATACCCACTGTTAATAAAACATGATCTGGCATAGTCGTTACCGATGCTTCACCTTTTACATAGATATGAGGCTCTTCAGGGGCATTAGTTGCATAGGCTGACGTACTTAGCAAAGCAGCCGTTAAAATCGAAAGTGTTTTCATAGGTCTATCCTTTTAAATTGATTGCCTTAGTTAACACCTTATGTGGTTAATTGCAGATGAACAAGCATAAAAAAACAGGCAAAAGCCTGTTTTTTAGTAATGAAGCATTAAATGCTGCAACGCTTGTAGTTACGATACTTCGGTAACCAGTAGTTTCTGTCGATGGCTGCCCACAGAGCATCATCTGAAATTTCAAGAGCAACGCCCTCTTCAATTGCTTTTTTAGCGACTGCAAATGCAATACGTTTACTTAGTGTTTCAATTTCTGTTAGCGCAGGTAATAAGCTACCTTTGCCCGTATTAGCTAATGGTGATGACTCTGCCAACATTTCACTCGACATTATTAGCATCGCATCGGTAATACGCGTTGCTTTAGCAGCAATTACACCTAAGCCAATACCTGGGAAAATGTAGCTGTTATTACATTGAGGAATTGGGTAAGTAACGCCGTTATAAACAACAGGCTCAAATGGGCTACCTGTAGCTACAATCGCTTTACCATCAGTCCATTTAATAACATCTTCTGGGTAAGCTTCTACTTGTTTAGATGGATTACTTAACGGGAAAATAATAGGTGCTTCACAGTTTGCGTGCATAGCGCGAATAACTTGCTCAGTGAATAAGCCCGGTTGACCTGATACACCAATTAAAATATCTGGTTCTGCACAGTGCATTACATCTAATAATGACGCGTATTCGCCGCTGTAAGTCCAATCGGCTAGGCGGCTCGTTGGTTGCGCTAACATTTGTTGGAAGTCGCGTAAGCCTTCCATGCCATCAGTTAATAAACCAAAACGGTCAACCATAAATACTTGGCTGCGAGCTTGTGCTTCACTGATACCTTCGGCCACCATAGTGCTAACAATTTGTTCAGCAATACCACAGCCTGCAGATCCTGCGCCTACAAACACAACTTTTTGAGTCGATAGTTTAGCGCCTTTAACACGACAAGCTGCTAATAAAGACCCCACAGTAACCGATGCAGTACCTTGAATGTCATCATTAAAGCTACAAATTTCATTACGGTAACGCTTTAATAATGGCATAGCATTTGGTTGTGCAAAGTCTTCAAATTGCAGTAACACGCTTGGCCAACGACGCTTAACCGCTTTAATGAATAAATCTAAAAACTCATCGTACTCATCTTGCGCAATACGCTTATGTCGAGCACCCATGTACATTGGGTCGTTTAATAGTTTTTCGTTATTGGTACCTACATCAAGCATAACCGGTAATGTGTACGCTGGGCTAATACCACCACAGGCGGTGTACAAAGAAAGCTTACCGATTGGGATACCCATACCGCCAATACCTTGGTCGCCCAAGCCTAAAATACGTTCGCCATCGGTAACCACGATAACTTTAACTTTACCTTTAGTGGCATTACGTAAAATATCGTCGATTTGGAAACGATCATCATAGGAAATAAACAGGCCACGTGCACTACGATAAATATCAGAAAATTTCTCACAGGCATCACCCACAGTTGGGGTGTAAATAATAGGCATCATTTCTTCAATATGATCACGAACTAAACGATAGTAAAGCGTTTCGTTATTGTCTTGAATAGCGCGTAAATAAATGTGCTTATTTAAATTGTCATTAAAGCTTGAGTATTGTTGGTAACAACGCTCAACTTGTTCTTCTATTGTTTCGTAACGAGGAGGAAGTAAACCTGCAAGATTAAAGTTTTCACGTTCTTTTTGGCTAAAAGCACTTCCTTTATTCAATAATGGGGTTTCAATTAGGCCTGGGCCAGAATAAGGAATATAAAGATAATTAGGATCGGTATTTGTAGTCATATTTCCAAGCTTTACTGAATCTTAAATAATGATCTGCCATTATCATTGTTAAAGGCTAAATTGCAATGACATTTAAGCTTGTCAGACCATTGAAAATGTACAAATACAAGCGCTACTTTAGTATAAAGCCACTCATATTTGGTGAATATGTTAGCTGCCGATTGTGGATTTAAAAATTAAACGCACATTAAACAAAGGGTTTCTTTTTTAATGGCAACAATATTGACGGCTATTTTTTAGATTTGCTAATTTTTTACGTTAGTTAACATGCTATTTTCAATCAAATAGTTATTAACTATTAATCTGTTATATTTAAAACAGCAGGCAGCAAACCTGCTGTTTATTATACATGGTTTAAAATTTAAATGAGGCTTTATTATTACTTAAATCAGATAACGCCATCCCTTCTCTGCGCGGATCGGCGGCGCCATACAAGCGGTTGTTTTTAACTTCTACTGCATGCAGCCCTGAGTTTAAGTCAATGACACGCACATCATGGCCGCGCTTTTTAAGCTTAGGTACAAGCGCTTCAAGTTCAGTGCCTTTTTCAAGGCTAGTATAATCATTACGATTAGTTGTACGCGGTAAATTAATGGCCTGTTGTGCATTTAAATCCCAATCTAAAACGCCAATAACAACTTGCGCCACATAATCAATAATACGACTCCCACCAGGAGAACCTACTACTAAACGTAAGCTGCCATCTTGGTTAAAAACCATTACCGGAGACATTGAGCTGCGCGGACGTTTATGTGCTTCGACCCTGTTAGCCACCAATTTGCCATTTTTACGTGGCGAAAGTGAAAAATCAGTCAGCTGATTATTTAAAATATAACCATTAACCATCACTGTTGAGCCAAACGCCATTTCAATAGAGCTGGTCATTGAAACAGCATTGCCTTTGCTATCCACAATTGATACATGCGAGGTAGAGGGCAATTCAAAAGAATCATCATTTGCATAGCTTAAGTGATCAACAGGGTTGCCTGGCAATGCTTTTTGATCTTTTTCAGTAATTAATTTTGCGCGGGTGGCAATATAGTCTTTATTTAATAACTCTTGAGTAGGTACTTGGGTAAAGTCAGGATCGCCAATGTATTTATTACGATCGGCAAACGCAATACGTGACGCTTGGCTAAAGTAATGAATTGCCTCTGCGCTATTGGCTTTAATGTTTGCCATGTTTTTGTGTTCAAGCAAGCCTAAAATTTGTAGTACTGAGATACCGCCACTACTTGGCGGCGCCATAGAGCAAACATTATAAACTCGGTATTTTATACAAACGGGTGCACGCTCTTTACTGCTGTAATTAGCAAGATCTTGCTCAGATAATTTACCAGGCGCAATTTTTGACTGCTGTACTGCTTTTACCATAGCTTTGGCGTTATCGCCTTTGTAAAACGCATCTATCCCTTTTGAAGCAATGTCTTTATATAAATTAGCTAATGGCTGATTTTTTTTAATACTGCCGACTTCAATTACTTTGCCATTAGGGAAAAAATACTCATTAATCAACGGCATACTCATTACGCCTGGGTTTAATTGTCTAACAAGTAAACCATGTAACCGAGGCGATACTTCAAACCCTTGTTCAGCAAGTTTAATCGCAGGTTTAAATAAGCTAGCCCAAGGTAAGGAACCGTACTGTTTATGGGCGCTGGCAAATGCATGTAAAATACCGGGTACGCCTACAGAGCGCCCACCTACAACCGCTTCAATCCATTTTACTGCGTTGCCGTGTTTATTTAAAAACAGGTTTTCATCGGCATTACTCGGCGCGGTTTCACGGCCATCAAAGCTGGTGAGTTTATTATTCGCTTTATTGTAATACATCATAAAGGTACCACCGCCAATACCTGATGATTGCGGCTCAACTAATGTAAGTACTAATTGGGTGGCAATAGCGGCATCAACCGCACTGCCGCCTTGCGCTAAAATGGCTTTACCAGCTTGTGAAGCATACGGGTTAGCGGCGGCTACCATGTACTTATCGCCAGCCACTAATTTCTTATGTACAACACCTGTGGCCGCTTCAGGTTCACGTGTTTCAATTGTGCTAGCGTTTTGTGCAAACAAAGGAAAAGACAAGGCACTTAGGGTCAGTGCGAATAAACAGTTGAGCTTAAAATTCATAATCACTTAATAAACTTAAATTGCATGGAAGATAATTGGCATCTTAAAGTTAAACAGGCACAATATGCAAAAATAAATATAAAAATGATCGCTAAATGCTTAATTTACCTCTTCAGCCGCGCTATGTTTTCCCTCCCTTATGTTTAATTGTATTAAGTACTTCCTTAGCATGGCTGGGTATAAACAACGAACTTGAATTTAATCGTCAACTGATTGAACAAGGCCAACTGTGGCGTTTGTTTACCAGCCAATTTGTACATGCCAATTGGGCGCACTTAGGGCTGAATTGTGCCGGTATCGCGCTTATTTGGTTATTGCATGGTGAGTACACATCCCCAAGCAGATATAGTTTTAATATTGCCACATTGGCAATTTGGTGTGGCTTAGGTGTTTTTTGGTTTTGCCCCACAATTACAATTTACACAGGGCTTAGTGCAGTTTTGCATGGCGTGATCATTTGGGGAGCCATAAAAGATGTCACTGTTGGACTTAAATCGGGTTATGTGTTGTTTATTGGTGTTTGGGTAAAATTAATTGCAGAACAAATAAATGGCCCTAGTGCTGATATAGGCGCATTGATCAACTCAACGGTGGCTGTTGATGCACATTTAATTGGCGCGATTGGCGGCGCATTGTTGGGCGTTCCTTTAATTATTAAATTCATCAGCAAAAATAAAGAATAAGAAAACGCCACATTGTGGCGTTTTTTATTAACTTACCGCTATTTATAGTGTTTCTTTAAACAGCTTATAAATTCGACGGTATTCATCTAACCAGCTCGAAGGCTGCACAAAACCATGCGGCTCTACTGGGAAGATTGCTGTTTCAAAGTTTTCTTTCTCAAGCTCGATTAAACGCTGTACTAAACGCACTGAATCTTGAAAGAACACATTATCATCAACCATTGGCGCATTAATTAATAAATGCTTTTTAAGCCCTTCTGCATAGTAAATAGGTGAACTACGTTCATAAGCAATTGGGTCAACATCTGGGTGATTCAAAATGTTAGCAGTATAGCCTGTATTATAATGTGCCCAATCAGTCACAGGGCGAAGCGCAGCACCTGATTGAAACAAATCTGGCGCGGTAAATAACGCCATAAAGGTCATAAATCCGCCGTATGAACCACCGTAAGTACCAACCGCTTGAGTATCAACGTTGGCATTTTCAGCCATCCATTTTACGCCATCTGCTAAATCTTGTGTTTCAGGTGTTCCCATTTGACGGTAAATAGCAGTACGCCAATCACGGCCATAACCTTTAGAAGCACGGTAATCCATATCCATCACTACATAACCTTCATCGGCAAGTAATGAATGGAACATAAATTCGCGAAAGTAACCAGACCAACCCATGTGTGAATTTTGCAGGTAGCCGGCACCATGGTTAAAAATAACCGCTTTACGGTTTTTACCTGTTTCACCTTCTTGGTAATCCGCTGGGTAATAAACTTTGGCGTATATTGGCTGATCTGTATGGCTTGAAGGCACAGCAACAATTTTAGGCGCCGTTAGTTTTTTAGCTAAGAACGCGTCAGATACCGTGTTAGTTAAACGAGTTGCGGTTGTGTTTGCTTTAGCCTCAGCCACATAAAGTTCAGTCGGCATGGTAATTTTAGAGTGTTTTAATAATAACTTAGACTGATCAGGGCTTAAGGTGTAATCCGTCATGCCGTTTAAGTCTGTTACTTGCTCGCTATCACCTGTTTGTAGATTAACGCGGTATATTTCGTAAAGGCCTGGATGCTCAATATTCGCTTTATAGTAAATAGCGCTATTGTCATCAGTAAGGGTTAAATTAGATACTTCAAATTTACCCATGGTAAGCGCAGTGGCTTTACCATCAAGTGGCTTTTTATAAAGCTGACTATAGCCCGACTCTTCTGATAAATAATACAGAGTATTGGAATCATTTAACCAACCAAAGTCGTTAAACGCATACGCAATCCATGCGTCGTCATGTAGTCGATGTTGAGAGACAAGTTTGTTATTTTCAAAATCTACAGTAGCTAACCAACGATCTTTGTTATCCCATGCTTCAAGCATAATCGCTACTTGGCTACCATCATCGTTCCAGCTGATAGGTGATTGATTCCAACCCCAATCTGAAATAACGTTTATACCACGAGGTTGTTTTTTAGATTTATAGGTTTTACCTTCACGGGCGAAGTTTTCTTTTTTAACCTCAGCAAGTACATCTTCATCAAAACCAGGTAAGGTGTTAAACCCTAATGTGGTTTGGCTTTGATCTGCAAGGTTAATATAAACAAGCTCTGAGGTTTGCTCTTTAGAACCAGCTACGCGACGGCGAACTTTTTTAGGCTCTATCGTCGCATCATCAGTAATGTAATTAGGCATAATATCGCCTTCACCACGCCATGAACTTTTTTCTTGTACTACAACAATTAATGCATCACCGTTTGGAGAAAGCTCGGCTTCATCAACCGTGTTGCCATCGCCTAAATAATAATAGGTATTAGCAATTGAGCTGTTATTAGCTTTTACTTGCTCTTTACGTGCATGCTTGTCTTGTTTATTTTTGTGCTGTAGTGCAATGTAATCAATCAGCTTATGTTGCTCTTTGGCGATATAAGTTGATGGTTCTTTTACGCCTTGTGGTTTATCAGCCAGTTTTAAGTTGGCAATTTCACGAGTTAAACCTGTAGTTAAATCTACTTTAAAAAAGATATTACCCTGACGATACGCTAAGTTACCGTCGTTTAAAAATTGTGGTTTTGACTCAGTAGCAGAACTTTGCGTAATTTGTTTAATTGCGCCTGATTTTACGTTTTTGATAAATACATTACCCTCAAACACATAAGCTTGAAGTGATTTATCGTTTGAAAAAACAGCTTTACTTGAACCAACACGGTGTAATTTTTCTAGGGCCACTTGCTCTGCTGTTTGTGAGTTTACAGCTTGAGTGAATAAATCTCTTAGCTCACTACCTTGCTGCTTACGCGCGTAAATGATGGTACTTGAATCTGCACTCCAAAATGCGCTTTGCGGTTGGCGTCCAATCCAATCAGGGTGAGCCATCGCTTGTTCAAGGGTAATTTTTGATTCGCCCAAATCTGCGGGCGTGTTTACAACACTAGCAACGGTGGTATTTGTTTGAATAGATGAGTCAGTAGAAGTTGTAGCGGTTGCTGTACAACCCGCTAACATAACACTTGATGCAACAGCGATTGCAACAAGTGTTTTAGAAGATGAGAATTTAAAAATCATAGTGCTTCTTGACGGTTATTATAATTAACCACATTTAAGCAGAAGCACCTTTATAATTGCAATTATTTAAGATAAACAACGCTGATATCGGGGTGAGTAACCCGTTTATTCAACCGTTAAATCAAGCCAGACTAATCGGTGGTCGCTTGATGCATTTCTATCTTTAATTAAACGATATAATTCGCTTTGTTTTTTCGGCCAAAAAACACCACCACCTTTAATGGTTAACCCATAATTTGAAGGGAGTACGTAATCAACGCGTGCTTGCCAATTAGCGGTATAGTTTTTAGCATAAGCTTGCGGGTATTGCTCTTTTGCGCCCTCACTGGTTGGAATAAAACCGGCGTTAATCAATGGGCTTTTAAGTATTTGGTCAGTAGTATTAGTACGCTTTTTATCACCTTCAGGTGCGGCATTTAAGTCACCTAAAATCACAAATCGCGATTTTTCTGCAAGCCCACCCTTTTTACCATTATCATCATAAAGGTAACTTTCGTTATTAACGTAATCGGCAATAAGCCTAATTTCATCATGGTTACGAATGCCATTTCTGTCTTCATCGCCATCAAACACAGGCGGTGTTGGATGCGACGCTAACATATGGACTACTTTATCGTTTACTTTTACGGGTATATCCCAAAAAGATTTAGAGCTTAAACGTAAAGTATTCCACTCTGCATCGTTATACCAATTGGTATTGGTTTGTGGGTCAACCGGCATTTGTACATTAGGTAAATCTTTGTGCTTAAAGGTTTGCAGGGTTCTGATGTTGTCAAAATCAATCGGGTAGCGAGATAAAAACGCCATTGCGTAATGGCCTTCAAAAAAACCAAAGCCCTGTGCATCACCCATTACACCGGTTTTTTTGCCGTTATTGTCCAAGTCAAACTCAGTTGCTAAGCCGGTATTAACGGGGGCAATGTAAACGTATGGGTAATCAATTGCCGCTTGGCTATTTTGCCCTTCATTTAAATAATGACTTTTAAAATACTCGATGCCTTGCTCTTTTGGAATGTAGTCAAACTCATTGAGTAGTACTACATCTGGGCGGACGCGCTGGATTATTTCAGCAATATTTTTAATTTGCTGGTGGTTTGAACGCAGTGCATTTACCAGTGCATCACTTTTTACTTGTTGATTTTTTGCGGTGTAATTAGTGGCATCCATACTAACATTGAAGGTTGCTACGCGTAGCGATTCAGCCAATACAGGGCTGCTAGAAAAAACAGCAAATAACACACTGCTGATTGCTGTAATACTCAGATTACGTTTCATTATATGAATCCATCTATAATTAATAATAAAATAGTGCTGCTGACTATAACCCACAAAGTAATTGCCATCAAAAATGGCTTTATACCTGCTTGCTTAAGAACCGATAGTGACAAACCACTGCCAATTAAAAACAGTGTAACCACTAATAATTGCTTAGCTGCACTATTAATAAGTTCCCATGTCGATGAAAACGACGGCATATAAGTATTTATTAATGCGGCTAATAAAAAGCCCACAATAAATAAAGGAATACTCGCCTTTTCATCAGAGTGCATAAACACTCCCGCAACCGCTGTATAAGGAATGATCCACATCGCACGGGTCAATTTTACCGTAGTGGCAATACTCAGTGCCACAGCACCATAAGTAGCCGATGCCCCCACTACGCTGCTAGTATCGTGAATTGCTAATGCGGCCCACAAACCAAATTGCTGTTGGGTTAACTCAAAATAGTGCCCAATTGCGGGAAAAAACAATAATCCCATGCCATTGAGTAAAAATACAATCCCTAAGGCAACAGCGACTTCGTGATCTCTAGCTTTTATAACCGGTGCCATAGCGGCTATGGCACTGCCACCACAAATAGCGGTACCAAATGAAATTAACACGCCCGTATTACGATTAAGCTTAAAAACCTGGGTTAAAATTTCTCCAAGCCCGATTATGGCAGTAATACTAACAATTGTTAATACTAATGAGCTGCGCCCTACTTCAATTACTTCATTAAAATCAACAGCAAAGCCTAAGCCTACAACTGCAAGCTTGAGCATTACTTTACTGGCCTTTTGAGAAAGCTCAGCAAACGGGTTGCCTAAGGAAATAGCAAATATAGCGCCTAAAACCAATGCACTTCCAGCACCTAAAAAAGGAGTCATACACAAAGCGAGTAAGAGTATAAATATTGGCTTATGCAATTTAGTGATAATCACTACTTTAAGGCCGAATAAGTTTATTTGTCAGTTTATGTACAATGGGAGCAACAAATATAACTGTAGGAAAAGCAATGCAAAAGGCAAATAACCAGGCTTTAAGCCATATAGCTACAATATTTTCGACCATTCCTACATTAAAAATTGAAATAACAAACGACATAAAGCCTGACATGAAAAGTGCCATAAAAAAAGCGAACACAATAGTACGAAACTTTGGGTGGATCATTGAAAAGAAACCTTTAGAAGGTAAAGCGATAAATTGAATTCAACTTACCGCTTGATTTTTTAACTTATAATAGCGATTTGCTAGTAGCTAATACGCCTGGGTAATCCTGCTCTGGCAAGCATGATGTAAGTTCAGCTAGGCGGTTACCTAATTGCTGTAAACTCTCACCCGAAACATTAATATGCCCCATTTTACGACCGGGCTTAACGCCTTTACCATACCAGTGACTGGTTACATCCGCCGTTTTTAAAACATCAGCAGGAATATGTGCTTGGCCTAATACATTGATCATAGCAGTAGGTTGCTTAATTTGCGTATTACCCAAAGGTAACCCTGCAACAGCACGCATATGGTTTTCAAATTGCGAGCAGTGAGCACCTTGCTGTGTCCAGTGTCCTGAGTTATGCACTCGAGGAGCAATTTCGTTAACTAATAACGTACCCTGTACATCAAAAAACTCTATGGCCAATACACCTACATAATTAAGCTCATTTGCAATACGCGTAAATGCTGAGGTTGCTTGGCTCTCTACTAAGCTATTATCTTTACCGGCTAGTGAAAGGGTTAACACACCGTTTGTATGTTGATTTTCTGTAAGTGGATAAACTGCAACGTTACCCTCTTTGTCGCGCACGCCAATAATAGAGACTTCACGATCAAACGGGATCATTTTCTCAGCAATAATTGTGTGCGGTGCTTGCTCTGTACCTGAGGCAATAAAGTCGGCCATTTCAGCCCAAATAGTGTTTATCTCATCATCTGATTTTAAACGCCACTGGCCTTTGCCGTCATACCCAGCTTGGCATGTTTTTATTACTAACGGTTTGCCTAATGTTTTAACTGCTTGTTCAAGGTGCGCTTTTTCAGTAATAAGTTGGTATGGCGCACAAGCTACTTCGGTTTTATCTAACAAAGCTTTTTCAAGCGAACGATCACCACCGGTTTTTATTGCTTGTTTACCTGGATAAAACTTATTGCTATTACAGCAAAGCGTTAATACATCATCGGGGATATGTTCAAATTCAGCGGTAATCGCATCTGCATCATCGATAGCTTGCTCAAGTGTGGTTGCATACACTTGGTTGGTTAGCGGGTGCACAATTTGTTGGCTGCCAACATCATAAGCAACCACATTTAAATTAAGCGGTGCGCCAGCAAGGCTCATCATTCGCGCAAGCTGCCCAGCACCTAAAATTAATATAGTCATTATTACTCTGCAGGATTTGGGTTAGCTAGAATAGTGTCGGTTTGCTCTTTACGAAACGCTTCAATTTTGGCGAAAATTTCAGGGTTTTGACAGCCTAATATTTGTGCAGCCAATAAACCGGCATTAGATGCACCAGGCTCACCAATAGCCAATGTGCCAACAGCAACGCCCTTAGGCATCTGGCAAATAGACAATAATGAATCAACACCATTTAACGCTTTTGACTTAACTGGAACGCCTAAAACAGGCAATGATGTAAACGCTGCAGCCATACCCGGTAAGTGGGCTGCCCCACCTGCGCCTGCAATAATTACTTTAATGCCTCGTTCGCTTGCAGAACTTGCGTAATCAGCAAGTAATTGAGGAGTGCGGTGAGCAGAAACCACTTTAGTTTCATAAGCAATGCCAAATTTTTCTAGCATCAGCGCAGCGTGTTCCATGGTTGGCCAATCTGATTTAGAACCCATAATAATGCCAACAGTCATAAATACTCCTCAGTAATGTATTTTAAAAATAGCGGACTTATGTCCGGTTTTATGGCGGGTATTATATACTTAAATGCCGCAGTAATGCGACCAGCAGGCAATAAAAAAGCCATGTTAAACATGGCTTTTTTTTAATGCTGAAAATACTTGCTGTTATGCTTCTTTACTCGCCAAGTATTCGCTGTAGTTTCCTCTAAAGTCGATAATTTTACCGTCTTTAATTTCCCAAATACGGGTAGCAACTGATGATACAAACTGACGGTCGTGTGACACAAACATCAGAGTACCTTCATACGCTTCAAGTGCTAAGTTAAGCGCTTCAATTGATTCCATATCCATATGGTTCGTCGGTTCATCCATTAATAAGATATTTGGTTTATGCATCATGATTTTACCAAACAGCATACGACCTTGCTCACCACCTGAGATAACTTTTACAGATTTTTTAATATCGTTTTGTGAAAACAACATACGACCCAAGAAACTACGAACAACTTGCTCGTCATCACCCTCTTGCTGCCACTGCTCCATCCACTCAAATAAGTTCATGTCTTTTTCAAACTCATCGGCATGATCTTGTGCATAATAGCCAATGTTAGCATTTTCAGACCATTTGAACTCACCGCTTTTAGGTGCTAAGCGTCCTGCTAAGGTGTTTAATAATGTTGTTTTACCCACACCATTTTCACCAATAATGGCAATACGTTCACCTACCTCAACTAAGCCTTCTAAACCTGAGAATAAAGTTTCTTCGAAGCCTTGCGATAAGCTGGTCATTTCAAGCGCGTTACGGAATAACTGTTTTTCTTGTTCAAAACGGATAAATGGCGACTGACGTGACGAGGCTTTCACTTCGTCTAATTGAATTTTATCAATACGTTTTGCACGTGAAGTTGCTTGCTTTGCTTTTGAAGCATTAGCAGAGAAGCGCGATACAAACTGTTGTAGTTCTGCTATTTGGCTTTTCTTTTTGGCGTTTTCACTTAATAAACGCTCGCGAGCTTGGGTTGCTGCAAACATATATTCATCGTAGTTACCCGGGTAAATACGTAATTCACCGTAGTCAATATCGGCCATGTGTGTACATACCGAATTTAAAAAGTGACGGTCATGCGAGATGATGATCATAGTACAGTCACGTTGATTTAGAACATCTTCTAACCACTTAATTGTGTAAATGTCCAAGTTATTGGTAGGCTCATCAAGTAACATGATATCAGGGTCTGAAAACAACACTTGGGCTAATAACACTCGAAGTTTAAAACCTGGTGCGATTTCAGACATAGGACCGTAATGTTGCTCTGTCGCTATACCAACACCTAATAATAGCTCACCCGCTTTTGACTCAGCAGAATAGCCATCCATTTCAGCAAACTCAGTTTCAAGATCGGCTACTTTCATGCCGTCCTCTTCACTCATCTCAGGTAGGCTATAGATACGGTCACGCTCTTGTTTAATATCCCAAAGCTCTTTGTGACCCATAATTACAGTGTCGATCACTGAGTACTCTTCGTAAGCAAATTGATCTTGATTTAGTTTAGCAACACGTTCATTAGGATCTGTGCTTACATTACCCGATGATGGCTCAAGCTCACCGCTTAGAATTTTCATAAACGTTGATTTACCACAACCATTGGCACCAATTAAACCATAGCGGTTTGATTCACCAAATTTAGCTGAGATATTTTCAAATAACGGTTTAGCACCAAATTGCATGGTGATGTTAGCTGTACTAATAATAGCGCTACCCTCCAAGGGAGACTGAAGTATTTAAATTGCGCGCAGTTTAAACCAAATCAGCGTTTTTTTCTATGAAAGTTTAAAGCACAACCTAAAGTAAACAGTAGTTATTTATTAGCTATTGAAGGATTAAAACAGCCAAAGAGATGAACGAGTAAATGCGCAAAAAAGCGAAGTGAAATTCACTATTATGCTGTTAACGCGGTAAAAATATGTTTAATAAAAAAACAATCACCGTTACAGAAAAATAAATAATTTAAACGTACTAAATCGCTAATTGGTCGCATTTTACTTTTATTAACATTTAATACGGCTATATTAACGTTTTTTATAGCATTAGAGTTTTAGCTCTACCTATGCCGACAGTAGCAACTATGAAAAAAATTCAACTCTCCCCCTCCTGCATTTAATCCTAATGTCTTATTCCAAAATTAAATAGCGGTTTATACGGCTACAAAATAAATACAGCATTAACTTAAAGTGAACAAGCTGCGTATTTTGTATTAATTATCGTTGATAATTTTTCACTTTTGAGCCTTTTATTGCTTTGCTAGTCTGCACGACTTCGAATTTAGTAATTATAAAAACGTCTTTTTTAGGCAAGGCACACACAATGAAAATAAAATTAGTATCGCTCGCGATTGCAGGTGTTTTAACAACACCGAGTGTTTCAGCAATTGAAGTATTTAAGGATGAAAAAAATACAGTCGCTATTGGCGGCTATATAGATGCGCGAGTAATTAATACTCAAGGTCAAAATGAAGTGGTTAATGGTGCCTCACGAATTAATTTTGATTTTAAACGTCAACTAAAGAACGGCTGGGAAGCAATGGCTTTAGTTGAATGGGGTGTAAACCCTGTTGGCAGTAGCGATATTGTATACAACAACCGTTTTGAATCAATTCAAGATGAATTTTTGTATAATCGTTTAGGTTATGCAGGACTTAAACACGACAAATACGGCCAAATTACTATTGGTAAACAATGGGGTGCGTGGTTTGACGTAGTATATGCAACTAACTACAGCTATGTTTGGGATGGCAATGCCGCAGGTGTATATACCTACAACAAAGACGACGGTGCTGTAAATGGTACGGGACGTGGCGATAAAACATTGCAATACCGTAATAGTTACGGTGATTTTGATTTTAGTGTACAAACTCAGTTAAAAAATAGCGCATTTTATACCTGTGATGTAAGTGATATTACAGAATCACAATGCCAGGCTAATTTTGAGTCAGGCGATACTGCGGCGCAACAAGTTGAATTTAACTATACATTTGGCGGTGCAGTAACTTATAACGTAACTGATAAGCTAAAACTGACTGCCGGTATTAACCGCGGCGAGTTTGAATTAACTTATGGCGACGGAACAACCCGTTCAGTTGACGATTTAATTTACGGTGCCGGTGTTATTTGGGGCAATATTGATGCGCCAGGTTTATATGTAGCTGCTAATATCAATAAAAACGAAAACCACGACACAGATAACATTGGTCGTTTAATTAAAGATGCTATTGGTATTGAAACATTTGTGTCTTATCGTTTTGAAAACGATTTTAGACCATTTATTGCCTACAACTTATTTGATGCAGGTGATGACTACGTAATTCAACCAAACTTTAACGCCGATCCTAACGATGTATTTAAGCGTCAATTTGCTGTTATTGGTGTGCATTACTTAATAGATCAAAACACCCAACTTTATGTAGAAGCGCGTAAAGACTTTGGTGATTTTGAAAGTGATAATAAGCAACAGCAAGCACAAATGGAACAATCGGAAGATGACGGTATTGCTTTTGGTTTTAGATACGTTCTTTAATGGCCTGTTGAGCTTTCAAGCTTAAATTTGCAAAGTTAAACTGACTAAAGCCCTGCAAAATAGCAGGGCTTTTTTTATTGTTCTTGCAGAAGGTTTAACTACTTTCTCTTAAATGCTTTTTTTAACGCACGCGTCCCCTCTTTTGGCCCTAAAATAAGCCACAAAAACACAACCCCACCTGGGACTAAAACAGCTTTTAGGATTGGGCCGAGAATAAAAGAATAAAAATAAATAAGTGGAATAAAAAGTACATAACCAATAACACGTTTGATAAACTCCATGTATCATCTTTAGATTAATTGAGCATGCTCATAAATTTAATTGAGCGCGCTCAATTAATCAAGTACTGGTTTAAGCTCAACATCCAACAAAATTATAAAGCATTGAATACTATGAGTAAAAAAGAAAAAACACGGGATAAAGTTTTAGCTTCAGCATGGGAGCTTTTCTTACTACAAGGTTATGACCACACATCGACAAGAGAAATTGCTGTTGCAGCTAATGTGGCAGTTGGTACTGTGTTTAGTCATTTTGAAAATAAAATTGATCTGCTTATGGCAGGTATGCAACAACAAATTGAAGTTATTATCGAGCAAGCAAAGCAATCAGATACTCAGCGCCCTCCTCGGTTGAAATTACGCCACTACGCTCACCCTCTATATTCCTTTTATTGTGAAAACAGTGAATTTAGCAAATTACTAATTAGCGACATCATTTGGCGTGAGGATTTTTTTAAAGCACAAATGGATGAATTTAAAAAACTACTACTTAGTGAACAACCAGAATTTGATGAAATAAAAGCAAGTGTGATGATGGACTGCTATTTTATGACCCTGATCACAGGCTTAAACGACGAGATACCAAATGCAGAAGCCATGCTGAGACAACTGAGCAACAAAATTGCATTGTTGTAACGTCAATTATAAAAAGCTGGAGTTTAAGTCTGTGTATTACTGAACCATTGATGGAAAACCCGATGTTAGCTGCAATTAAAATGTCTAACTTAGAACATCTAAATAATTACATTGTTGCTTTGTTTAATTTGGTTTTCCTGTTCCTACACAACTCACTTAATAAAACGCGTAGATATAAGTTAAAAAAAACGCCCAATACACGCCAACAATTTCCCCCTTCCTTGATTATATTTTTAAAAAATTCACCTATTGCTAAGACTTGTTTTAAATCAAACAAAGTATGATGTGTTCTTTAGAGTGGATGCTCCACCAGCAGTAAAGCAATAAAAATCAATGCAAACTATATTTAATTGATCACCGTCATTAATTAATCAGAAGGCGTGTTAATTTGCGAGCTCAAGAACGCCGTATAATTTAACAGTGCTTTATCGACACTCAGTGCAGGGTTTTGATTATGTTCAGCATTACTATTAATTGTACTTCCCCACTTAAGCCAGCTGTTTGGATGTTTTGCTAAACTAGTAACTAAATTATTGTATGCACCTAACATTAAAAAGTGCTCTGCCCCACCGACAGTGATATATAAGAATGTCGGTTGTTTTATACAATTTATATTTTTTTTAAAAATGTATCAAACCGCTTAGTCACTGTCATATCGTCATACCAAGCGGCTGGGCTAAATACAAAGTAACCATTGAATAACTTTGGTTTAGTATGCAGCGTGTATAAAGTAAAGCTGCCCCCAGCTGAAAATCCGGTCAAAATTCGATTTTCAGTTAATGTGTAGTTGGCCTCTAAATAAGTAAGTAACTCTTGCTCTAGAAAAGCTAAAAACAAATCAGCTTTACCAAAAATTTCAGGTGAACTTTCATGTTTAGGTCGAGGATTTGTATTAACGTCCTTCCTTGCATAAGGTGGCACAAGATCACGATTTCTAGTATCAGTAAAAAACTGATTTGGTATAGCAACTAAAATAGCCTCATTTAATGTACTTTCATGATTTAATGCTTTTAAGGCTTTATCCCAATTAGCTAGATTAAAATTACCATCTGTTTTTATAATAAGTGGATACGCTTTATTTTTGTCAAAACTATCGGGTAACCTTATAAATACTTTTCGTGACTCTTTAAGCACTTTCGAATCTAGGGTTACATCAACAAACTCTGAAACATCATTTTGATAATAGCTAAACCCAGTTATTGCAAGCCCAAATACACTAGCCGTAAGCAACATATTTAAAATAATTCTCATGCGCCATCCATTTTAGTTAATTGCTTATGCCATACACCGTTATTAAGTTGCTGGTTAAATACAAAGCCAAGCTTAGTGAGTAAGTTATAACAGCGTACATTTTTACCATGAATTTCTGCGTATAGATGGTCAATGTTTAAAGAGCGATGTATCTCACTGACAAAACCTTTAAGTACTTCATGCATTAAGCCTTGTTGCCAATAAAAAGGATCAAGCTCAAAGCCCAAATAAGCAGTTTTAGTTTGGTTATTAATGTTATACAAACCACAAGTACCAATTAAGTCGCCAGACATATTATGTTCAATCGCAAGCCGAACACCTTCCCCTTGATAATAACTCGATATATCATCTTGAATTAATTGCTTAACATGCTCTTTATTTAGCGGCGTTTTATAATCGTTAAACTCATAAACGAGGGGATTATTTAAAATTGTTAATAGCGCTGCGCCATGTTTGTGGGTAATTAAACGCAAGGTAACGCGGGGTAATTTTATCGTTTTAAACATGCCTATGCCAAATAAAGTAAACGCGCTTTAAATAGCACTTTATAGAACGTCATTATTAACTTACCATATGGTATTCACAAGCATTAATTAAGATAAACTATGAGCGACAATTTTAAAGTAATACAACCAACTACTACTGTTTACTGCCCAAAACGTGGTGAAGGTTGGACCCTTACCGGCATTACTAATATTGATGAGTTCACATCGGTTATGTTTGATGGCGTACGTTACACCTTACCAGCGAGAGAAATTGTGGAGGAGTTGCTGCCTAACCAATTAGCGCGTGAACAGCAAAATAGCTAACTTAAACATAATCTATTACTTTAACCATATAAACGCAGTTATCTGGTAATGGGCTTGAATCTTGATTCGTCTCAACTATAAATCCTAGCTTTTTATAAGCCAAAACTGCTGCTAGGTTATTTTCATAAACAAACAATGAGCTATCAGTAACATTTAAGTTTAAGTGCCCATGCTTACATAATTCTTTAATCAGGGTGGCTGCAACTCCCTCCCCCCTGTATATAGGGTTTACTACTAAACGAGCCAAATGGCATTTGTTTTTTCGTTGATAATATTGCCCAAAAGCGAATAATTCGTTTTGTTGTCCAGCCAATACAAAAGAAGCCGAGCCACCAAGGTTTAAGTCCTCAATAAAAGTCTTCTCTGTAAATGGGTATCTAAAGTATGGGCCAGCCCATTGAGTTATGTCATGTTGACTGTTAAACCAGCTCATTAGCTCGAGGATATGCGTATTATTAAGTGGTTGTAATGTCATTCGGCTGAGTAAATCCTTTAAAATGCCTCATCTTCACTGTATACATTTACATTAAGTTCATCGTTATCTTCAAATACGACAAACGAAATAGGCCTGCAACACACTTGGCAGTCTTCTATGTATTGCTCATCAATATCAGCCACATCAATTAATACTTCTATAGATTCGCCACAGTAAGGGCAACTAATCGACTTTTCGGTTAACTGGTTCATACCTTACCTACTATTCGTATGACTGTATGATCTCACTTTAGTAAATAACTCTATATAAAACAATGCTGGTAAAGTGACTTAATAATTCAAATTTAAACAGCGTTAGCTAAAATTTTGTTTAACTTAGATAAATCAATTAATTTATTTTGATCTTGCTTTAAGAAATAATCGCATTGCCAACGCTGAGTAACTTTAGCAGAATTACTAAATGTGCCAGTCCCTTTAAAGGCTCTGCTTTCGCTCCAAGGTGGAAACACTCTAAAAGCTGTTTTACCCTTAGAGTTTAAAGAGCTCACTATGCCTTTTTTTAGTAATACATTTACGGGGAACATGAACAAGCCTCGTTCAATATTTGTTACTTGGTTGTTCGTAGAAGTTAAACCTTCGCTGGTAACCTCTACGAGTAAATAATCAAATTCATCATTTAACGGAATTGGCTTATTATTTCTACAATCCGCTGGGCGTTTCCATAGTGCTAAAAAAGCGCCAGGTCTATCTGGTGTAACTTTAGCCTTTCTGTAAATTATGCGTTTTTGGTTTAAAGTAAATGCATAGCCATGGTATTGGGCATTGTGGTCATGAGAAACGAGTTCATCAGCGCTTGGCAGTTTATAGCCTAAAGAAGCAAAACTGGTTTGCAAAAGTGTGGTTAATTCATTACGCGAATTACTGGTTTCCATTTATAGAGTCCATTTTATATAAAGCGAGTTTAAAACAAGTTACCTGCTACACAATGAAAGAGTATTTACAGTTAGCGGGTCTACTATAACAAGCATTTACGCACTCACACACTAGGTTGATAATTTTTATGAATAAAACACTCGTATTTGCAGTCACTTCTGCCGTACTTTTGACTAGCTCATTTGCTCATGCTAAAACCGAACAAGCTATTTTAGCAGGAGGCTGTTTTTGGTGTATGGAAAGTGACTTTGAAAAACTCGAAGGTGTAACCGATGTGATCTCAGGTTTTACTGGCGGTGAAATTAAAAATCCTACTTACAATGGTAATCATCGAGGCCATTACGAAGCCGTTCTGGTTACCTACAACACTGATGCATTAAGCTATCAAGATATTTTAAACCATTACTGGGTTAACATTGATCCTTTTGACGCCAAAGGTCAGTTTTGCGATAAAGGCCCAAGCTACCGTAGCGCAATTTTTGTAGCTAATGAGGAACAGCGAAAGCTAGCTCAAAAATCTAAACAAGCCGTTATTAGTGAGTTTACTAAGCAAACAGTGGTAACCCCTATTCTTGATGCGAAAACCTTTTACCCGATAAAGGGCAAAGAAAGTTATCATCAAGATTACTATAAAAATAACCCTATTCGTTATAATACCTATCGCTGGCGCTGTGGTCGTGATAACCGCCTAGAAGACATTTGGGGCGATAGAGTTACTCACTAAGTTTATAAAAACCAAAAAGGCTGTAAAAAATGCAGCCTTTTTATTTATTCACTTATCTCGCTAACTAAAAAAATTTATTTTTCAAGACGGTTAAATAGCTTTCTACAATGACGATTTCTTTTTTATAGGAAACATCTTAAACCAAAACGCCATTTCAAAAACAAAGCCCGCAATAATAAAAATAAATAAGCCAGTAGTGCTACCATAAGAATAACAAGCAATAGCGGCAATAATTAATGCAGCTAAAATCAACCATTTTATAAATATATTCATCTCTAGTACCTTAGATTTAAATTAGTAGCTATCAATTATTTCTTGATTCTTTAATAAAGCGATATCTAAATTCAGATAAGTAACCGAGTATCATAACCAACATAGTAGAATTTAAATCGCCATTAATAAGTAGCGTCCATATATACTCTTTAGTATTAAAACTGATATATACACACATTATAAAAGCAACAATGCTACAAGCCTTAAACATCCATGAATATTCCCCAAAAAAAGAATCGAATACACTCTTATCTATTGGTTTACCTTCCATAATAACTCTCTGCTTTTTATAGCGTTTTTTATTGAGTTTGTTAATCGTAATACCTAGCTTATTACGTGTCTATTGTATTGTTTGATTAAATGTTACTAATTATTTCTAATGAGTTATTTATTATAAAATTACTAATACTTTCCTTCAGTACTTCCTATCCTAAAACGAGTAACTAAATCATTTAATACAAAGGTAAAATTTTTGTTGCCACAAAAGGGACTAATGGGTACTTTAAATAAATGATTAGTTTTATGAATCTAACCAATAATTAAGTACTAAATACGATTTTATACCTCAAATTTATACAGGAGATTTACCTTGCTTGATATAATCGCGCTTTTTATAAAAGTAAATGATTACAAAACATTTAATGAAGCGTCAGTAAAGTTAAATATTCCTTTACCCACTTTACAAAGAAAAATAAAAAAACTTGAAGAAGACTTATCTTTAGCGTTGTTTTATCGTGAAAAAGGAAGTTTGCGATTAACAGAGCCAGGAAAGAGCTTTTATAGCCATTGCTTAGCTCACGTAGAGGGTTTACAAAGTACGCTGTGCAATTTTAAGAACTCTAGTGAAAATAAAGTGAGTAAAATTAAATTAATAGCACCGCAAAACTTTATAAAGAGTGTGTACTTCTCAGGCGTTATAAATCAATTCACCCTACTTTATCCAAATATTAAGATTCATATGATGCTATCAGATGAACGCCTTGATTTAAAAGCCACCGAGTTTGATTTAGCTATTAGAATTGGAAAATTAGATAGCTCACAAAATATATGTAAAGTCATTAACCAAATGAGCTTTGTTTTAGCTTGCTCATCGAGTTTAATTGAGCAATATGGCATACCAAGTAATTTTGACGATTTAGCTAAACTCCCCCACATATCGTGCTCGCCATTCGAAAATTGGTCTTTTAAAGCAAATAAAAATGAAAAAGTAATTTTTAAACCTCAACCCAACTTTATTTCCAACGATATAGAAATGTGTGCCTTAGCTGCCATTGAAGGAAGAGGTGTTTATTATGGTCCAAAATATTGTTTATTACCGCATATAAAAGACGAAAGCTTGGTTGAAGTATTAACGCAATTCAAACCTATTAAACGAGATGTAAACCTGATATGGCCTGATAAATTAATCCCAAAAAGCACACGCTATCTAATCGATTTTTTAGAGTACTCTCTCAAGGGGGTAAAAATGTAGCTACAATAGCACTATAGTCTTAATGAATTTTTGTAATATTTAAGCAACTAATATTTTTGAAAAACCAACTTTCATTTAACACTCTATAAAAATATAGCGAGTTCTTTAGAATCAAAATCGGTCCAAAATTAGATTATTTAATTAGGGCCTAATTAAAATATGATTTTAAAGGATGTAACTTAATGAAAAAAATAATACCTCTATTGCTGTTGTCTCACACAAGTTTTGTAAGTGCTAATACAACTGCAATTTATCCAGATCAACTTAAAAATGAAAGCTTAGGTGCTGGAGTTTGCTCAGCTGATAATAGACTAATTACAAAGGCTGAAGCGCAAACCTATAGAAACGAACTTACTAACAAAATGGGTAAGTGGCAAATAACGGGATTAGCTAATGGCTGGGTTATTATGGGCTCTGGCTACGCAGGTGAAATAAAACAAGGGTCTGCTGTAAATTCTTGGTGCTACCCTAACGATCCTATTAATGAGATCCCTAAATTAAGCCCCGTAAAAGTAGCGCCTGGCAGTCAAAGCCAAATTGAATGGGACTTAGTAAACCAAAAAGAGGATTTTATAAAACCCCTATCATATCTTGCTCACACAATGGGTTTTGCGTGGGTTGGTGGAAATCGCTCAAGCTATGTGGGTGATGACATGGAGGTATCTAAAGCTGGCTCTGGATGGAAAATACAAGGTTATAATGGGGGCAGCTGTGATGGTTATCGATGTGATGAAAAGTCAGCTATTACCGTATCTAACTTTGAATATGTGATGGATAACGAATCATATAAAATAACAGGTGATATTGTTGCTGCCGACAAAGAACTAATTAAAACGTTAACAGTCCCTGCAGTGAATGACACGTCAGCAGCTCAAATGTCAGTCGTTACCATTGAATACGATGCAGCTACTAATTGGTCTAAAACAAATGACTACAGTATTTCTGAGTCAGTTACCTTATCCAATACATGGAAATCCCCTTCAGTTACTGGCGGATCAGACACTTCGTTATCGGTTACTATAGCAGCAGAGCAAGCATGGGGAACAAGTAACGGCGGCTCAGAAGCTGAACGTGTTGTTGTACAGGCAAGAACCAATGTACCAGCATTTACAAAGCTTAATGCTAAGGTCGATTTGTTTAAATCATCAATATCGTATCCTTATTCATTCGATGCTGATATTACTTACGATCTATCAATAAATGGTTTTATGCGTTGGGGAGGCAATGCTTTATTGAGCCATCCTGAAAACAGACCTAATGACACTGCTAATTTTGTAATAGGCCGTTGGGCAGGTCAAGAAAAGAGCATTGAGTATCAATGGGAACACCGCTATATACCAGGTGAGAATAAAAAATGGGATTGGCCTTGGATGATACAACAAACAAGCTTATCAACAATGCAATACTATTTAAGTCATGTTTTAAGACCTAAAAAAACAACCCTAACAGGCCACTTTTATGCACAAAGCCAATTTGCTGGTAGCGTTTATTTTGGTGATGAAACCCCACTGGTTACTAACCAAAGAAGTAAGCGAAGTGTTTCAGCTAGTGATTACTCAAGTGCAGAAAAGTTAAAAAAAGAGTTTGAAGATGCTGGTTTTAAAAATGTAGTTGTTAATATTGAAATGATTGATTTATAAATCCCCGTGGGCTCTCATAAGGAGAGCCCTATTTTATAAATTTACACAAAAATATAATTATCACACGCCTATTTTACTTCCACTTTATTAGAAAACACATACAGCTCAACCCAACCTCGCCATTAGTTTATTTAAAAGTTATGCTTTGATGTTAGTAGAAGTATTGATCTCCTTTGTCTATTTAACATATTTCAGCAAAAGTGATTATAAAAATAATAAGAGAACAGCAATGACACAAAATACAAACAACAGCGTAGTAATACTCAGTGCGGTTCGTACCGCAATTGGTGGCTTTGGTGGCAGCCTTAAAGATTTTAGCCCCGCTGAGCTTGGCACACTGTGCGCAAAAGAAGCCCTAACTCGGTCTAAGCTTACCCCTGACCAAGTTGGTTCATGTGTGGTAGGCAAAGTTATTCATAACGGCCCAAAAGACGCTTACCTATCAAGGGTCATTGGACTAGATGCAGAGTTACCTATAAGCAGCCACGCTGTAACGCTTAATCGCTTATGTGGCTCTGGCCTTGAAGCCATTATACAAGCGGCACAACAAATTCAATTAGGTGATGTAGATGCAGCCCTTGCTGGCGGAGCAGAAAGCATGAGTAGCTCTGCCTATACCCTCGAAAGTAATCGCTGGGGGCAAAAAATGGGTAATAGCAATATGGTTGATGAGCTTACCACGACCTTACAAGACCCATGGGATAATAACCCGATGGGAATAACTGCTGAAAACATTGCAGAAAAATATTCAATTAGCCGCGAGCAGCAAGATGAGTACGCAGCAAAAAGCCATCATAAAGCTGCAAAAGCCATTGCTGCAGGTCATTTTAAACAGCAGATTGTGCCAATAGAAATCAAGTCGCGAAAAGGGACGCACATTTTTGACACCGACGAACATGTTCGCGCCGATACCACAGCCGATAAACTTGCATCTTTAAAGCCCTACTTTAAAAAAAATGGCACCGTTACCGCAGCAAGCTCATCAGGTATAAACGATGGTGCAGCCATGTTGGTACTTATGTCAGAGCAAAAAGCAAATGACCAAGGCTTAAAACCGCTCGCTCGTTTAGTGGGTTATGCCAGAGCAGGCGTTGATCCTACTTTAATGGGTATCGGCCCTATTCCTGCAGTACAACAGGTATTTGAAAAAACCGGCTTAACCATCGACGATATGGATGTGATTGAGTCTAACGAGGCCTTTGCAGTACAAGCACTGTGCGTTGCTAACGAGTTAAACTTTCCTGCGCATAAGGTAAACCCGAATGGCGGCGCAATTGCGTTAGGGCACCCTGTTGGCGCAACGGGCGCCATACTAACCACCAAATGCTTGTACGAACTAAAACGAATTAATGGCAAATATGGGCTAGTCACAATGTGTATTGGTGGTGGGCAAGGCATTGCGGCTATTTTTGAGGTGCTTTAGTTTTTGACCTCATTAGGTTTAAACATAAGGGCTCCATTCACAAGGAGCACTAAGAGACGCTTTGCTTTTAAAGGAAACAAACAATGTGTAAGGCTATTTTACACATTTCCTTTTCTTGCATTTCTCTTTGTTTCGATCTCACCTCTTTAGCGCATCCATAAAATAAATGGGCAGTTTTAAACTGCCCACTTATTTTTAATTTACCTTCTTTTCTCGACTATAGCGGTCATCAATAGCTTTAGTACGCAATAAAACGTCACCAGCTACTGAAACTTTTTTAGTATATTCTTGCCAGCTATCTCCATTATCTTCACTGTATTGAATTACCATATCAGGTAAGTCAACGTTAGCTTCGAGTTTACCATTAACTATTTGACCACCGGGTACTGGTAAATAATATTCCACTTCATCTTGTGAAAGTCGACCAAACTCTTTATGTACCAACACACTGGCAAACTGCGCCCAAGATTTTGCTTGTTGCTCACTATCATTGTTACTTTCCCAGGCTGCCTTATGCCAAGCTCTTTGCGCCAGAGCAATCAACCTTGGGTACACCATTTCATTTAGCTGGCTAGGTGTTCGAATTGTTTCGCTCCACACTTGCCCTTGCATTCCAAGAATGTTCTCTGGCTTTTTAAGCGCCATTAATTCTCGGCCAACGTCCGCCTCAAGATTCACAATAGGCGAACCATCGCGCATAAAGTCGGCATTTGCATAAAGGTTATCTGGCTTAAAGCCAAATACTTTTTTAGTATTAGTATAACGAGAAGCCCAGTAATAACCGCGTTCTTGAGGATGAGCTTCATATGGGTGATCGAAGTACAAATGAGTTGCCGCAGATAAAATCACTTTATAGTCTTCATTTGCCAACCTATAAGCTCTATCGGCTACTCCAAATTCCCAAATGTTATCCCATGCGTTTACCATAACCTCATTGTCACCATACAACTTGCGATTAAATGGCGTGATCGCATCAGACATCATGCCATCTTCCCATGCCCCCATGCTGATCCCTTTTTTATTTAGAATTTCAGCAACTCGAGCAGTAAAGTAGGGTTTAAGATCGTTAACCCCAGCAACACCATTATCTACTTGGTTAAAAAGCACTTTGCAAGCATCTGACTCAGTCCAAGAACCACGCCCTACTTCGTCGCCGCCTATATGGAACTTAGTTATTTTAAGCCCAGCTTCACGATACATTTGTTCAAATTCGTAAACGATCTTATCAACAAAACGATAGGTTGAATCAAGACACACATTAACAGAATTATCAGTATAATTTTGTACTGTTAAATATTCAGACGTATCACCTTGCTCAGAAAGTAAAAACGCGTTTGCTTGCTTCGGCTTACCCTCTGCCATAAGTCTATTGTATCTGGCTTCCATTGATTTAATTGCGGCTCGGGCATGGCCAGGCATATCAACTTCAGGAATAATCTCAATATGGCGAGCCGCAGCGTATTTTAGAATTTCTACAAAATCATCTTTGCTATAAAAACCATTGCCCACTCCCTCACTACTTGGTCCAGTACCCAACTGAGTGAGCAAACAATTTTGTTCACTTAAATCAAAACAGCGTTTTCCACCAATCTCAGTGAGTTCGGGTAGATCAGGAATTTCAACACGCCACCCCTCATCATCTGTCAAATGCAGGTGTAACTTATTCAGTTTATACCTTCCCATTTGCTCTATCAGTTGCAACGTAACCTTTTTAGAATGAAAATTACGCGCCATATCATAATGCATACCTCGCCAAGTAAAGCGCGGGCTATCTTTCACTTGTAGCAGTGGTATATTTACTTTGCCGCTTTTCTCTGTTCTTGTCTGAGCAGGAATAAGTGCAAGTAAGCTCTCAATGCCATAATAGGCACCCGCATTATCAGAGCCAATAATCACTATGTTGTCGTGACTAATAGCTAATTGGTAGCTCTCAGCTTTACCGTTTTCAATACTCGGGTCTACTTTAATTTCAATAAGCGATTTACCTGGCTGGCTAATATGATTCGCTTTAGCATCAAGCTTTATACCAGTGTTTTCCTGAAATTCATCTGCTAAATATTTACTTTCACTAGATAATCGGCCAGCGTAACTAATTGCCCATTGCTCATCAATAACAACTTTGCCACCAAGTTCTTTAACATCAACTGGCGTAGGAATAATTTTAGTTTGAGCTTGTTCTACTGATATTGCATGCTCTTTCATCGCTTTATCTTGGTTGTTACTATCAAAACGTCGCTTTGCATTCACAATGGGGAACAAGTCTTTTGGGTTACTGTATCGGAGTAACTGTTTGTCTTTAACAAAAGGTTTTACATAATCTTTAGCATTACCCGTTGCGGTATTTGCGAACGTAGCCGCTTTTAACTTACCATTTTCATCCGGACTTACAATAAATGCATTGGGCATGAAGTCGCTATCGCTAACTATCCAAACCTTGCCATTAACAAGCAACTCTATCGACTCATTAACTGCCAGCCCTCTAAACTCCTTTGTTGGGGTTATTCTATGTAAATCACCCATTACATGCTCAACCAACAACCCTTTTGTAATTGTTTTATCAAGTAGTCGGATATAGTGAATATAAATTTGCCAATCACTCTTTCCAGCCGGCAGATCCACAGTTGAGTTATTAGTGATAGCAATACCGGCTTGGTGCTTGCCCTCACCCTGATCAAAATTATCTTTTGTTTCAAAGACTAGTTTGGCGTTATCAGCAAAGTTAGCTAAGTTAGTTTGCAACAATTGTGCATTCGCACTCATTGACAAGGTTGATAATAGCAATGACGCAGTTAACCTCTTAATTGTTAACTTCATAAATTCTCCAAAAATTAAATTGCTATGCTTTAAGTCCATGTTATGACGTCAAAGCTATTAAGCTCTAAGAGCTTGCGTTGTTATTGTTTTTTAATTAGCTGTTGTTTTTATAAACAAAATGACACTACCCACTTATGACAACGCTGTCAAATCTATTAGATGGTTACTCTTATATGACTCAAATTGCTTATCTCTGTTAAAAAGAGCTTTTAAAAAACGATGAGGAATGTGAATAGAAAAAGGAAAACAATAAAAAGCTTGCCTCAAACGTTGGCAAGCCATTCGTCTACAAAACGTGTTTTGAAATTAATTTTCTTACGCCTAATAAAACACCACCAAATGAGATTAAAAATAATATTAGTAAAAACAGTAATGTTTGGGTGTTGCCTATATCTGTAGCTGGGCTGCCAATAACTGCAAGCGTATTAATTAACAGCAGTATTAAGCTTGATTGCAGATAGCCCTTGTAACCTATAGCCCCTGCAAACAACAGCATAATAAATGAACCTGATATTGCAGGCGTAAAAGGTGCCGCAGCGAGTAACATACAAACAAACGAAAATATAACAGCACATCCAATTATTACTTTAAACATAACAACCTCCTTGATAAATGGCTTTAAATCCACCAGCTATTTATAACTGTATTACTAAAAATCGTATTCCCCCTAAGGGCCCAAAACTAATTTTTAGTTTATTAATACCTCAATATAAAAACTACCTATTCCCAAACTGCCGTTCACAGGGCTCTCCGTCTTTATCACCGTCCATTTTAGTATTTGGGCAATGTTGAATAAAAAATAATGCCTCTGCATACGAGGTCATTTGGCTACAATGTTGGCGGCCATCACAGCGAAATGCTTGCTGTGTTTTAGTAAGTGAGTTTGAACTAGCGGGCATAAATGACTCTAAATTAGCGTTAGTCACTACAGGTGTTTGCTTGGTATTTAAAAAACCGGTTTTATACACACTAAAACCAATACTAAAAATAATACCAAGTGTTATAAGTTTCATTAAAGGTGAGTTCTTACCTGAGGTTTTACTTATTCTAACCGGCCTTGATGAAGCTTTTATATGTGGTTGTGCGAGTACGCCCTCAATACGGCAATTTACAGCTTTAGTTTTGCCGTTAGGCTCGGTTGCTACTTCAAAGTAAATAATGTCGCCAACTTTAGGTTTACGGCTCATATGTTTGAGCGACGATATGTGTATAAAGGTATCGTGTTGCAGTAAGCTTGATTTAATAAAGCCGAAGCCTTTATCGTCATTCCACGATTTTAATAATCCTTTATTCATTCTTGAATCATCCATTTAATAGCTGTTAATTTTACAGCCTGTGCTTTTATCATGATAAAGAAAAATACTCTTTGTGTATGTTTCTTATTTTAAAAAACGGCAATGCTGTATATAAAAACAGTACCCGTCATTAACCCTACTCTTTATTCAATTATTAGTTACTGTGTAAGTGCAAATACGCGTAATGCCGAGCCGGTGCCACCACGTACTTTAAGCGGCGGCACAATGGCAATAAACTCATAGACTTTTTCTTTTGCTAGCTCCTCAAGGAACAAGTTTTCTATTATGTAAATACCGTTATCTGCTAATAACATCATATGTACCGGAAAAACCTGAAATGAGGGTTCTGTAGCAATAGGTGGGCGTTTTTCAAAAGTAAGGGTGTCATTACCCACAACACTTGCACCAGCCTTTATTAAAAACTGTGCACCACTTACACCAACGCCTGCAGCATGTTCTGCAATATATTGCTGTGGGTTATTAGCAAAATATTGCCCCCACCCCGTTCTAATAAACACAGTATCGCCTTTTTTAATTTTTACACCTTGCGATTTTGCTGTTCTTTTTAAATGTGACGCTGTTATGTCAAAATCTGCAGCCAATGGGGTATCGTCACCGTTAATAAAGCGAGCCACATCAAGTAATACCGTTCGGTTACTCAATAAGTTTACAGGATAATGATCAATTCCTAAGTCACCCCCTACACCACTGCGTCCTATTCCTCTGCGATCATTGGTCGCTTGCGCCGCATCTACTCCACCATACAGTAAACCATCTCGACCAATATGACCTAACGCATCAATAGTAGGACCTCCATGGTGACCACTCCATTGCATTATTTCTGAGGTGAATGAGAGCTGATTGTTATCACCAAATGTACCACGTGTATCAGCATGGGTTGCATTAAGTGCCATTGAGTATTTTGGGTTAACGGACGCTATTGGGGAATTTTCATCCCAATTATGAGACAGGTCATAGGTTTTGGCATGACTGACAAGAGTAATAAACTCTTCAGTTTGCTTCGATTTACTTAATTCTTTGCTATTGGTCGCTAAGCTCGAACAACTAATTAAAAAAAACATAAACGACATCAACATTGCCAGTTTCATCGTATCTCCTTATCTGTATATGTTTAACACGCTATCCAAAAAAATAGCGACTAAAATAAGCCGCTACATGCATTCTCACAATAAATTAGTACATTTTTTCATTTTCAACCCTTAAGTTTGATTATTATTCGCTTAACCGAGCATTTAAAAATTAGCATATGAATTCAAAAGCAAACAAAAAAGGGACAATTTTTTACAAAGAATTAACCGTTAGAAGTTTTATAAATATTCATTAAATCTCAAACTTCACTTGCATCTCAAGGCTGAGGTTTAATACGACGGCGACTAAAGCCGTCGTATAGTTAAGCGTTAAAATTGTTTCATGTTGAATATCAATTTGAATATACAACATGACCTTCTTTAATGCTTTGCACTATTTTTATATCCTTAATAGTAAGTGGTTCCACTTTTAAAGGGTTGTTACTTAAAATGACGAAATCCGCGAGTTTTCCCTCAGCTAGCGTACCTTTACTTGTTTCTTCAAAGTATTGAATAGCAGCCCATTGCGTTAATGTTTTTAACCCTTCATAAGGCGTTAAACGTTGATCCGGCCCCAATACTTTACCCGAACGCGTAATACGATTAACCGTTGCATCGAGCACTCGCATTGAATTTGGAAATGTCACAGGGGCATCATGGTGAGAAGTAACCGTTAAACCAGCCTCAACTACATCTCGTGATGGCGAAATATAATCTGCCCTTGGGTGCCCCAAAACAGACTCCACATGCCAATCGCCCCAGTAAAAAGTGTGCATAGGAAACAACGATGGGAGGATCCCTAAATCTACTAAATCCGGGATTTGATCTTTACGTAAAGTCTGGCCGTGAATCATCACGCTACGGTGATCATCATACCCATAACTTTTTTTAGCCACTTTAATAGCTTTAATATATTGGTCAATCGCTGCATCACCATTGGTGTGAGCAATAATCTGCCATTTGTTTTTAAACGCCGTGTTTATATGTTTAATGGCCATCTCATCACTCAGGATAGGATAACCTTTATAGTCCAGCGGTTTACCCTCCGGTGGCGTATGATAATGTGATGATAACCAAGCCGTTTTTCCTTGTGGTGAACCATCTAAAGTTAATTTAACACCCCCTATTCTGTATCGATTAACATAACTGCGATCTGAGTTATAAAATTCGGGCTTAACAGCTGACTTATTCCAGACGATGTCAGGGTATGAAACAACATCAATGAATAGCGATTTTTCACGAGCTGCTCTTTCTAATGCCGAAGTCGCATCCGCTGTGGTGCGGCCATCTTGAGCAGTTAAATATCCATTTTTAGCATACTCCACCTGAGCAAGCTCAATGGACCTCTGTTGTACTTCAGCATCAGATTTAGTGGCAACAATAGGCAGTAATAGATTAAAAAAAGCCGCTTCTTCAAGCACGCCATTAGGACTATTATCTGCCAAACGTCTAATTACACCGCCTTTAGGGTCTTTGGTATCCTTTGTGTAGCCACCTACTTCTAGAGCTTTTGAATTGACACTTGCTAGATGACCCGATTGATGCATTATAAGCACTGGGTATTTAGACGAAATTTTATCTAGAACATCTTTAGTTGGATGTTGTTTTTCGCTAAGCTGCGAATCGTCATACCCATTCGCTAACACCCAACCAAATTTTCCGATAATGAACTTCCCTTCAGCAGACTCCATCCACTTTTTGGTTGTTGTCACTAAACTATTAAAATTTGCACCGGGGCCATCGGGAGGGGGTAATAAATTTGCCAATTGCGCAATTAAACCCGTATTGTACATATGGCTATGGGCATCCAAAAAACCGGGTAAAAGTGTTTTCCCTTGAAGGTCTTTGTTTTGTAGATTGTCAAACTTTTCTCTGGCTTTCGCTAAGCTACCAAGGTAAACAATCCGCCCTTCTGACTCAACTAAAGCTTCCTCATAATGCGGCTTTTCTCCTTCCATAGTGAGAATATCTCCGCCGTAATATATAACCGGATCAGCTGCTAGCGCGCTTGTTCCAAAACAAAATAATACTGATGGTAATAAAAAACGTAATCGCTTTGTCATTTTATCTTCCCTGTAAATATAGCTGTATTAAATTTAGCACATGATGTTTTAAACAAAAACATAAAGTGACACCCATAATTAATATATTAAAATTGTGTCACATAATTTACTAATCAGCTCTGGATGATGATTTCTTTTTTATAGGAAACACCTTAAACCAAAACGCCATTTCAAAAACAAAGCCCGCAATAATAAAAAAAATAAGCCAGTGTGCTACCATACGAATAACAAGCAATAGCGGCAATAATTAATGCAGCTAAAATCAACCATTTTATAAATACATTCATCTCTGTGTGGTTGATTTAATAAAGCCAAAGCCTTTATCGTCATTCTACGATTTTAATAATCCTTTGTTCATCCTTGAATCGTCCATTTAATAGCTGTTAATTTTACACCCGTTTTAAAAGAGGCTCAAAACCAAGCAAACCTAGCGAGCCCACCAACAACCGTAGTTTCCTTATTAACCCCTCATTTTGCAAAAAAGCGTATTTTTGCTTCTTTTAATGTGCTTAAAAATACAGAAAACGCACAAATTCCGCCCCCCATAAATGCAATTTGAAAACTAGATAGCGAAGAAAAACTAAATTGCTGAGAATACATGTACTGCCCTAATAACTGTGCAAAGGTAGCCACACCTAAAATAATCAACAATGGGCACACAACTAGCGTAAACCAAAACCAAAAACGTCTAATACCTTTCATAAAAACTTCCTTTTACTTTAAATTTAACTTAGAAATTAATTATATAGTGAGCCACCAGCATTTTATTTTAAAAACAGCTTATAAGATTGCCGCATGAATTTGATGTCTAAAGTCAAGATTTGCCCCTTTGGTTCTACAGACCTCTTTGGTTCTACATTTGTCCTTGTTAGGCATGATTTTTATCAGGTTGGATGTTTATTCCTTTGATTAACAACCAAAGGCCAAACGTTATTTCAAAAAAAGCTCCCGGCATCATGAAGTAACTCAATACTTGAGGTGGATTAAGTAGAACAATATTTGAAAAACCATACACCACCATCGAAATATAAGTGAATAGTCCCCAAAGAACCAACCACTTAGGTACGTAATTGGAAACGTAGAACAAATACATGAAAATCGTGGCACCAATACCCATGATAATTAAAAGAACATCCCACATCGAGCCACTTATTTTCACAAATATGCTAGCTAATGTATGCAGCTGCTCATCTTGAAATACAGTTGAAAATTCTGGATTCTTTAAAACTGCTATCACTGCCAATGTAATGATTGTTGCGACAAAGCCGAGAAGCCCTTCTCCAAACCTGAAAAGTAGTGCCACGAGAGCAAAATTTTTGTTTATCGTTTTAGTAACTAAGTACTGTGCCCATGAAGCCCAAATAACCGCTATAAACATAATAATATCTATAGTTTGAGCAAGTCTGAACTTAATCTCAACCTCATCAAAGGCCCCAAAGTTGTATATACCTTGCTTAAATAGTAGTGAATTAAACATCCCTAAAATTATATAAATCAAGTACGCAGCACCTAAATGCTTAACATACAACTTAAATGATGAACCATTATTCCCCATTGATAATTATCCTGTGATTGCTGAGTGTTTAAATGCCTAACGCCGAGATAAAGGGCCGGAGCTGCACAGCAGTGGAGGTCCAGCCCTCAGGCCCTTTTGTGGGCGGTCTTTGATTACCTGGTTATATTTTTTAATTTTGAATGTTAGCATCCAAAATTTTCTTACATGCGACAAGCTGATTAAACAACTCTTCTGTAGAATACTCATATGCTCTTTGAGCTAGTGTGCTTTCAATTTGATTATAAACACTAAGGTTCTTGTTAAACTCGCTCTCTTCTTCCTTTGTCACAACCTTACGTACAATCATTTCTGAATACGTGTGAACACCAAAAGCTAATGAAATAACACGATGCTCTATAAACTGCCTAACAAGGTCATCATCGAATTCATTCGTATCAATTTCAGAAATCACCTTATCAAGATTGGCTTGCAATTCTTCTAGTGTTTATAGCTGCATAATGCCTACTTATTGATTTACATATAACAACGCCGCACTAAGAGTGCAAAAAATTGTTGGCTAAAATGTTGAACGGAGTGAAAATACCCAACTGTTTTTTGTGATCTTCACCCGATAAAGTGGACACCGTCCACGTTTCAATTAACTGCCAATTCAAACTCGACAGGTAACTTTTACCCAACGCCCAAATCTAATTATCTGTTGTGGGGTATACTCCATTATCCAAGAGCGATCTGCTGCAACTACAAGCATATGTTTTTGATTAAAGTAATCGTCTGGTTTCTTAAGCAGAGCATCCCAAGTTGTTTGCTGAAGTTCAGACCAAGCAGTATCGGTTAAAATGACTTCGATGGAATCCGAAATCTCTTTGCTATTTAACCAAGACTCCAATTTTTGGATATGAGTTAGATCTTCAAATGAAGCCATTACCCACTCGCTGCTTTCATCAACGCCAGAATCCCAAACAACTTCGTGCAAATGAGGTTCTACGAGTTTTCTAACATCTCTGCTTCGTAATGCTTGATTAAGAAGGTTGACCATCCATAGTTACCTAACGCTTTACTAAACGGTGCGAAATTGTTGGCTAAAATTGCGAGGAACGAGCACTAGCCAACTGTTTAGCGTCCGTTTGAGTAACTTGTTAGCAATTTAATGCTAATTATATTTATCACAGACTGAAGACTTACCAAAACTGTCATCATCTCTACAAGCTTCTTTTGTCGCGTCAATAACCGACTCATTACTAATCGGCGTCCAGTAGTTCTCAGATACTAAGTATTTAAGCTTTTTGTTCCCTGCACCAAGCCCAGTAAGCTCTAAAATTTTTTCTAATTTATTAATAAAGCTATTAGATGAACTTGTTTTATAGTCAAGATACATTACTACTGATTCTGGTGTCACGTAATTACATGACGATAATGGCGGGAGTTTAAAATTGGTTGTTGATTTGGCAGGAATTACATAGCCATCCATTGCTTTGAATTCATAAGCAGGCATATACGATTCATTACCACCTGGAATCGAAACGCTACTGCCATCCGCAGAAAAATTGCCATAAACTTGTTCTGTGATTTTAAAGACAAACTCCTGCTGATCTGGAGTTGCTCTTAAGTACTCTATTTTTTGATCGGTTGAGCTTTTATTAGTTAATTGGAATTCGTAGCCTCTACCTACTGGTTTAATGTATTTTACTTCGATATCTCCAGTAAAGTATGAAAAAATCAAGTTAGAAAAAAACGCTAACAAACCAGTAGCTGCTAACCAGAGAATAACAGGATTAAGTTTTGCCAAAATATTTATATTTGATTTTGCATTCTTATTCACAGGCCGTTTTAAAGAGTGTCTTTTGACCTGTTTTTTTCTTTTATTTTTACTTTTAGGCATTTTAATTTTTTTAAATTTACAATTACATTAATGATAGCAATATCAAATATATATTAATACTGGTTGAGTGAGCGCGATAGTTGAACCGATTGCTAACAACTTTGTCTACGACAACTGTCGTTTTATAAACCGACAAATGTCCATATATTACATTGCATTTATCTTAACCCTCAAATAAACACCTGTAAACAACTAGTTAACTACAGCTCATACTTCATAAATGCAGAGATACCCCAAAATGGTGAAGATCAGTAATATTGGACAAAACACCATTACTGTATAAATAAACAGTATCGCTAAATATGCCATTTTTCGCTTATAAAACATTCAGCTCACTGGCTGGTAATTTAGCTAGGTGGTTTTAATTTTTGCCGCTGTTGATTATGATGTTCGTATTCCCTGCCTTTTTAAATCCATTAAGGTTTTTCAGTCATTTTATTAAGGATTATCTCATGTCTAGCTATAACGAATCTCCAGAGCAAATTGCACAGGCCACTGAGGGCTATGTGATGCAGCAAACTATGTTGCGTATTAAAGATCCAAAACCGTCGCTGGCATTTTATGAAAACGTATTGGGCATGAAACTATTAGGAAAGTACGACTTTCCTGGTATGGAGTTTACTTTGTACTTTTTAGGCTATGAGCAAGATATGCCAAAAGGCGATGATAAAGAAAAAACTCAATGGGTGTTTCGCCGCCCTGCGCTGATTGAGCTTACCCATAACTGGGGCACTGAAAACGACGACAGCTTTAGCGGTTATCACAGTGGTAATGAAGAACCAAAAGGCTTTGGCCATATTGGGATTAGCGTACCTGATGTATATGCAGCGTGCGAACGCTTTGCTAAATACGATGTGGAGTTTGTAAAACAGCCAGATGGCGGCTCAATGAAAGGCCTTGCCTTTATTAAAGACCCTGACGGTTACTGGATTGAAATACTCTCGCCAGAGGGAATTACCGATATTATTTTTGGTAAATAACCCATATATAGAATATTAAAAAGCCAGCAAACAAGCTGGCTTTTGTGTTTCTAAATAAACAATTACTTATAAGTAAAAGTCACTTCATCCATTTTAGCTAAAACACCTGAATCAGACTCAGAAAAAGTAACTTTATCAGTTACTGCAGTAATATTATTAAAGGTTATAACTACTTCTCCTTCCATTACTGTATCGCCATTGTTAAAGCTAACGCTGTTTGATGTGGTCTGAAATTTATTTTTATAGTCAAATGAAAGGTGTACGTCACCTATATATGTTTGGGTTTTATTATCCGAAGAGAAAACTTGTTTGTTTGCTGTAATTACATGCTGATTAGCTAAAACAACACTTGGTAAAGCAATTGCAACAACGACTAATACTTTAAGTAACTTCATATTTATTTCCTTATATTAGAGAGCTTATAACAAATAAAAAATTAATGAGTATTTTTCGTACTCCACATTAAGCTTGCATAAAAGGTACTAGATTGCAAGTATAAAAAAACCAGCTGTTAAGCTGGCTTTGTATATTTACTAATTTACGTAATTACTTGCGTAGTGCGTCTATACGTGCATCAAGCGGTGGGTGAGATGAAAACAACTCAGCCATGCCTTTACCACTGGCAATACCAAAGGCCATCATTGAGCCTTCTAATTGCGATGGGTGGTTTTGCTTTAATCGCTCAAGGGCTGAACGCATTTTGTCTGCGCCTACTAACTGAGCTGCACCGTTGTCGGCTGCATATTCACGCTTGCGGCTGTAATGAGCAACTACCACACTGGCTAGTACACCAAATAATACTTGGAATAACATATCGAATAAGAAGTAAGTCCAGCTGCTGCCGCCCTCATCTTCATCGCTATTTATAAAATTATCTACAATGCCCGCCAGCACTTTTGCGGCAAAAATAACAAAGGTATTAACCACGCCTTGAATTAGCGTGAGCGTTACCATGTCGCCATTAGCCACGTGCGATACTTCGTGGGCAAGCACCGCTTCGGCTTGATCTTGGGTCATGCTGTGTAATAAACCCGTACTTACCGCCACCAGCGAGTTATTTTTACTTGGGCCGGTTGCAAAAGCGTTCATTTCTGGGCTGTCGTAAATAGCCACTTCAGGCATATTAATACCGGCTTTTTTAGCTTGCGCGGCAACCGTATTCATTAACCACTGCTCGGTTTCGTTACTTGGTTTCGTAATAACCTGCGCACCGGTTGATTTTTTCGCCATCCATTTCGACATATACAAAGAAATAAACGACCCACCAAAACCAAATACAGCAGCTATTAATAAAATACCACCCAGGCTACGATGGCTTAAGCCCAGCGCACTCATTATTATTGAAAGCACAACACCTAATACCAACATAACCGCTAAGTTAGTTAATAAAAACAAAAATACACGTTTCATACATGGTCTCCAAAAATAACATTTATTGCTGAGCGATTTCTTTTTGTTGATCGGCCATAGCAATTACTGCGTTATGACACACTATGTCATAACGTCAGCGCTATTTTGTGACAAACTATGTCATAACGCAAGGGATATTTTTAAAGTTTTATATATATTTAATTAAGTTAAACTTTCTAGGTATTTTTCTGTTCAACAGTAAAAATACACTTCTAAAAACAATATAATTCAATAAGTTATTTTGTTTTTATACTATACGCTTTTATATATACCGTGATTAACATTTGCCATATCTGTGGGGAAGCCTCGCTCTTTTGCAAGTACTTGTGCAATTTTACTTATATTTTCATTACAACTGTTCTCAAGGTAGGGCCATTGGTGATGCTTACGGTGGTTATTACTGTCGTGTTCTGTGCAAATTAAACCAAGCTTTATAAATTCAGCTACTATTTCGTCAGCAGCGATCAAAGTTGATGACGCTTTTACATTTTCGGCTCGTGCGTAGCTAATATGCGAATATAAACTTACGTCGGCAACGCGCAAGGTGTCGTCTTCGCCTGGGATCTGTTGGCCGCCAAACAAGGCATTGTTTTGCGTATTAGCGTTTTTAAATGCTGGTACAAACTCAGCTACATAATCAATCGCTTTTTGACCACGTGCTTTTAGCACCTGCTGTTCCCAACCATTATTTATATAATTTAAGTACTTAGCAGGCAGTTGTGGCTGTGCCGTTTGCTCGGCTGTATCTGCTAGGCCATCGTTAAACAAGGTAATTGAGTTAGTCATGCCATGAATTTGATAAAAGCCATTAGGGTACGGCGTTAATTGTGCCATGCCCTCGGGTGTGCCTCGGTTACCATAAATAATAATTTCGGGTATTTGCCCGCCAGCGCCTTGCCAGTGTGCAATGTATGAGGCTTTAAATTCGACCATACGCTTGGGCTTTACGCCTACCATGTCATCAACAATACCGGTTTGAAAGCCACAGGCGTTTATAAGGTAATCTACTTCTGCTGTTTGGGTCGTGTTGCTTTGGTTGTTTTGGTATTCAATTTTCCATTTTGGCATTTGATTTTTAGCACTACTTTGCTCAACTTTGCTGACTTGCTTTACCTCTGTGCTGGTAAGAACATTAGCGTGTTCGTACTGGGCAAGCGCAAGTTGCGCACTTGCTGATAATCTAAATATATTCCAACCGTATTCTTGAACAACAATAAGTGGGTATTTTACTTTGTTTAAGTTTAAATGCTTAGCAACGGGGATCATCCACTCATCTAGCGTTTTAGGCTCAGTAACCTGCTCTTTTTTACTCAAGGTTATCATTTGCTCATGGCTATAAAGCTGATAGTAATTATCAGGCTCGCCAAGAACTTTATTATTATGATCTTGTTCAATTAAGTCTTTATATGCGTTAGTAAGCTTGTCTAACCTTGGCAGTAAATCATCCGGTGAATCATCATCACGCGTTGGCACAGCAAATACAGTTGGGCGTACATCTATGCTGTAAGGATATAGTCGTAAAATATCGATACATTGTTTTAGTAAATCTATACAGTCTTGATCTGGAATTTCACGGTATAAATTACCACCGGCATGCAGATGACACATAGGAGGGCCGTCAATAAGTGACTTTTTTTTCTCAAATATAGTCGTTTTTATGCCCAATGCCGCAAGGCGAATCGCAATTGTTGCCCCTGCAGTCCCCCCACCTAAAATACCTACACGGGTTTTAGGCAGAGCACTTTTTGGTAGAGCTGATTCGGCCTTAACCTGTGTATTATAAGCGTAGTTCTTAATAAATGGGTGGGTCATGGTATTTGTTATTTCCTTAGTAACAATAGCACTGTGTAATTAGCGTTATATATGCATACAAGGAGTGTATTTCAAGGCGCTAAACATATTTATTAAACCGGTTTATTTAATATATAAACTGCTTTGTATATTTATAAAATTACAAAGCAGTATAGTTTAGGCATTTATAGCAAGTGCAGTAAGAAGGGTTTTATAAATTTGTAATTTAGGGGTTTGCTCGGTATAGGGGCTTATAGCAAGCAACGGGAATGGTAAGCGTGTTTTAAGTGAATCTAGGTTTGCTTGGTATTCATCCATAGTGGCATCAACTTGGTTGGCAATCCAGCCAATGCAATTAACACCCATACTTTGCATATGTGCTGCAGTGAGTAATGCATGATTTATACAGCCTAGTTTCATCCCTACTACTAATATTACGGGTATTTGCTCTGCTTTTACCCAGTCATATAAATATTCGTTGTCGTTAATTGGCAATGCCCAGCCGCCCGCACCTTCTGTTAGCAGGTAGTCTGCATCTTGTTGCTTCACATTTTTATAAGCGGTACGTAGCTTTTCAACGCTTAGGGTTACTCCCACTTGCTCTGCTGCAATGTGTGGAGCTATGGCGGGCTCAAAAGCAAACGGATTAATAATGTCGTATTTAGCACTCACAGTCGCGCTTTCCATTAGCATTAAGGCATCGGCATTCACGAGCTGATCAAACGCAAGTTCACACCCTGATGCAATCGGTTTAAAACCTATTGCACGCTGCTTATGTTGGGCGAGTAACTTTAATAGCAAACTAGTTACGTGGGTTTTACCAGCGTCGGTATCGGTACCGGTAATAAAAAATTGCTGCATTGCCTTACCTTTAAATTTTTGCTTTTTCTAATGATAACAATACCACATGGTAAGATACATGGGCTTGGTTGTTTATAAGCGGATACGCCGCACATACTTTTTGTAGCGCCGATTTAGTCAATAAACCAGGGCGCTGCGTTGCTTTATTTTGCGACGTTGCACCAATGGCTTTAATTGAGCTAATCGCTTTAAGCGGGCTTGTAAACTCATCGGTATAAATAACCTCTGTCGCGTTATTAACAATAAACCCTGCCTTTTTGACCGATTGGTTTATATTATCGCGACTTAAAAAGTTATTAATGTGGCTATGCGAATCGAGCGCTGCAAACGCCGTTTTTATTTCATGTAGTGAGCCTTCTACCACCGTACTTATGTACGCCTGCCCACCGGGCTTTAAAGCTGAATGTAATGAATACATTAGCATTTCAAAATTAGCCGACCATTGCATTGCAAAATTACTAAATACCACATCAATACTATTTTGTTGTAATGGCAAATTATCCATGTCGGCGCAAATACGCGGTGCGGTTACTGCACTATTTTTAAGCATGGTAAGGCTTAAATCCATGGCAATTACCTGTTTATATATTCCTTGTAACTCTTGGGTATTCACTAACGGCCCAGCGCCTAAATCAACACAATGTTTGTGCTTTGTGCTCACATCAAGCTTAATGAGTTTAATTAAATCGATTGCAGCTTGTTTTTGTACATGTGCGTGGGCTACATATTGGTTTGCCGCCGTTGAAAACTTGCGTTGCGTTACCTGCTTTAAACTATTAACAGCTAAACAAGCTAACGGTGACTTTATACGCGAGTTAGCATTTGTAGCGTGTGCGCTTATCATGCAATGGCCTTTTTTAAACAGTTTACCAATGTTGTAATATCTTGCTCGGTATGGGCGGCGGTTAAGGTAACGCGAAGCCTTGAGGTATTATGCTGCACCGTGGGCGGGCGAATAGCGGTTAGCCAAATCCCCTGTTGTTTGAGCTGCTCACAGGCTTTTAAAGTCTGTTCGGCACACCCTAAAACTAAGGGTTGAATAGCAGTTGTTGAATCCATTAAGGCAATTTTGTGTTCATTGGCTAAACGTTTAAATAAAGCAATATTAGCGTTTAATTTTGCACGCTTGTGGTTAGCATCACGTATGGTTTTAATTCTTGATAATGTATGCAAAGCAATAAATGGCGATATTGCAGTCGAATAAGTGTAATCGCGGTTAAACTGCAACATGTAATCAATAAATTCACTTGAACCTAATACACACGCCCCGCTACTTGCCACCGCTTTACCAAAGGTGATCACTAAAATATCTGGTAAATTATCTGCCGCTATAAGTGGCTCACAGCTTCCCAAACCCGATTTTCCCAGTACGCCAAAGCCATGCGCATCGTCTATCATTAACCAAGCGTTATGTGCTTTAGCTAAACTCAGTAACTCAATTAATGGTGCTTGGTCGCCATCCATTGAGAATACACCCTCACTCACGATCAGTTTATACTTAGCATTGGACTTTTCGAGCCGTGAACGTAAATGATTCATGTCGTTATGGTTAAAGCGTACAAGTGCCGCGTTTGCATGCAGTGCACCGTCGATTAAGCTCGCATGATTAAGTTTATCCTGAAAAATCGCACTTTGCTGAGCAATGGCTTTATCTTGAAATAACGCTTTTATAACACTGCTATTAGCACTAAAGCCCGAATTAAACAGCATGGCATTGTTATAGCCCAACTGAGCACATAAGTATTTTTCGAGCTGTTGCTGCACACCTTGATAGCCAGTAACTAAAGCAGAGCTATGACTTCCTAAGCTATGCATACCTTCAAGCAAAGTGGGCTCATCCGCAAAGCCTAGGTAGTCGTTACTGGCAAAGTTAAGATAGCGTTTATTATCAACTATAATTTCACGCGCACTGGCTTGCTCAATAACATAACGCTTGCGGTTGAGCGCGCTTTGCTGGCGCGCTTGTAAATGGCTATTTATAAAATCAAATGACATAGCAATACACAATGTTAAGCAGGATAAAACAATTCTGAACTGGCTTTATCAGCCACTTTAGAGGATAACGACGCAGCAACGGCTTCATCTGAATAGTCTTCTGACGTTTCAGGGTTCATACCCAGTTTTTTAATTAATTGCATATCAGCATCAGCTTCTGGGTTTTCTGTAGTAAGGAGTTTATCACCATAAAAAATGGAATTAGCACCGGCAAAAAAACACATCGATTGCATTTGCTCATTCATTGCGCTGCGCCCTGCCGATAATCGCACATAGCTGTGCGGCATCATAATACGCGCGGTGGCAATAGTACGAATAAACTCAAACTGATCTAAGTCGTCTACGTTTTCAAGCGGTGTCCCTTTTACTTTTACTAGCATGTTAATTGGGACGCTTTCTGGTTGCTGCGGCAAATTAGCCAACTGCATTAATAACCCATAACGATCGCTGGGTTGCTCACCCATACCGACAATACCACCCGAACAAACTTTCATACCAGCATCACGCACATGATCAATAGTGTTTAGTCTGTCTGCAAAGGTACGGGTAGATATAATTTGTTCGTAGTATTCAGGTGAGGTATCTAAATTATGATTATAGTAGTCAAGCCCTGCATCACTCAGCGCATGCGCTTTTTCATTGGTAAGCTTACCTAGGGTCATACAGGTTTCGAGACCAAGCTCTTTTACTTCTTTAACCATTTTTGAAATGTACGGCATATCACGGTCTTTAGGATCTGACCACGCAGCGCCCATACAAAAACGGGTTGCACCCTTTTGTTTTGCAAGGCGTGCTTGCTCTACTACTTTTTCTACTTCTAGCAGGCGCTCTCGTTCTAGGTCGGTTTTATAATGACCCGACTGCGGGCAATATTTACAATCTTCAGGGCAAGCACCTGTTTTTATTGATAGTAAAGTAGAAATTTGCACCTGATTAGGATTAAAATTAGCACGGTGTACGGTCGCGGCTTTAAAAAGCAGATCGTTAAACGGCATTTCAAATAAGGCTTTAACCTCGCTATGGGTCCAATCGTGGCGAACTGTTGCAAGCTCCATAATACTCTCTTTTATTTTTTGCTCTTGGTGTTATTGGCTTAGAATACGTATTGCCGTACCATTGTCAACGAAGCTAACTTAATTAAAGTTTACATATGAGCATAAAACACACAATAGACCTTGATTTTGACCGAAATCACATTTGGCACCCTTATACATCAATGACTCAACCAATTCCGGTTTACCCTGTTACACATGCCAATCACAACCTTATCCACCTAGAAACAGGCGAGAAACTCATCGACGGTATGGCCTCTTGGTGGAGCGCAATACATGGCTACAATCATCCCGTTTTAAATAATGCGATGACAGAGCAAATCAATAAAATGAGCCATGTAATGTTTGGCGGCATTACGCATTACAGCGCAGTGGAGCTTTGTAAAAAGCTAGTAGCAATAACGCCCGAACATTTAAACAAAGTATTTTTAGCCGACAGCGGCTCGGTTAGTGTTGAAGTAGCGATTAAAATGGCACTGCAGTATTGGTTAAGCCAAGGCATTAATACTAAACAAAAGTTAATGACTCCGTTTAAGGGCTATCATGGCGATACCTTTGCGGCCATGAGTGTGTGCGATCCGGTTAATTCTATGCATAGCTTGTACTCTGGCTTTTTACCTGAGCATGTATTTGTACCTGCACCTGTTAGCCAATTTCATGACGAGTTTAATCAAGCCGAGGCGGATGAACTAGAACACTATTTTTTAAAACACCACCAGCATGTTGCCGCCTTTATTATTGAACCCATAGTACAAAACGCGGGAGGAATGAACTTTTATCATCCTGAATATTTAGCCTGTGTGCGCAAGTTATGTACTCAATACGATGTATTGCTCATTTGTGATGAAATTGCCACAGGCTTTGGCCGTACAGGTAAAATGCTTGCTGTAGAGCACGCCAATGTACAGCCAGATATACTTTGTATTGGCAAGGCACTCACCGGCGGCACCATGACCTTATCAGCCACGTTAACGACCGATAAAATAGCGATAGGCATTAGCGAAGGTGAAGCCGGTGTTTTGATGCACGGACCTACATTTATGGGCAATCCACTCGCCTGCGCTGTGGCATGTGCCAGTATAGACTTATTGCTTGAACAAGATTGGCAACAGCGAATTTGTGAAATAAACCAAGCACTTCAAAAATTACATCAGTGTGGCTCACTTACTGATGTAGCTAATGTGCGCACTTTAGGTGCAATTGGCGTGGTAGAACTGACAGATGAGGCAGGAATAGTAGATGTAGCTAAAATACAGGCTTATTTTGTTAGCCAAGGAGTGTGGATACGCCCATTTGGTAAACTAATTTACTTAATGCCACCGTATATAAGTGACGATGCCAGTATTAAACAGCTTTGCGATGCTATATATAACGCCATAAAGGGTAAACATTACGTATAGATGGTTAATTATTTTAGCCACTAAAGTTAAAATTAAATTGATATTTCTATTTAGTTATTATTCCTCTGTAAAGTTTAGTAAATTTAACCCTTTGGCTTGATTTAGTGTGTTGATCTAAGGGATGTTTAGGGATATGATAATGACTATCATTTACAATAACATTTATGGACTCACTTGCTATGAAAATATTACTTAAGCCTGCCAAGACATTAAGTGCAACTTTTTTACTCGCTTCTGCGATTTTTGCACAACCGGCACTTGCTAACGGCCCAATTGGTGAGCATGTTAATCACCTTCAAGCTAATTTAAAAACCTACAACGAAGACGTTGAGTGGATGGTTTCAAAGGTTGATACCCTAGTAAGCGATTACGAGAAAAAAGGCGCTAAAGCGGTTAATACTGATGACTTAATTGAGTACTGGGAATCGGTTAAATTTCACAGCGCAATAGAAACAAATTATGTCCCTGTGTATGCCTCTATTTGGCAAGGTTTGTATGGCATAAAAATGGCTATTGATAACAAAAATCCAGCCTCAGAAGTACGTTTGCAGCAACAAGCAATGAACAATGCTTTATGGCAAGGCCTAGGCGCAGTTAAGCTAGCGGCTCAGTTTCAACAAAAAGGGTTATTAAAAAGCGTTAAAGCCACAGCAACAAAAGAAATGACGCAAAGCGCGACCATTGATGAAATTAAACACAAATTAGACCGAGTGGTTGCTAAATACGCAGAACGTTTAGGCGATGAAGCAACCAGCATAGTTCACGATACTTACTTGCATTTATTTGAAGGTGTAGAAGGCACACTCATTGAGCAAGACGCTAACTTAGTAGAAGTACTTGAAAAAGACTTTAACGTAACCCTACCGCAGGCTATTTCAGGTAATAAAACAGTAAATCAAGTACGCGAAGTGGTTGTTGATATGCAAACTAAGTTAACTCGTGCACAAACGCTAATTGAAAAAGCAGAAAAGTCACGTAAGGATGTATTTTAAGTGGAACGCAGAACCTTTATTCAAGGCTTAGCTGCGTTAGGGATAGCTGGCGCTTTGCCGCCATCTCTTTCACGCGCGTTTGCCGCTGATATTGCCAACCCCGTGTCGGTAGATACATTACCTAAACTGAAAGGCGCACTCACCCTTTATTTAGGACGTGGTGAAGGTGGCTTATACGAAAACGTTTTACAAGCCATTCAAAAAAAGAACCCGGATTTAGACCTTGCTATTCGACGCGGCCCAACTGCAGCATTGGCTAATACGATTGTTGCCGAAGCCAAAGCGGGTGTTAAACGTGCTGACTTATTTTGGGCTGTAGACTCGGGCGCTATTGGTTTAGTAACCGATGCAGGGCTTGCTAAACCTATGCCTAGTGATTTATCTGCACAACTACAACCACAGTTTAGATATGATGAGTGGGCACCTGTAACTGGTCGTATACGTACTTTGCCTTTTAATACTGAGCGTTTAACCAAAGAGCAAATTCCAACAAGCATTATGGAAATAGCCGACAGTGATTTAAGTATTGGTTGGGCACCAGCTTATGCTTCTTTTCAATCGTTTGTTACCGCTATGCGAATTTTAGAAGGCAATGATAAAACTGCTAAATGGCTTAAAAAAGTGCAAAAACGCTCAAAAACTTACGCTGGCGAACTCGGTGTAGTAATGGGCGTTGAACGTGGTGAAGTAGATATTGGTTTTGCTAATCACTACTACACGTTACGTTTGAAGTCTGGTAAGCCCGACGCTAAACTCGATCTTGCATTTACAGAGCAAGATGCCGGTTGTTTAGTGAATGCCTCCGGTATTTTATCGCTATCTGACGACCCACTAGCAACTAACTTTATGCGCTATTTACTCAGCGTTGAAGTACAGAGTTATTTAGCGAGCGAAGCGTATGAAATTCCGCTAGTAAATGGCATAAAGCAACCTGATGGCTTGCCTAAATTAACCAGTATTTCGCCACCTAAAATAGACTTAACCCAGTTGGCTGACTTACGCCCAACTATTGACTTAATGCGCAGCAGCGGCGTTTTATAATGCGAATACCACCATCTTATCCTATGGCGCTGCTTGCAGCGCTTGTTACCCTTACCCCTATTTTTGTTTTAATAACGCTTGCCAGTGATGCAAGCTCTTTTTTTGATAGTCATAATTTAACTATTTTAGGCAATACCCTGTCGTTAATGGGATTAACCGTATTAGGCTCAATTTTAATTGGTGTGCCACTGGCATTTATTAGCGCCTATGTGCAGCTGCCGTTTAAAAAGTTTTGGCTGGTGGTGTTTGCCGCCCCTTTAGCTATACCAAGTTATATAGGGGCATTTACGCTTTACGCTGCATTTGGCCCTGGTGGTGAAATACATAACATACTTGGTTTTGAAACCCCTTCTATGTATGGCTTAACTGGCGCCGCCATTGTAATGACCTTGTATACCTTCCCGTTTGTAATGATGACAACCCGCTCCTCCCTACTTAGTCTTGATGCGAGCATGGTCAATGCAGCGCGTACATTGGGGATGTCGATGACACAAAGCGTGTTTAAAGTTATTTTACCCCGTGTTGTAAATGGTATTGCTGCGGGCTCATTACTCGTTGCCTTGTATACGTTATCTGACTTTGGTACACCGGCAATGATGCGTCTAGATACCTTCACTCGTGTTATTTACGTAGAATATAACGCCTTTGAACTGAGCCGTGCGGCTATGCTGTCTATGCAGCTAATGGTAATTGTTGGCTTTTTACTAATGATTGAATCGCAAATTAAAACTGCGTCTGAACGCCAAGGCCGGCCCCTTATTTTATTCCCAAAAAAATGGCAATTAGGCGCGATGTTTGCCACCTTTGCCCCAATTTTATTACTTGCTATTGGCTTACCACTCGCAGTATTTACACTTTGGCTAGTGCGTGATGGTTTCAGTTCGTTTGATTTTAGTATTGCATGGCACTCTACTTACGCTTCAGCCATTGCAGCTATTGTTACAGTTATTGTGGCTATTCCTGTGGCGCATGCTGCTTTAACCGGAAAAGCAGGCAAAGTGATGGAACGCGTTACTTACTTTGGTTTTGGTATTCCGGGGATTGTTATGGGCACAGCGCTTGTGTATGGCGGCTTACAACTGCCATTTTTATATCAAACACTGGGCTTATTGATCATTGCTTATATGCTACGTTTTTTACCACTTGCGGTTGGCTCTGTGCGTACCAGCACCGAGCACCTTGATCCAAGCTTAGTAAAATCAGCCCGTGTGTTAGGCGCAAGCCCACGTGAAGCTTTCACACGTATTACTTTACCACTGACTATGCGGGGTATTATTGCAGGTGCTGCTTTAGTATTTTTAGAGTCGATGCGTGAATTAGAAGCCACACTATTATTGGGTCCAACTGGTTTTGAAACCTTATCTACGTATTTATGGCGTGTTTACGAAGCCGGTTATTTTGGCCGCGCAGCAATACCTGGTTTATTGTTGGTGGTGATTTCGGCGGCGGCTTTAGCTATTATGATGTCTGGCGAGAAACGCAACCAGTTTGAACATTAAGGATTTATATAAATGCTATCTGTAAGTCAGTTGTCTATAGATTATGGCAGTAATCGTGTTGTTAGTGACTTAAATTTCACTTTAGGTGAAAGCGAAATTTTAATGCTTGTTGGTCCAACAGGTTGTGGTAAAAGTACTATTTTACAAGCCCTAGCTGGGCTTTTACCAATTAGCGACGGCGAAATTAAAGTTGCTAAATGGACTGCTACACCAAAGCATACTGTAGCCCCTGAAAAACGCAGTGTAGGTATGGTGTTTCAAGACTTTGCGTTGTTTCCCCATTTAACGGTTGAACAAAATGTGTGTTTTAAACTAAAAGACACAAGCCCTGCTGATCATTGGATAAAGCTACTCGGTTTAGATGCGTTTAGACATAAAAAACCAGCGACACTTTCAGGCGGGCAAAAACAGCGTGTTGCATTAGCGCGCACCCTAGCCCACCAGCCAGACTTTGTATTACTTGATGAGCCACTATCAAACTTAGACGCGGCTTTAAAAGACATGCTACGTTGGGATATACGTAATGCGCTTAAAGAAGCCGGCGTACCCGCTATTTGGGTAACGCACGATCAAGAAGAAGCACTTTCGGTGGGCGATCGCGTGGGTGTACTAAAAGGCGGAAAAATACAGCAAATTGATAGCCCAGAGCAATGCTTTAGTGCACCCAATAATCGCTTTGTGGCACGCTTTCTAGGTGAAGCTAGTTTTATAAAAGGAACGCTGAATAACGGCCAAGCACTTACCGATATTGGTAATGTTCCCGCTCATGGTGTTGACTGTGAAAACGGTGAGGTAGAGGTGTTACTTCGTCCAGATGATGTATTATTAGTACAAAGCAGTGTAGGAAATAATGGCGAAGTAATTTGGGTACGCTTTGAAGGCGGCAGCAGATTATGCGCCATAAAACTAGCCTGTGGTACTGTGGTTACAAGTCGCGTGAGTCATGAAGTAGTGGTAAATCCTGGTGATAACGTACATGTATCGCTTAGTACCTCTCATCCACTGGCGGCATTTAAAAGCTAGCGCTTTATATATTCTACTTTGGAGGAAACTATGAACGGACCAAATCCAAACAATCCATCACCTATGGAAGGGTTTCCTCAAGTAGGTTATTTAAAAAACTTTATCACCTCTGCGAATATAGACGTTGGTGATTATACCTATTACGACGACCCTGATGGCCCTGAAAACTTTGAAAAAAATGTACTTTACCATTTCGATTTTATCGGGGACCGTCTTATCATAGGTAAGTTTTGTGCGATAGCTAAAGACGTTACTTTTATAATGAATGGGGCTAATCATCAAACCTCCGGCTTTTCTACCTATCCATTTTTTATATTTGGTAATGGCTGGGAAAAATCTGCACCTCAACAAGGTGATTTACCTTTTAAGGGAGATACTGAAATAGGTAATGATGTGTGGATAGGTTACAACGCCACCATTATGCCAGGAGTAAAAGTCGGTGATGGTGCCATTATAGCAAGTAAATCTGTGGTAACGTCTGATGTGCCCGCCTATGGTATTGTAGGCGGTAACCCTGCAAAATTAATAAAAAAGCGTTTTGATGATGCGACTATTAATAAACTTCTAGCGATTGCATGGTGGGACTGGAGCAGTGAAGAAATCACCGCTCATTTAGATGCCATTACACACTCTGATATAGACGTATTAGCTAAAATTTAATAATTACCACTCAAACATGTAAGCCATTTTACTAATCGTTTTTAACGGTATGTTATGGCTATTGCGTTTTGCGTATAAGTGTTGCATTGATTTATCTTTCACTTCGCCAACAATCACTTCTTTTACCTGATAGCCTAAAGCAATGGCTGCTTGTGAATAGGCAATAAATTCCCACTTTTTAATATTGGTGTTATCCACTATTACCAGTTCAATGCCTTGTGCTAAGGCATTAATAAAACGGGCCAAGTTTAAATTATGATATTGCGATAATTTAAACTTATCAAAATGATACTCACCCTGCTCGTTAACAAAGTAATCATCTGTTGAGCAAATAAAATATTGGCTTTCATCTGCTCCGGAAAGTTCCTCGGCGAGATTTTGCGCATAATATGACTTACCACTGCCTGGTAGTCCTCGTAAAATAAAAACTTGTTTCATAGCATCCATTTTTTATTAATACGTCAATTCGGTTTATTTAGTAATAATGCCACAAATTGATGAAATTTCAGAGCAACAAATGGTAATAGTGGTTATTTAACTGCAAAAATTGGTTAAAAAAACAACGTACCACTAAAAACTTTTAAAGAGTTGCCCACAACAGTTTTTTTATTTTACTTTACTAGGTATTATACAAGGTTCAAGTGCAGTGACCTCAAATGCTAAAAAGCATGAGTAACGCACAGTTAATTTATATAGTTAGGCAACTTATATCATTGGAGTGAAGATGAGCCATTTAGCGATTTCAGAGCTATTAAAAGGCAATGTTGCGGTAGACAGCCAAGTAACCATTAAAGGCTGGATCCGTACACGCCGCGATTCAAAAGCAGGAATATCATTTTTAGCCGTTCATGACGGTTCGTGTTTTGATCCTATTCAAGCGGTAGTTCCTAATTCACTGAATAATTATGATGAAGTTACAAGCTTAACAGCAGGCTGTTCTGTGTCGGTTACCGGTGTATTAGTACAATCAGCAGGACAAGGTCAATCTTTCGAAATTCAAGCTAACTCAGTAACTGTGTTAGGTTGGGTTGAAAACCCAGACACCTACCCAATGTCGGCTAAACGCCACAGCATTGAGTATTTACGTGAACACGCTCACCTTCGCCCTCGCACTAATATGATTGGCGCAGTAACACGTGTCCGTAACTGTTTAGCACAAGCAATCCACCGCTTTTACCATGAGCAAGGGTTTTACTGGATCAGCACGCCAATTATTACTGCAAGTGACTGTGAAGGCGCAGGTGAGATGTTCCGTGTATCAACGCTTGATATGCAAAATCTGCCAATGACGGACAAAGGCGAGATTGATTACAGCGAAGACTTTTTTGGCAAAGAAGCCTTTCTAACGGTATCTGGCCAGCTAAACGGTGAAACATATGCATCAGCTATGTCAAAAATTTACACCTTTGGTCCTACGTTCCGTGCAGAAAATTCAAATACATCTCGCCACTTAGCAGAATTTTGGATGGTAGAGCCAGAAGTTGCGTTTGCTGATTTAGAAGATATCGCAAAACTGGCTGAAAACATGCTTAAGTACGTGTTTAAAGCCGTATTGGAAGAACGCCGTGACGACATGGAATTTTTCGCATTACGTGTTGAAAAAACAGCCATTAGCCGTTTAGAAGAATTTGTTGAAAAAGACTTTGCCCAAGTTGACTACACCGACGCTGTAGAGATTTTAAAAGCGTGTGGCAAGAAATTTGAGTACGACGTTGAATGGGGTGTAGATTTACAGTCTGAGCACGAACGCTACCTAGCTGAAGAACACTTTAAAGCACCGGTTGTTATTAAAAACTACCCGCGTGATATTAAAGCATTCTACATGCGTCAAAATGAAGACGGCAAAACTGTTGCAGCTATGGACGTAGTTGCACCAGGTATTGGTGAGATCATTGGTGGTTCACAACGTGAAGAGCGTCTTGATGTATTAGATGCACGCCTTGAAGAGATGGGCTTAAACAAAGAAGACTACAGCTGGTACCGCGACCTACGTAAATACGGTAGTGTGCCACACTCTGGCTTTGGTTTAGGTTTTGAGCGTTTAGTTGCTTATGTTACCGGTATGGGTAACGTACGTGATGTTATTGCATTCCCACGTACTAAAGGCAGCGCAACGTACTAAGCTAAGCTTTGTAACGTTAAATAAAAAAACCAACCCGCGGGTTGGTTTTTTATTGTCTGATATATTAATGTGCATAAATACTTGAACAATTTGCCTCCCGCTTAAGGAAGAAAATTGTTATAAATACTAAATCTTTATAAATATTTTTCGTTTATAAAGCATATTCGAAATTACCCAAAAGCCAATAACATGCAATAAAGCAAAGGTGAACGATGCCAATTTAGCGCTCATAACCAAGGCGAGTTGCTGATACATCCAATCCCCCAAGTTTAGCTCGCCAATATTAATCAGTGAATAGCTCAGTACCCACACAGCCGATAATACATATATAAACAGTGGGTTTGACCCATACACAATTAATGGATTAACAAGGCGCTCAGGTTTAACAATGTCGCAAAGCCAAACAAAAAATGCCAACACACTACAAGCAATCCCGGATGTGTAGATAACAAAGCTACTGGTCCAAAGTGATTTATTAATTGGCATCACCATTGAGGTTAATTGCCCAATAACAACTGCAACTACACCAATAACTAACAGCCGTTTAATACTTGCCCACTGGCAACTTGTGCTCGTTAACAGGCGCGTTACTTCAAAACCAAATAAGACACTCACCACAGCGGGTAACGTACTGATCAGCCCTTCTGGATCAAATGCGAGCCCTTTGCCTTGCCATAAATGCGACTCACCTAGTACGGCAATATCAACCGCTCTAACTAGGTTATGTTCGAGTGTATAAGCGTTTTCAGCGCCAACGCTTAACAGTAATAACCAATAAGCAACTAAGATAATAACCGATAGCGTTAACACCCCTCGCCTATTTAAAAACAACACACAGATAGACGCTAAAATATAGGCTATCCCTATACGTTGCAGTACACCTAATATTCTCAAGTTTTCAATATTGGTAGTTAAGGGATAAATATTTAAAGCTAGACCAATGGCAAATATAATTGCTCCACGTTTAACTAGTCTTAATACTTGGCTAGCACTGGCTGCACTGTTAGTTTTTTTGAACGAAAAAAACATCGCAGAGCCAATAATAAACATAAAAAACGGAAAAATTACATCCGTAGGGGTACAACCATGCCAATCTGCATGAAGTAAAGGGGCATACACATGGGACCACGTTCCCGGAGTGTTTACCAGTATCATTAACGCTATGGTTAGCCCACGCATAGCATCAAGTGCTTTATACCTTGTCATTTTGGCTCCTATTTAATAATTTGTATTTCTACAAATGACAACGCTGTCACTTTGTAGTAAAAAAACTTAAATCGCAAGTAATTTAGATAAGTGGAGTTGTTGAATTAAAAAAGCCGCAGAATCAATAATGAAACGGCGGCTTTAAATCAGAATTTGTTACTTTAGGAGCGGTTTATTGCTTTCCTTTATAGTGCTTGCTCTAACTGTGGTAAAACATCAAATAAGTCAGCAACTAAACCGTAATCAGCTACTTGGAATATTGGCGCATCAGGGTCTTTATTAATGGCAACAATAACTTTTGAATCTTTCATACCCGCAAGATGCTGAATGGCACCACTAATACCCACAGCAATATATAAATTAGGCGCGACAATTTTACCTGTTTGCCCTACTTGCATATCGTTAGGCACAAAGCCCGCGTCAACCGCTGCACGTGATGCACCAATAGCGGCACCGAGTTTATCGGCAATGCCATTTAATAATGCAAAATTTTCACCATTTTGCATACCACGACCACCCGAAATAACCACATCTGCAGCCGTTAGCTCTGGACGCTCTGATTCAGTTTGTTCAACACTAACAAAACTGCTTAACTGTGAATCAGAGACTGCATCTACAGCGGTTACATTAGCTGGAGCTTGCTCGCCTTGTAAATCAAAGCTACTTGCACGTACTGTGATCACTTTTTTACTATCGAGCGATTTAACCGTTGCAATAGCATTACCCGCGTAAATTGGGCGCTTAAATGTATCTGCGTCAATTACGTCAATAATTTCTGAAATTTGCGCTACATCTAATAATGCGGCAACACGCGGCATAAAGTTTTTACCTGTAGTAGTTGCACTTGCCACAATATGGCTGTAACTATCTGCAAGTGATAACACTAGATCTGTCATGCTTTCAGCAAGTTGATGCTCATAAACTGCATTATCAGCAAGTAAAACATTCGCAACACCCTCAATGCTCGCGAGTGACTCACTCATGGCGCCAAGGTTTATGCCTGCTAATAATACATCTACGTCAAAGCCTAATTTTTTAGCGGCATTAATCGTTTTTGAGGTTTCTGGTTTTAAGGCACCGTTATCGTGCTCTGCAATTACAAGAGTTTTCATTTAAATCACCTTTGCCTCTGTTTTAAGTTTTTCTACAAGCTGTGCAACATCTTCAACAATAATCCCGCCGCTACGTTTTGCAGGCTCTTCTACACTGACCAATTCAATACGCGGGGCTAAATCTACACCTAGCGAATCAGCCGCAATAACTTCTAACGGCTTACGTTTGGCTTTCATAATATTAGGTAGCGACGCATAACGTGGCTCATTCAAACGTAAATCGGTGGTGACTATTGCGGGTAAATTAAGTGCAACGGTTTGTAAACCACCATCGACTTCACGAGTGACATTCACTTTGTCATTTTCAATAACCACTTTAGAAGCAAACGTACCTTGACCACGATTAGTCAGCGCCGCTAGCATTTGACCTGTTTGATTATTATCAGAATCGATTGACTGTTTTCCTAAAATAACCAGCTCAGGCGATTCTTGTTCAACTACTTTGGCAAGCAATTTTGCTATATGTAAGGACTCTAAGTTTTGCTCTGTTTCAACATGAATCGCTTTATCTGCGCCCAAAGCCAGTGCTGTACGTAATTGTTCTTGAGATGCTTTAGCGCCAATAGTAACAACAACTACTTCGGTTGCAGTACCCGCTTCTTTTAAACGAATCGCTTCTTCTACAGCAATTTCACAAAATGGGTTCATGGCCATTTTAACGTTAGTTAAATCAACACCGCTGTTGTCAGGTTTAACGCGAGCTTTTACGTTGTAGTCGATCACTCTTTTTATTGGTACGAGAACTTTCATAGGGACTCCATAATTATTTAAACCTATAAGCTAACGTCTACGTCAACCTATTTATTTTATGAAATCAGACTACTTCCTGTTGACGTAAACGTCAACCTAAAATAACCTTAAACTATTCACAACCTGTAACGATTAATTTGCATAACAAAGAAACAGGTTGCTTAGCTTACTTTTTGCCAAATAATGCAAAGGTGAGTCCGTCATAGATAAAGAGGTTATTATGATTGAACGCGAAACCATGGAATTTGATGTTGTAGTTGTAGGGGCAGGTCCAGCGGGGCTTTCAACAGCAATTAAACTCGCGCAGCAAGCACAAGAAAAACAACAAGAGTGCATGATATGTGTAGTTGAAAAAGGCTCAGAAGTTGGTGCACATGTATTATCAGGTGCCGTTTTTGAAACCAAAGCACTTGACGAATTACTGCCAAATTGGCAGGAACTCGGCGCTCCTGTTTCGACTAAAGTGGTAAATGATGAGATTTACTGGTTTAACAACGAACATAAAGCAACCTCAATTCCTCACTTTGCTACACCAAATACATTTCATAACAAGGGTAACTACATTGTTTCTATGGGTAATGTATGTCGCTGGTTAGCAGAGCAAGCAGAAAACCTTGGAGTAGAAATATTTCCAGGCTTTAGTGCGCATTCAGTCATTATTGAAGATGATGTTGTAAAAGGCATCATTACTGGCGATATGGGTGTAGATAAAAATGGCAATGAAAAAGACGGTTACATGCCAGGTATGGAGCTACGCGCTAAGTACACAGTATTTGCTGAGGGCTGTCGCGGTCATTTAGGTAAGCAGCTGATCAATCAGTTTGCTTTAGACGATGAATGTTCACCACAGCATTATGGTTTAGGTTTTAAAGAAATTTGGCAAGTTGATGAATCTAAACATCAATTGGGTAAAGTTGTACACGGAACCGGTTGGCCATTGAGTGGCGACACTGGCGGTGGCGCCTTTATGTATCATAGCGAAAACAACCAAGTGGTTGTGGGGTTAATTGTTGATTTAAATTACTCAAACCCACACTTAAGCCCGTTTGATGAATTTCAACGATTAAAACATCACCCTATTTTCAAAAATACACTTGAAGGTGGAGAACGCATTGCCTATGGCGCACGTGCCATTGCAAAAGGCGGTTTACATTCATTACCAAAAATGCACTTCCCAGGTGGTTTATTAGTGGGTTGTGATGCTGGCACGCTTAATTTTGCAAAAATTAAAGGCAATCATACGGCTATGAAGTCAGGCATGATAGCCGCTGAAGTTATTTTTAATGCGCTACAAAACAATTTAGCCAATACTGATTTAACCCAGTATAGCGATGAGTTTAAAAAGTCATGGGCGTTCAAAGAGCTGTATCAGTCTCGTAATTTTGGCCCTGCTATGCATACCTTAGGTAAATTTGCAGGCGGCGCATATAACACGCTTGATCAAAATATATTTAAGGGTGCCCTACCGTTTAGTTTTAAAGATAACGTACCTGACCATGCAACTTTAAAAGACGCTAACCAAGCTGAAAAAATTAACTACCCTAAGCCTGATGGCAAACTCAGTTTTGATAAGCTTTCTTCAGTGTTTTTATCTAATACAAATCATGAAGAATCGCAGCCGTGTCACTTAAAACTAAAAGATGCATCAATTCCGATTATCGTTAACTTAGTTAAATTTGACGAGCCAGCACAGCGCTACTGCCCTGCCGGCGTTTACGAAGTACAAGAAGTAGAAGGCGAGCAATCCTTTGTGATCAACGCGCAAAACTGTGTGCATTGTAAAACCTGTGATATTAAAGATCCGAGCCAAAATATTACCTGGGTAACTCCCGAAGGTGCTGGTGGCCCTAACTATCCCAATATGTAACAACCTTTCTATAGAAATTATAAACTTATCCTAAATTGCAGGGGCTTCGGCCCCTTTTTTGCGCTATGCTGTTAAGTAATATGAATGAATGAGAGTGTGTTATGGCGTCGTCGAGTGTAATTTTTCGTTTTTTAGCAGAACCAACCGATGTAAATTTTGGTGGTAAGGTGCATGGCGGTGTGGTCATGAAGTGGATTGACCAAGCGGGTTATGCCTGTGCTGCGGGCTGGAGCGGCCACTACTGTGTAACGGTATCGGTTGCAGGCGTTAAGTTTAGCCGCCCTATCTTAGTTGGCCAAATTGTTGAGGTTGAAGCAAAAATTGCACACACCGGCAAAACCAGCATGCAAATTTTTATTCAAGTTCGCTGTGGCGACCCGAAAACGCAAAACCTAGTTGAAACCAATCACTGTGTTATTAGCTTTGTTGCTATGGATGAAACGGGTTACCCTGTGGCGGTACCAGAATTTAAATCGGTTACCGATGAAGACAAAAAGCTTGAGAACTACGCAATTAAAATGAAGCAAATAGCCATTGAAACAGAAAACTTATTAGATAAAGTTTAATTTAGTTGCTTTTATAGGTATGTAGAAACTACAACAACTTGTAAAAGCTACAATTTTTAATTTTTATGGATTAACTGCACGCTGAACACCTGATTGTTTTGCGTGCCAAAAAAAACAAAACAGCTCAACAAACACACATAAAGGCCAAATATTATGCGAAATAATACTTGGCACGCTCACTGCAATTAGTAAATCGACGTTTGATGAAATAATTCATCGATATTACTTTTTAAAGGAGCTATATAATGATTAAAACACTTTCTCTTTCTGCACTTGCTTTAGCAACACTGGGTTTTAATTCAGCGGCACAAGCTGATGTTACCGACATGGACTCTCCGCGCATTTACACTGGTATTGGTTATGGCCAATATTCATTTCAGTTTGAAGATAGCGAAAACGACACCGAATTTGATGACGACGCGCAAATGTTAAAAGGTTACATTGGTACCCAATTTAATGAACATTTAAGTCTTGAGCTTGCTTATCAAAATTTTGATGAAGTGAGTGATATAGACAGTAAAGCTGAAATTGATGGCGTATCGTTAGCAGCACGTTTTGCAGCGCCGATCACTGAAGATTTTTCTGTTTATGCAAAAGGTGGTTGGTTTGAATGGGATGCAGACGTTACTCAAGAGCTACCGGTTGGCAGCATCAGCGCATCTCAAGATGGCGGCGACGTATTTTACGGTGCAGGTATTGAATATGCATTTACAACCAATATGCAAGTGCGTTTAGAGTATGAGCGTTACGAATTAGAAGATGATATTGATCCAGAAATGGATGTTGCGTCAGTATCATTCCAATACATGTTTTAATAATAGCTTAATTGTTAAAACATTAGGTAAGGCTATTTTTAGCCTTACCTTTTTTATTTCACATTTAAACCAATCAGTCTATAACTCCTCTCCTAATTAAGCTAATGCCAGCAACATTAATTAAAGGTAGAATAACGCTCTATTTTTTCTATAACCGAGCATTATGAGCGATTATCAAATTTCGGCTATTGGCCACATTCAATCTCCGTATAAACAAAAATTTGCCATTCCTAGGCAGCCTAGATTAGTACCCGAAGCTAAAGCTAAATTGATTTTTGCCAAAGAATTTAATCGTGAAGAATTCGTTCGCGGATTAGATGAATTTAGCCATATTTGGCTGTTATTTCGTTTTCATGAAACCGCAGATAAAGGCTATTCAGCAATGGTTCGCCCGCCGCGCCTTGGCGGTAATGAGCGTAAAGGCGTATTTGCTACTCGTGCTACTTTTCGTCCAAATGCTATTGGCATGAGTGCAGTAAAGTTAGAGGGAATTGAGTATAAAAACGGTCAGTTAGCGTTATTGCTCACCGGTATTGATTTACTTGACGGCACACCCATCGTAGATATAAAACCTTATTTACCCTATTCAGACTCATTACCCGATGCAAGCGCTGGATTTGCTGATACGCGCCCAGAAACTCAAATGAGTGTTGAATTTAGCCAGCAAGCTTTAGAATTTATAAATAAACAAAGCCACTACCCTGAGCTACAAGCGTTTATTAGTAATGTGCTAAAACAAGATCCACGCCCTGCCTACAAAAAGCAAAAACAAGGCGTGCAAAGCTATGGTATGAATTTGTATGAATACAATATTACTTGGCAAGTGACTGATTCTCATCATCTGGTTACTCATATTGAGCTCAGTTAAGCTAACTTTAAAGCCCTGTTATGGCTATAAAATTCGATAAAAAATCACTTAGCGCTTTAGTGTCAATGCAACCGCTGGTAAACTGAGCGCCTTAATTAAAAGAACATATCACTCTATTTCGGAAAAAACATGCGTACTAGTCAATATATACTCGCTACACTTAAAGAAACGCCATCCGATGCGGAAATTGTCTCGCATCAATTAATGCTTAGAGCCGGAATGATCCGTCGCGTCGCTTCGGGTTTATACACTTGGCTTCCCTCTGGCTTACGTGTGCTAAGAAAAGTAGAAAACATAGTACGCGAAGAAATGGATAAAGCCGGCGCAATTGAAATGCTTATGCCTGTTATTCAGCCTGCTGATTTATGGGAAGAGTCTGGCCGCTGGAGTGAGTTTGGTCCTGAGTTAATGCGCTTTACCGACCGTCATAATCGTGAATTTGCTATGGGTCCTACCCATGAAGAAGTGATCACCGATTTTGTTCGTAAAGAAATTAACAGCTACAAACAACTACCAATTACTTTGTACCAAGTACAAACTAAAGTACGTGATGAGCGCCGCCCACGTTTTGGTGTTATGCGTGCCCGTGAATTTACTATGAAAGATGCCTACTCATTCCATTTAACCGATGAATGTTTAGATGCAACGTATCAAGTTATGCACAAAGCCTACTGTAACATTTTTGAACGTTTAGGCTTAGATTACCGTCCAGTAATTGCAGACACAGGCTCTATTGGCGGTAGTGTATCGCATGAGTTCCATGTACTTGCTGAATCTGGCGAAGACGCCATTGCTTTTAGTGATGCCAGCGACTACGCCGCTAATATTGAAAAAGCCGAAGCATTAGCGCCAACTGAAGCTCGCCCAGAAGCAAGCAAAGAGTTAAAAGCATTCCCAACGCCTGATGCAAAAACAATTAATGAGCTTAAAAAACACTATGGCGTAAAACCCCATCGCGGTATTAAAACATTAGTGGTTTATGGTACTCCTAATGAAGACGGCGTACGCGGCCTTGTTGCATTAGTACTACGTGGCGATCATGAACTAAATGAACTCAAAGCTGAGAAGCACCCATTGGTTGATTCTCCACTTGAAATGGCAACCGAAGCAGATATTGTTGCTGCCATTGGCGCAAAACCAGGTTCTTTAGGGCCTGTTGGCTTAAACATGCCTATTATTGTTGATAGAACTGCGAATGTAATGGCTGATTTTGTAGCCGGTGCCAATAAAGATGATGAGCACTTTAGCGGTATTAACTGGGATCGCGACGTAACAAACTACGAAGTTGCTGATATCCGTAATATTGTAGAAGGCGATCCTAGCCCGTGTGGTCAAGGCACGTTGCAAATTAAGCGCGGTATTGAAGTGGGTCATATTTTCCAACTAGGTACTAAGTACTCAGAAGCATTAAAAGCAGGTGTACTAAGCGAGTCAGGTAAAAATCAAATAATGACTATGGGTTGTTACGGAATTGGTGTATCGCGTATTGTTGCTGCAGCTATTGAGCAAAATAACGACCAATACGGTATTACATGGCCTAAAACCATAGCTCCTTTCGATTTAGCAATTGTGCCAATGAATATGCATAAATCGCATCGTATTCCTGATATTGCTAATAACCTCTATCAAGGTTTAAAAGATGCAGGTTTGGACGTGTTATTTGATGACCGTAAAGAGCGCCCTGGTGTTATGTTTAATGACATGGAATTACTTGGTGTACCTTACACGCTTGTCATTGGTGAGCGTAACCTTGATGAGAATAAGGTAGAACTTAAAAACCGTCGCACCGGTGAAAAACTTATGATTGATATCGATAGCGCGATTGAAACTATTAAAGCGCAATTTAAATCATAAATAATAATCTAATTAAAAAACCGCTGTATGATTTTTTCATACAGCGGTTTTTTATTGATTGCTTATCTAGTAATTTTCAAACACAGAGCTTAAATTAAGCAAATAGCATTGTCTCATAATTAATAATTTATAAAAAAAGGTCGCTGTGCGACCTTTTTTTATACTTTGCAATTTAGATGCTTATCTAAACAACACGTCTTCGCGGTTAAACCACTTAACACAAAATGCCAATAGTGCACCGGCTATCAGTGCTGTAGCTAAAAATATCAATCCCACCAGCGTGTAATCGACTGTGCCTTTAATAATTTCTTTGATCGCTAAGGCGACGTTAGTAACCGGAATAAAGGCTGTTTTAGCGGTCAGTTCCATATTAGGCATAATGGAGATAATAATTGGGAAAAATACCACCATACTTAATGGCGTCATGTAATTTTGCGCTTCTTTAAACGAACGTGCATAGATTGATATAGCCAATGCTAATGCAGAAAAAATAGCTGCAATTGGTAATAATAATACAAAAATCATCAGCAAGTCTGAAATGCCTAATGTACTAAACGCGGCTTTAATAAACTCTAGATCAGCAAATGCCAGTGCTAATGCTATCCAACACCCCATACTAATCACGGTGATAGTAGTTGATGCGATTGAAGTTGTGAGTAGAGTAATAAATTTACCCAATACTAGCTCTGTACGAGTAATGGGGGTAAGTAATAACGTTTCTAAAGTACCACGCTCTTTTTCGCCAGCGCCTAAATCAATTGCTGGGTAAGTTGCCCCCATCAGTACTAACGGGATAAGTAAATAAGGTAAAAACCCACCTACTTTTTCACCTAAGTTTTCACGTTTGTCTGCAGTATCAACTTTAACCACATTAATTGGCTTTAAAATAGATTCTTGTGCGCTTTTATCGATACCAAAACTCAATAGTTTACTTTCTTGAAGTGTATCGCTGTACTCTTTAGCAAGCTCTTTTACACGCTCAAATAAGAAGTTAATTGATTTTGAATCATTAAATACAACTTGCCATTCACTTTGCTTTTTATCATCTAATGTTTTTACTGCATCGCTTGGTAAGTATATTCCCATGTCGATATCGCCAGCAGTTACCCCTGCTTTTAGCTCCTCAACACTATTAAAAGTTTTATCGCCTTTATATAACTCAAAGCTTTTATGATAAAACACTTTATCAGTAAATTCTGGGGCAAAGTCGCCATTGATAATCGCATAAGTATTCACTTTTTGCTCTGCATCAAGCGCGGCTTGCGAAGAAATAAACGCAACCACAGCAAATAACAACGGAAAAACCACAATCGGAAATACTACCACGAACAACAAGGTTTTTTTATCGCGTAGCAGCTCGGTTAATTCCTTTTTAAAAACTTCAAACATCTTGCTTCTCCGTTAATATGTTCATAAACGCTTGGTTTAATTCTTCGCTGTTACCCGCTTGTTTAAATTCAGCGAGGGTGCCATCAAAACAACTTACACCTTCATTAATAACCGCTACACGGTCACATAAAAGCGCAACTTCATCTAAATGGTGCGTTGAGAAAATAACCGGAGTGCCTTGTGCTTTTAAGCCTTTAATAAAGTTAATTACTGTTTGCGTGGTCATAATATCAAGCCCGGTAGTTGGCTCATCAAGAATAACAACGTCTGGATGATGCACCACAGCACGCGCAATGTTGGCTTTTTGCTTCATACCGGTTGATAAGTTTTCAGCACGTTTATCAATAAATTTATGCATATCGAGTAAGGTAAATAACTCTTCACAGCGTGCCTTGATTGCCTGCTTGCTCATGCCATGTAGCTTTGCAAAATATTCGATATTTTCTTTTACCGTTAAACGGCCATATAAACCAGTAGAGCCAGACAAAAACCCGATAGATTTACGCCCAATCAGTGGCTTTTTAATTATGTCATTTCCAGCAATAGTAATACTGCCATCATCCGGTTTTAATGCGGTTGAAATCATTCTTAAGGTGGTGGTTTTACCCGCGCCATTAGGCCCTAACAGCCCCAATACTTCGCCTTTTGCACAGCTAAAGCTGACATTTTTTACTGAATGAAAAAAGTCTTTATCTTCGCGTGGGTCTACTTCATCTATTTTATTTTTTTTATGATCTTTGGTGAGCTTAAACTTCTTCTTAAGCGCGGTGACTTCTATCATTTTCGTGTCCTTCGTTTCGGTCTAAAATAGTCCGTGTTGTCGTAAAATGATGAATTGTTATTCTCCTCACACCAACCAGGAACACCTAATAAGGGTAAGGGTGAAAGCTGTTTATTATCGGCTAAACAATCATCATTTTTAATCATCTCATAAAGTTGCTTATCTAGGTACTGATATTGCGTTACTAAATCTTTACAAAATATTTCATCGGGTACATTCACAAATAATGCTTTCCCTGTGAGCCCAATATAAGGTTTGGTCAACATTTCGTAATTAGCGTGGCCAAACATGAATGGCGCTATAGTTTTACCCCACTGCTCTCTATGCGTTATAAATGCTGTTTTCCATTGATGGTCTCTTAAGCATGCTTTCCAATTAGAGTCACTAATAGCTAAAACTACGCCACACTCGTCAAACAGGGTTAATGCGTTACGATGTTTACTGCGTTGTTTTAAACCATGCACAGCTATTTCATCTACATGACGCTGATTGATTAGGGCTTTTGTTTTTGGGAATAAACACCAAATAAAACCACCAAACAGATCATGCCAATTTTGCTGGCGAGTAGGTACTTCCCCTGTTTCAAAAATAACTTGTTCATAATAGCGCTCAGCAAAGTCAACCTTTGCATCATCGATAAAACGAACGGGGAGATTATTTGCGTTTATGGCATTTAAGTACGGGGCAAAATACGCAGGTTCTGGCCAGTCTGTTTGTTGATGAATTTTAAACAGCTGACGTAAGTGAGCAAATGCCCCTGTGTTTAGGCTCGTTACTTGGAATTGTTCTGGGGGAGTAAAACGCTTCATTGTTACCTTTACTGTACATTTTTATCCGTGACAGTTTACCGCAAAAACTGGTTCTAATTAACAGAAGTTCATATACTAGGGTCACTTAGAACAAAAAAAGAGCCAATATGAAACGTTATTTTTCTTTGACCTTAATCACAACAGCGATTCTAGCGGGTTGTGCAACAACAAGTATCACTTCTGACGATGTCGCGAAAGGCTATAACAGCATTCAAGCCGATGAAATTGCTAAGCATGTAAAAGTGTTAGCCTCTGATGAGTTTGGTGGTCGTGCTCCTTCATCTGAAGGTGAAAAGCTTACGCTTGACTACTTAACACAAGAATTTACTGCATTGGGCTTTGAACCGGGTAACGGTGATAGTTTTTTCCAAGAAGTCCCGCTTGTATCATTAGAAGCAGACTCTGACATGGTGCTTAATATTGGCGGTAAAGACTACCAATACAAAAAAGACATGGTAATGGGTAGTAGCCGTATAAGTGCGCAAGAAGGGATTGAAAATTCAGAGCTGGTATTTGTCGGCTACGGTGTTAACGCACCTGAATATAACTGGAATGATTACGAAGGCCTAGATGTTAAGGGTAAAACCGTCGTGATGCTGGTAAATGATCCTGGTTTTGCAACTAAAGATCCAAACTTATTTACCGGTGATGCCATGACCTATTACGGGCGCTGGACTTATAAATACGAAGAAGCAAGCCGTCAAGGTGCAGCGGGCGCTATTATCATTCATGAAACGGCTCCTGCTTCTTACCCTTGGTCAGTGGTTGAGAACTCGTGGAGTGGCGAGCAGTTTGGTTTTGTAAAAGATAATAACAACATGGATCGTGTTGCTGTTGAAGGTTGGGTTACTGTTGATGTAGCAAAAGAGCTATTTACTAAAGCAGGCCTTGATTTTGATACTGCTAAAGCAGAAGCAGCTAAAGGCGCTTACCATGTAGATATGGGCGATTTAGCTGCCACTGTGAATGTAAAAAATACCATCAAAAAATCGGTATCTTATAACTTTATTGCCACTCTTCCCGGTAGTAAAACGCCAGATGAGCATGTTATTTACTCTGCGCATTGGGATCATTTAGGAACGGATAAAAATCGTAAAGGCGATCAAATTTATAATGGTGCCCACGATAATGCGACAGGTACAGCCGGTATGATCGAAGTGGCTGAAGCCTTTACTAAACTAGGTAAACGCCCTGACCGCTCAATGACCTTTTTAGCGGTAACCGCTGAAGAACAAGGCTTGCTTGGCTCAAAATATTACGCCGCTAACCCGGTTATTCCAGCAAATAAAACCGTTGCTAATATTAATATGGATAGCTTAAACCTATTAGGAAAAGTAAAAGATATTAGTGTGGTGGGTATTGGTAAATCGCAAATGGATGAACTATTAGCAACTGCTGCAAAAGAGCAAGGCAGAACAGTATCGGGCGACCCTAAACCATCTTCAGGTGGTTACTACCGCTCAGATCACTTTGCCTTTGCCAATATGGGTGTACCTGCTATGTATGCCGGTGGTGGTTCAGAAGCATTTGACGAAGAAACGGCTAATTATCGCAAGCGTATGAGTTTAGTATTGCGCGGTTGTTACCACCAGCCTTGTGATAGATATCGTGATGAGTGGGATTTATCAGGTGCGGTTCAAGATTTACAACTATTTTATAAAGTAGGTTTTGATATTTCACAGCAAACTCAATGGCCTACTTGGAATGAAAACTCAGAGTTTCAACGTAAATAAACGTTCTCAAGTAACCACCTAAATGATATTGATTATCATTTAATAAAATAGTACAGTGCGATCTAGTTTATTAATTAGGTCGTACTGTATGTTTTTAACAGAACATTTGGAAGTTATTTCGCCAGCTGCAAAACGTATTTTTCATCAAAATAAACGCCTAATTTTACCCCTGTTAATTTTAGTTTGTTTAGTCCTGCCCAGCTTACGCACTATAACAATCACTGCACTCAGTGATGCTTTTTTTCAAGTCAGTGTGTTTGTTGCTGCGACCCTATTTATTTACTACTACGCGATTGATCATTTACCCCAACTAGAGCTTCGTTATCTAAATGCTAAGTCTCCTGTATTAGAGGTCAGCTTTGCTGCTTTTTTAGGTATGCTGCCAGGGTGTGGTGGTGCAATCATTGTGGTTACCCAATTTACAAAAGGACAAGCAAGCTTTGGGGCTATTGTTGCAGTATTAACGGCTACAATGGGTGATGCGGCATTTTTATTATTAGCTACACGCCCTACTGACGGGTTATCGATAATGGCAATAGGCTTAGTCGTTGGAACGCTAACAGGCTTACTGGTTAATAAACTGCATAAAACAGGTTATTTATGCCCTACCAATCAAAAGCAAACACAACCAGTGACTGTATTGCCTACCAAAATAATAAAGTTGAGCAAGCCTATTTGGTTAATTGCTATTATTCCTGGATTACTAATTGCTTTTGTACTGGCGTTTAATATTGATTTAAGCCAATTTGGCAATCATGTAGTAAATGCGGTCAGTTTTTTTGGCGCATTAATGGCATTGTTTGTGGTGTTTATGTGGGCGCTATCATCAAAAGGTGAAAGCTATAAGGAAGTAACCTCAGAAGATGATGTATGCAGCCCGCCTTCAAAAATAACAAAAGTACTGCAAGATACTCATTTTGTAACTGCGTGGGTGGTTGCCTCCTTTGTTTTATTTGAACTACTGGTTACCGTGTTTGGCCTTGATTTAAAAACATGGTTTTTAAATTTTGCCTATTTAGCGCCGTTAATTGCGGTATTAATTGGCTTTTTACCCGGTTGTGGACCGCAAATTATTGTCACCACTTTATACATTCAAGGCGTGATACCGTTTAGTGCTTTAGCAGCGAACGCCATTTCTAACGATGGCGATGCGCTTTTCCCTGCCATTGCTATGGCACCCAAAGCGGCCATTATTGCCACACTATATACCGCTATCCCCGCGTTATTAGTGGGTTATGGACTGTATTTTTTCAGCTAAATCGGTCTACTTTTTATTAATTTACTTTTCAAGATATAAAAAACCAGCTAATTAGCTGGTTTTATTTATTCATATTAATAATTTAATGAAAAAGATTAGCGCATTGCCATCATCATTTTAGCTGGCTGCTCTAAGTATTCTTTCCATAAATTATTAAAGCGCGCTATCGTGCCGCCATCAATTACACGATGATCACCTGACCAGCTTACTTGCATAATTGCACGTGAAACCACCTGCCCTTGCTGATCAAAGCGAGGAAGGTGCTGTAATTTTCCAAGTGCAACAATCGCGACTTCTGGCTTATTTATGATTGGCGTTGCAATAGTGCCGCCAATTGCACCAATGTTAGAAATGCTAATAGTGCCACCTTTTAAATCATCAGGTGCAACTCGCCCTTCGCGAGCAGAATCAGTAAGCTGAGTTAAACTGTTAGCAACCTCTACAATGCTTTTAGTTTGACAAGCTTTAATATTAGGCACTAATAAGCCCACTTTAGAATCTACCGCAACCCCAATATTATGATCGTCATAGTAAGTAATTTCGCTACAATCATCATTTACTTTTGAGTTAAGTACTGGAAATTGACTCATTGCCAATGATAACGCCTTAATAAAGAATGGCATCATAGTTAACTTAACGCCCTGAGCTTTATATTGCTCTTTCAGATCAGTTCGAAGTGCAATTAAATCAGTTAAGTCAATTTCATCACTGTAGGTAAAATGTGGAATAGTAGAAACCGACGCTACCATCTGTTTTGCCATGGCCGCTTTAATACCTTTAATCGCTTCTGTTCGTGTTCCACCTGTGCTCGCTGTATGTTCAGTACTGCTGGTTTTTTTACTCTCAGAAGCTTGTGGTTTATTAAGCTCAGAAGTATCCATACCAGATGGCACTTCATTTTTTATAAACGCTTCAATATCTTGTTTATAAATACGACCATTTTTACCACTGCCTGGTACGCAAGTTAAATCTACATCAAGCTCTCGCGCTTTACGTCTAACCGCAGGTGAGGCAACTGCTTTTTCGTTAACAATCGCAGTTTCTGGTTGTGTTTGTTTAACCGGTGCATCGGTAGTTGCATTGCTTTGTGCTTTTACGACCGCTTGATTGACATCAACATCTTCTTTTGCAGCTTGACCTGCTATGGTCATTTGAAACAACGGGCTGTGTACTTTGGCAATTTCACCTTTTTGATAATATAGCTTTTGTACAGTACCGGTATATTTAGCCGGTATCTGTACCAACGCTTTATCAGTCATTACATCACAAACAGCTTGGTCTTCTTCAATCTCATCGCCTTCTGCTACTAACCACTCTACAATTTCACACTCAACAATACCTTCACCAATATCGGGTAAGATAAAATCTTCTAAGTGTTCACGAGTGGATGTTGGTGCAGATGGTGTTTCAATCTTTTCGCTGGGTGCTTCCCCGGCAACATCCATTGCAAATAACGGCGCATGCACTTTAGCAATATCGCCTTTTTTGCAATGCAGCTTAGTGATCACCCCATCGTGTACCGCAGGAATTTGCACTAAGGCTTTGTCTGTCATCACATCACAAATAGGCTGATCTTCTTTTACTGTATCACCTTCTTGTACCAACCATTCGACTACTTCGCATTCAACAATGCCTTCACCAATGTCGGGTAATATAAAATCTTTAGCCATGGAAACCCCTAAAAGTTCACTGATTGTTTAATTGCGGCCATTACTTTCAATGCATCTGGAACATATTCTTTTTCAAGCGCCAGCGGGTATGGTGTATCTAAACCACAGACACGTAAAATAGGTGACTCTAAATGCAAGAAACACTCTTGAGCGATGGTTGCCGCAATTTCGGCGCCAAAACCATTAGTAATAGGTGCTTCATGACTAACAATAAGCCGACCCGTTTTTGTCACTGACTTAGCAATCGTTTCAACATCCCACGGTAGAATACTGCGAAGGTCTATTACCTCACAGCTTATACCTTGTTCGCTGGCTTGTTTAGCAGCTGCTTCTACAATTTCCATTTGTGCCCCCCACGCTAATAAAGTAACGTCAGTGCCCTCTTGAACTACTTCGGCTTTGCCTAGTTCAATGCTGTAATCTTCTTCTGGCACTTCACCCGTAGATGCACGATATAAGCGTTTTGGCTCAAAAAATAGCACTGGATTATCGTCTTTAATACATGCGCGAAGTAAGCCTTTAGCTTGATAAGGGTTACGTGGCACAACAATTTTTAACCCTGGCGTATGAGCAAAGTATGCTTCTGGCGATTGCGAGTGATACAAACCACCAGCAATACCGCCACCGTAAGGTGTTCGTATTGTTAGATTACCTACGTTAAATTCATTACCGCTACGGTAGCGAAACTTAGCAGATTCATTCACAATTTGATCAAACGCAGGAAAGATGTAATCAGCAAATTGAATCTCAGCAAGCGCTGGTGCACCAAATGCGGCCAATCCGTTAGCAAAACCTAAAATGCCTTGCTCTGTAAGCGGCGTGTTGAATACTCGGTGCTTACCGTATTTTTCTTGTAAGCCTGATGTTGCTCTAAAAACACCGCCAAAATAACCCACGTCTTCACCAAAAATACACGCTTGAGGGTGCTCATTCATAGTGATATCTAAAGCAGAATTAATTGCATGTAGCATGTTCATTTTAGCCATTACTTAATTCTCCCTGCTGTTGTTGGGTAGGCATCAGGATGGGCTTTTATATGTGTTTTAAGCTCATCATATTGGCGTTGTAAAGATGGAATTGGTGTATCGTACACATCAGAAATCAGCTCTTCTAAGGCTGGTTTATCAATTACTTCAGCGCGTTTAAGTGCCGCCAAAATATCATCACGAATTGTTTCTTTCGCTTTTATATCTTCTGCGTCATCTAACCAGTTTTGTTTTACTAGCCATTTTCTAAAGCGCTCTATTGGGCACGCTTTATAGTTTGCTTCTTCATCTTTTGAACGGTAGCCACTAGGATCATCTGACGTTGAGTGCGCGCCTAAACGATAAGCTATCGATTCAATCAGTACAGGTTCACCTTGGGTTGCTGCAATTTCTCGGGCTTTTTTAGTTGCTGCATAAACAGCGAGTGCATCGCTGCCATCAACACGTATGGTTTTAATACCATACCCTACGCCACGCGATGCAATACCATCACCTTTAAATTGTTCATCAGCTGGGGTAGAAATAGCATAACCATTGTTACGTGCAAAAAAGATAACCGGTGCCTTATGCACTGCAGCCATGTTAAGACCTGCGTGAAAATCACCTTCTGAAGCGGCACCTTCACCAAAGTAACAAATGGTGACGTTATCAATAGTGCTTGCTAGTTCACCTGTTTTAGCATCGATATGTTTTACTTTTTGACCGTATGCATAACCGGTGGCCTGTGGGATTTGAGTTCCTAATGGCGATGAAATTGTCATGTAGTTAAGTGCTTTAGAACCGTAATGGATCGGCATTTGACGGCCTTTACCAAGATCTAGTTCGTTAGAAAACATCTGATTCATAAATTGGTCAAGCGTAAAACCACGGTAGTGCAACGCCGCTTGCTCACGGTATTGCGCCATAATCATATCATCTTGATCAAGGGCTGCCGCAGAGGCTGTTACCGCCGCTTCTTCACCTAAACACTGCATGTAAAAGCTAACACGGCCTTGGCGTTGAGCACCCTGCATACGTTCATCCAATAAACGAATAAAACGCATGGTTTCGTATAATTTAATAGCGGTTTGTTTAGAAATGTCAGGTGCAGGAGCACTAGGATGAATGTCGCCGTCCTCAGTTAAAATACTAAGGGTTGGAATATTAAGCGCGTGACCGTCGATAAACTCAAGCTCATGGTTAATATTCAGCGATACGTTATTGGGATTACTCATAACCTACCTTCTCTTGTTGTCGGTATCACAGTGCCCCTTTAAATTATTATTATGGGCGATTGTTGCTGAATAAACTTTGCAACATCTGCACTGTATTTAATTAAAGCTGCCAACACTTTACGTTAACGTAAAGTGTTATTCAACAAAACTGTGACCAAACAAAAGTAAATATTGAGCAAAAAACTGGCAAGTTAACTATACATATAATTAACCACTTATTAATCAGTTGGTTAACCTTTCATAACAAGTGGTCTGATGTGTTGAATTAGCTAAAACGACTATCCACCTGCATAGGCACAACCGTTAATAGTGCACGTTGTCCAATAGCAACTTGTGCGTTAGGAAAAATAATCGCTTCCCCTTCTACGTCCGCATAAATTGCATTATCACCATCAGTTGCTAAAAGCTCACCCTTTGCAAAGCCTGTAAAGTTCTCGGCATCATCAGAAAACGGGAAGCTAAAGTTTTGCTCTGTGCGGTTAATTGTGCGATGAACAGAAAACAACTCAAAGTCACTTGCATTAAATTTAGGGTATTCCACTTCTTTTTGACTAATTAATGCAGTTAATGTTTGCTTGGTTTTTGCAAAGCGCGACATGTCGTTTTCACCAAAGGGTTTTACTTGCCCAAGCTCAACGGTAAACGAATCAGCCCCATGCACAAACGATGAATAGTAGCTAAACGTGGTAGCGGGTGATTTCATCATTAATACCGTATTAACTCCGCAACTCAATAAAAACTGCAGTTGCGACTTTTTCCAAGGCTTGCCATGTAAAAATGGGTAAACAGCAAACTTCTCATTTTTAGAACCACGAATAGCGGTATGTAAATCATAATGACAGCGATATGTGCCCTGCTCTGAGCGTGCATAAAAATCGCTAACGTACTGTTCAAGTTTTGCAGCACGAATACGTTCGTCGTTCATCGCGATGCCATCAACAGTGTGGTGCCCATTAAATAAGCGATTTAAGTTCTCTTCTACAAAGCGTTTACCAATATTAATTGACTGAGGGTTACCAAAAATAAATAAAACCCGTTGTTGTAATTCAAATTTTCCACTAATAATGTGTTTAATCAGTTCATCGCAAATTTCTATAGGGGCTGTCTCATTGCCATGAATTGCACTTGAAAGCACCACATTCTTTGACGTTATACAATCAGGCTCAAATTCAATTACACCGGTATCATGCACGGTTACTTGCGTATTATTATCAAGGGTAAATTGGCCTGCATCCAAATGCCATTCATGGTTTCGAGAAAGCGTTAAAAAATCACCATCATGTTTTAATTGATTAATATATTCTGAAGTGGCTGACATCACTATAAAGCCCTTTTTGTTTTATAAATTGTAGATACAAAAACGGCTGAATAAATCAGCCGTTTTTAATTTTAATTGCAGATTAGCTAATTACTGAATCAACCAGTTTTTTAGCTTCTTTTTCTAATAAGGCTAAATGCTCTTCGCCTTTAAATGATTCTAGATATATTTTATATATATCTTCAGTACCTGACGGACGAGCAGCAAACCAGCCACTTTCAGTTACTACTTTTAATCCACCAATTGCTGCATTATTACCTGGCGCATGAGTAAGTTTTTGCATAATTGGCTCACCGGCTAAGGTATCGGCTTTAACATCGTCAGCACTGAGCGCTTTTAAACGTGATTTTTGCTCAGGCGTCGCTGGCGCATCTAAACGTTTATAAATTGGTGCACCAAATTCTTGCTCTAGTTCTTTATATAACGTAGACGGTGTTTTACCTGTAACTGCAAGAATTTCAGCAGCAAGTAGCCCCATGATAAAGCCATCTTTGTCTGTACACCATACGGTGCCATCAAAACGTAAGAAGGCTGCCCCAGCGCTTTCTTCACCACCAAAAGCCAACTTGCCTTTATTTAATCCCTCAACAAACCATTTAAAACCAACAGGTACTTCTTTTACTTTACGCTTATTACGCTCAGTGACTTTATCAATCATTGAGCTAGAAACGAGGGTTTTACCAATTTCAACGCTGGCATCCCAGTCACGATGCGTTAGTAAGTAATCAATGGCTACTGCTAAAAAGTGATTTGGATTCATTAATCCATCAGGTGTTACTATGCCATGACGGTCATAATCAGGGTCATTGCCTATCGATAGATCAAAATCATCTTTAAGGGCAATTAAATTCGCCATTGAATAAGGTGATGAGCAATCCATACGAATTTTGCCATCTTTATCAAGTGGCATAAATGCAAAACGCGGATCAACACTGTCATTTACAACGGTTAAATCTAGATTGTATTTTTTCGCAATCACTGGCCAAAAGTTGATGCCTGAACCACCTAATGGATCAATACCTACTTTAATACCAGCATCACTAATCGCTTTTAAGTTAACAATGTTTTCAAGATCATTAATGTACGGTGTCATTAAATCTTCATAGCGGATAAAACCAGAACGCGACGCTTTAGCAAATGGAAACAGTTCTACTTCAACTAAGTCTTCCATTAAAAGCTGATTGGCTCTATCTTCAATCCATTTTGTTACATCTGTATCTGCAGGGCCGCCATTAGGTGGGTTATATTTGAACCCGCCATCCTCAGGAGGATTATGAGACGGAGTAACAACAATACCATCGGCTAATTCATTTGGGTGATTTTTATTATAACTAACAATAGCGTGGCTAATTACCGGCGTTGGTGTGAAGTCGCCATTTTCTTGGGTGATCACTTGCACTTCGTTAGCAACCAGCACTTCTATCGCTGAGTTAAAGGCGGCTTCGCTTAATGCGTGGGTGTCTTTACCCAAAAATAATGGGCCAAATATATCGTTTTGCTTTCTGTAATCACAAATAGCTTGGGTGATGGATAATATGTGGGATTCATTAAATTTCACATCATATGCACAACCACGATGCCCTGAGGTGCCAAAGGCAACACAATGCTCAGGGTTTTGCTCTAGATCAGGCTCATTTAAATAATACGCAGACACTAACTTTGGTACATTCACTAAAACCGATTGTGGTGCAGTTTTCCCTGCGCCGGAATGAATTGCCATGGTATTTCCTTAAAGATAATCACGAATTTTTTCAGCTTGCTCATTGCTATAGCCCAAGCTAAGTGCAACTTCATGCAGCATCATTTTTTTACGTGTAGTATTTGAATTAGTCATCACCCAATATTCACTATCGGTGATGTTTTTAGGGTTCATACTACTACCGCTATTCACTAAGTCTTCTTTACTGGTCGCAAAATAAACACGATCGCGGCCTTTGATATCAAGCACTGCTGAAAAGTCAGTTTTGTGCGTTCGGTAAAATGCACTTAATATAAATAAGAAACGACCAACAACACCTTTTTGCATTGCCAGCTCTTCTTTATTTAAAATATTAAATACGTTCGCATTCTTTTTATTTACCGGCGGTTTCGCCACAGAGGCTGGCTGTTCAACGGCAGCAACTTGTTGTTCTTCAGATGGATTAGACACACTAACAGTTTCATTTTTATGATCAGTGTCTGATTTTGTAGTGTGAATTTTTTCGCCGCTGAGATTTAATAAACGACGTAAAATAGTCGATGCACTTTCACCAATACTCTGGGTATTGCTAGCAATGTACTGATATAACTCGTCGTCTATGTCGATTTGTTTCATGTTCTTCCTGTCATTACGGGTCACATTTTTCTTTCGATATGATTATACCCAAATCACCTCAAGATGCGAGCGTCGTTGGAATTAAAAGCGATATTAGGCAAGACAATATTGCAAATAATAGTCGTTCTATTATTAAAAGCTATGACGAGTATAAATCGCTTTTAAACCCTCACAGCCTTAACATAACTATAATTAATAATGACCAAATAATCAGAGAGCTAGGTATTTTGCATCCAGCGTTTAAATAATATCTGTATTTTTTGCTTTTTTAGTTAATGCTCGGCAAACTATGCGCAAAATTATGGGAGACGTTTATGCAATTAAATTACAAACAAATTGGTCAAGGTCCTGATGTTGTTTTGATCCATGGACTGTTTGGCTCTTTAGAAAACCTTAATGTGATTGCAAAACCATTAAGTGAACACTTTTGCGTAACCAATGTCGATTTACGTAACCATGGCATTTCCCCACACAGTGATGAAATGGATTACCTAGCCATGGCCAATGACATTGTGGAATTAATGGCGAAATTGAAAATACAAAAAGCCCACCTTGTAGGGCATTCCATGGGCGGTAAAGTGGCAATGCAAGTTGCATTAACCCATAGCGAATTGGTCAATAAATTAGTGGTACTTGATATCGCCCCAGTTAGCTACCCGGCTCGTCATACCCAAATCATTGAGGCATTAAATGCAGTAAAAAATGCCGATATTAGTGATAGAAAGCAAGCTGATTTAGTAATGCAACCGTATATAGAAGAGTTAGGAGTACGTCAGTTTTTATTGAAGAGTTTATATAAAAATGATGCAGGGAAATTTGTATGGCGATTCAATTTATCAGTGCTTGATAATAAATATTCAACAATTACCGACAACATTAATGCAAATAATTCTTGTTTATGCGAAACTCTGTTTATTAAAGGTAATGACTCTGACTACATATTAGCTGAGCACCGTGAAGCAATTAATTCGCTGTTTAAAAATGTAAGTGCAAAAATCATCCATGGTGCGGGTCATTGGTTGCATGCCCAAAAACCACAGGCTGTAAACAAAGCAATCAATGATTTTTTAACTGCAGTTTAATGTTATTTTTGTGGCGTGTTTTTGATTTATCACACTAAATAATTAAAGATTTATGTGCTATAGTACGCGCCGTTTAATTTAAAGGTTATACGTCGATGGTCAGTCAGTTTATTAACGAATTTGATACCTTAGGGTTGTATTTTGGCTTAGCAGGTATTTTTATTTTTATCGGCTTGGCAATTAAAGACGTACTGAAAAGCGGCAATGTGCCTAAATTTGGTCGTTATATTGTGTGGCTGGTACTTTTTTTAGGTTGTTCTGGCTTTATTGCCAAAGGACTTATTCAGGTATTTTGGCAAGGTGCGGGTGTAGGTTAAGCATGGCCAAGTCAGAAACAGATAGAACAACGCTTGATTTATTTGAATACGAGAAACGTCCAGGTAGGCCGAAAACCAATCCCCTTCCACGGGATATGCAGTTAAAGGTCAATAAACGTAATCAAATAAAAAGAGATAAAGCACGTGGCTTAAAGCGTGTTGAATTTAAAGTTTCGTCACAGCTGTATCAGGCTTTGAGTGATATGGCAGATGCACAAAATATTAGCCGTAGTGCGTTGATCGAAACAATTTTACAAGAAAGATTGGCTATTGATAGATAAAAGGTTTAAATCCATGGCAAGTGTAGGCATTTTTTTCGGAAGTGATACAGGTAACACAGAACACGTAGCAAAAATGATCCAAAAAGAATTGGGTAAAAAGCTCGTTGCTGTGCATGACATTGCAAAAAGCTCAAAAGAAGAGATAGCTGAATTTGATCTGATCTTATTCGGCATTCCAACTTGGTACTATGGCGAAGCGCAGTGTGATTGGGATGACTTTTTTCCTGAGCTTGAAGAAGTAAGCTTTGAAGGTAAGCTAGTGGCTATTTTTGGCTGTGGCGACCAAGAAGACTATGCAGAATACTTCTTAGACGCTATGGGTATGATCAACGATATCGTAACAGAGCGTGGTGCTATTGTTGTTGGTCATTGGCCAACAGACAGCTATGATTTTGAAGCATCAAAAGGTATGGCGGATGACAAGCACTTTGTAGGCTTAGGGATTGATGAAGACCGCCAGCCTGAATTGACTGAGCAACGCGTTAAACAATGGTGTGCTCAGGTATATGATGAAATGTGCTTAAGTGAGTTAGCAGATTAACCCTCCCTTTTTATGCTAACTGTTTAAAATATTATCAAACAGTTAGCATTTTCCGCGTTAATATTGATATAGATCAATTGTTCTTTGCACTTCCTGCAAAGGCACGTTATCCTAACTGTTATTGTGACGAGTACATCTTGCAAGATGTCTAGTATAACTAAATAAAATTGAGACAGATTTAATGACTGATCATAACTTGGAACTTAAAAAAGCCGGGCTAAAGGTAACTTTACCGCGTATTAAAATTTTAGAGATTCTTCAATCTCCAGATAACCAACACATAAGCGCTGAAGATGTTTACAAGGTTTTATTAGATCTAGGCGAAGAAATTGGTCTTGCGACTGTTTACCGTGTTTTAAATCAATTTGATGATGCGGGTATTGTTAGCCGTCATCATTTTGAAGGTGGCAAGTCTGTATTTGAACTTTCTGGCAGTACTCACCATGACCACTTAGTGTGTTTAAAGTGTGGCAAGGTTGTTGAGTTTGAAGATGACTTAATTGAACGTCGTCAACTCGAGATTGCTGAAGAAAACGGTATTAAGCTAACTAACCACTCTCTTTACCTATACGGTGAGTGTGAAGATAAAGACGCATGTAAGGCGTTTGCACAAAACAACAGTTAATTTTTATTAATTGCATAAAAAAACCTGCTAAAAGCAGGTTTTTTTGTGTCTAAAATAGAACAGAATTACTTCTGATCTATTTTAGCCCATGAGTCGCGCAGACCCACAGTTTGGTTAAATACCACGTTCTCAGATTTACTATCACGAGAGAAGTAACCAGTACGCTCAAACTGGAAACCTTGCGCAGGCTGTGAATTTGCCAGTGAAGGTTCTAGTTTTGCATTATTAATAACAACTAACGACTCTGGGTTTAATGTGCTTTCAAAATCTTCTGCTGCTGCAGGATTAGGAACACTGAATAAACGGTCATATAAACGTACTTCCGCCGTCACTGACTCAGGTGCTGACACCCAATGAATCACCCCTTTTACCTTACGCCCATCGCTTGGGTTTTTACCCAATGTTTCAGGATCGTAAGTGCAGTAAATAGTGGTAATTTCACCGTTATCATCTTTTTCAACACGATCTGCTTTAATTACATAAGCGCCACGTAAGCGTACTTCTTTATCAAGTACTAAACGTTTGAACTTATTGTTTGCTTCTTCGCGGAAATCTTCACGTTCAATAAAAATTTCACGGGTAAAAGGCACATCACGACGACCCATTTCTTCTTTATTTGGGTGATTAGCAACAGACAATGTTTCAACAGTGTCGGCTTCATAATTCTCAATAACGATTTTAACCGGATCAAGTACAGCCATAGCACGCGGTGCATTTTCGTTTAAATCATCACGGATACACGCTTCAAGCATACCCATTTCGACCATATTTTCTTGTTTAGTAATACCAATACGTAAACAAAACTCACGAATTGAAGCCGGTGTATAACCTCGACGACGAAGACCTGCAATCGTTGGCATACGCGGGTCATCCCACCCTTCTACCTTGTTATTTACCACTAAGTCATTAAGCTTACGCTTTGACATAATTGTGTATTCAAGGTTTAACCGTGAAAATTCAATTTGCTGTGGATGGCATTCAAGGCTGATATTATCAAGAACCCAGTCGTAAAGACGACGGTTATCTTGGAATTCTAAGGTACATAATGAATGTGTTATACCTTCTAGCGCATCAGAAATACAATGCGTGAAGTCGTACATTGGGTAAATGCACCATTTATCAGCAGTTTGGTGATGATGAGCAAAGCGAACGCGGTAAATAATTGGATCGCGCAGCACCATAAATGAGCTTGCCATATCAATTTTTGCGCGCAGTACACATTCGCCCTCTTTGAATTCACCATTGCGCATCTTTTCAAATAATGCGAGGTTTTCTTCAACCGAGGTATCGCGATAAGGGCTATTCTTACCAGGCTCTTTTAATGTGCCACGGTATTCACGCGCTTGATCGGCAGTTAAAAAACACACATACGCTAAACCTTTTTCAATTAACTCAACTGCATAGCCGTAAAGCACATCAAAATAGTTTGACGAATATTTAATCTCACCATCCCAATTAAACCCTAACCACTGTACGTCTTCTTTAATTGAATTAACGTAGTTAATATCTTCTTTTTCTGGGTTTGTATCGTCAAAACGAAGGTTACATAAACCGTTATAGTCTTTGGCGATACCAAAATTTAGGCAAATTGATTTTGCATGGCCAATATGTAAAAAGCCATTTGGTTCTGGTGGAAAACGGGTATGCGTTGTGGCATGTTTTCCACTTGCTAAATCTTCATCAATTCGGGTTCTAATAAAGTTACTTGGGCGATTCTCGATTTCCGCCATAGGAGTATAAACCTCTGTATATTGCGTGATAACAAAACTAATGCATTATTACAAAAACCAAGCCTAACATACAGTAATAGATACGGGTTTATGCTGGTAATTAACAAAGTTTGTTTAATAAGGGATAGTTTATGAACAAAATTTGTTTTAGCGCAATATTTAAGTCATCAAAGCATTCTATAGTATAAAAATAAACCCAACTTACAGGAACGAAAGATGGCTTCATTAAATCAACACCGTGTTTATATCCCAAGCAATGCTAGAGCAAACCATTATTTATTAGCTGAAATCACGCCAAACGATGAGTTTTATAAGAGCTTTAGTAATATTAATGCGTGTTATCAGCGTATTGCTCGCCAACTATTTGCCGCTTGTGATGAATATGAACTTCACAATGTGCATTTACTCGCCAATGATAAACTGCCGGTCGTGCGATTTCATGATGAGTCTTATCAACTTGAAACCGATAAGCAAATGTTGTTTTTCTATAATCCTCGTTACCATGAAGCACATAAACTTCATTACACCGAAGATCAGCAAAGCAAAAAGATTCGCTTATTGTTTTTAGCCACTGGGGATGATATTCGCGCTCACTCCGCACAATTTCATAACAATGTACAAAAAGTATTGGATCTTTTACAACAGCAATTATTTGTAGAGCAACCAAGCTTTAAATTACGTGATCATCAGCATTTGACCTATGATTTATTCGCTAAAGAAAAAGGCAATAAAGAAAGTTACGGTTATAAATTAAGAAGTTTATATCCTCGTTATCAATCAAGACAATGCGAGATACCAAGCACACACGCAGAAATGACCTATGTCACTTTTTCGATACCGATAACTCGTAATATTAAAACGCAGTTTCAAAGTGAGATTAACAGCCAAACTTATCAGCCGTTCTACACCCACTTTTCAAAACTATTTACCCAGTTATGTGAAGACAATAAACTCACCCACGCTGCAATGGTTGCTAATGGCGCAATGCCAATAATACGCAACAGCCAAGTCGATAGAAATGAAGGAAATGAAGAGCTACAAAAAATAAGTTTTGATATAGAAGACTCAACCCCGCAAATAAAAGTATTTTTTGAAGCCGATAAATTAGTCGAAACACTGCATTTTGTCATTGTGGCAGCTGAGCATAATAAACATGAAATTGGCTATGGTCGTTTTATGAATCAAGTTGAAAAAGCCATACATGGCTTATGTGAGGAGTTAGCAATAAATAAGCAACGCCAAGATTTATCTGTGCGCTTTTTTCAGCATATAAGTTACCCATATTAATTAATCTAAACTGTGGTTAATTAGGTACCTGAACTTTAGATAACAAAAAGGCTCGCAATTGCGAGCCTTTTTTAAAGAATAAACGCTGATTACCAGCCTGTTTTCTCTTTAAGTGCTTTACCGATATCAGCAAGTGAACGTACAGTTTTTACGCCCGCAGCTTCTAATGCAGCAAATTTCTCATCAGCAGTACCTTTACCACCAGCGATGATTGCGCCAGCGTGACCCATACGCTTACCTTCTGGTGCAGTAACACCAGCAATGTAAGAAACAACAGGTTTAGTTACGTTAGCTTTGATGTACTCTGCAGCTTCTTCTTCTGCAGTACCACCAATTTCACCAATCATTACGATTGCTTCAGTTTGTGGATCTTTTTCGAACAATTCTAGAACGTCGATAAAGTTAGTACCAGGAATTGGATCACCACCAATACCAACACAAGAAGACTGACCAAAACCAGCATCTGTAGTTTGCTTAACTGCTTCGTACGTTAAAGTACCAGAACGAGAAACAATACCTACTTTACCAGGCTTGTGGATGTGACCAGGCATGATACCAATCTTAGTCTCACCAGGAGTGATAACACCTGGACAGTTTGGACCAATCATACGAGTACCTGTTTGATCTAGTTTAACTTTAACGTCAACCATATCAAGTGTAGGAATACCTTCAGTGATACAAACAATCAGCTCGATACCTGCATCGATAGCTTCTAAGATTGCATCTTTACAGAAAGGTGCTGGTACGTAAATCACAGATGCAGTTGCACCTGTTGCTTCTACAGCGTCACGTACTGTGTTAAATACTGGAAGACCAAGGTGCGTTTGACCGCCTTTACCTGGGCTTACACCACCAACCATTTGTGTACCGTACTCAAGCGCTTGCTCTGAGTGGAAAGTACCTTGACCACCAGTGAAACCTTGACAGATAACTTTTGTATCTTTATTGATTAATACAGACATTATTTGCCCTCCGCAGCAGCAACAACTTTTTCAGCCGCGTCTGTTAATGATTCAGCAGCGATGATGTTAAGATCAGACTTAGCAAGTACTTCACGGCCTAATTCAGCATTAGTACCTTCTAAACGTACAACTACTGGAACTGTTACACCTACTTCTTTAACTGCGCCAATGATGCCTTCAGCAATCATGTCACAACGAACGATTCCGCCGAAGATGTTAACTAAAACAGCTTTAACGTTGTCATCTGAAAGGATGATTTTGAATGCTTCAGAAACACGTTCTTTAGTCGCGCCGCCACCAACATCTAGGAAGTTAGCTGGCTTGCCACCGTGTAGGTTTACGATGTCCATAGTACCCATTGCAAGGCCTGCACCGTTAACCATACAACCTACGTTACCATCTAGGGCTACGTAGTTAAGCTCGAAGCTTGCTGCGTGAGCTTCACGTGCATCTTCTTGAGATGGATCGTGCATTTCACGGATTTTAGGTTGACGGTAAAGTGCATTACCATCGATACCAATTTTACCATCTAGACAGTGAAGGTTACCTTCATCTGTGATTACTAGTGGGTTGATTTCAAGTAATGCGAAATCGAAATCGTTAAACATGTTGCCAAGACCCATAAAGATCTTAACGAACTGTTTCATTTGTGTTGGGTTAAGACCCAATTTAAAACCAAGCTCACGAGCTTGGTAAGCTTGAGGACCTACTAAAGGATCAATCTCAGCTTTGTGGATAAGTTCTGGTGTTTCTTCAGCAACAGTTTCAATTTCAACGCCGCCTTCAGTAGACGCCATGAACACAACTTTACGAGAAGCACGGTCAACAACAGCACCTAGGTACAGTTCGTTTGCGATATCTGTACAGCTTTCTACTAAAATTTTAGCAACTGGCTGGCCTTTCTCGTCTGTTTGGTAAGTAACTAGGTTTTTACCTAACCAGTTAGCTGCAAACGCTTTAACTTCGTCGATAGTTTTAACTAGCTTTACACCGCCAGCTTTACCACGTCCACCTGCGTGAACCTGAGTTTTAACAACCCACATATCGCCGCCAATTTTTTCAGCAGCTGCTGCAGCTTCTTCAGGTGTATCGCAAGCGAAACCTTGAGAAACTGGTAAACCATATTCGGCAAAAAGTTGTTTTGCCTGATACTCATGCAAATTCATGATGCTTTATCCAATTTTTTATATTAAAAGAGCTGAATATTTATGCAAATAAACAACTATCCCAAATTGCGTGCCTAGTATAGATCTCATGGCGCTACATGAAAACCCCAGTATGACCTTAGGCGCAAAAAAAAAGCTGTGATTTTAACTCACAGCTTATATTTCATACTACTTAATTAAACATCTAGCAGTAAACGTGTTGGATCTTCAAGTAACTCTTTAATTGTTACTAAGAAACCAACTGATTCTTTACCATCGATTTGGCGATGATCGTAAGATAACGCTAAATACATCATAGGTAAGATTTCAACTTTACCATTAACAGCCATTGGACGATCTTGGATTTTGTGCATACCTAAGATTGAAGACTGCGGTAAGTTAATGATTGGTGTTGATAGTAATGAGCCGAATACACCACCGTTAGTAATAGTGAAATTACCGCCAGTCATGTCGTCAAGTGTTAGCTTGCCATCACGACCTTTAAGAGCTAGTTCACGAATACCTTTTTCGATTTCTGCAACTGATAATTTGTCACAATCTTTAAGTACTGGCGTTACTAAGCCACGTGGCGTAGAAACAGCAATACTGATGTCGAAATAGTTGTGATAAACAATATCATCGCCATCAATTGATGCATTTACATCTGGGAAACGCTTTAACGCTTCAGTTACCGCTTTAACGTAGAAAGACATGAAACCTAAACGGATACCGTGACGCTTTTCAAATACTTCTTGGTACTGCTTACGAAGATCCATAATTGGCTTCATATTGACTTCGTTAAACGTGGTTAACATTGCAGTTGAATTTTTCGCTTCAAGAAGACGATTAGCAATCGTTTTACGTAAACGTGTCATAGGCACACGTTTTTGAGTACGATCGCCCATTGGTGCTGCTGGTGCTGCTTCTGCTTTTGCTGCTGGAGCAGGTGCTTTTAAGAATTGATCAACATCTTCTTTAGTCACACGGCCATTTTTACCTGAACCTTTGATTTTTGAAGCATCAAGGCCTTTCTCAGCAATTAAACGACGAACTGATGGAGTTAGTACATCTGAACTATCGCTTGAGCTTTCTTCTTTGGATGCTGGTGCATCCGCTTTAGCTTCAGATTTAGCTGGTGCAGCGCCTGCTTTTACCTTACCAATTACTTGCTCACCAAGAACAGTATCGCCTTCGTCATGGATTATTTCACCCATAACGCCGTCTTCTTGGGCAACAACTTCAAGTACAACTTTATCTGTTTCAATATCTACCAAGTTTTGGTCGCGTGTTACCGCGTCACCTGGTTGAACATGCCAAGTAGCAATTGTTGCATCTGCAACTGATTCTGGAAGTACAGGTACTTTAATATCCACTTCTTTACCTTCTGATGCTGGTGCTGATTGCGCCGCAGGCGCGTCTTCTGATTTATCTGATGCTGAGTCATCTTCTTTTGACTCTTTAGTTGCCGGTGCTTCATCTGCATCGCCAATTAAACCGATCACTTGGTCGCCAAGTACCGTAGCACCCTCTTCTTGTGAAATTTCAGTGATTACACCATCGTTTTGTGCAACCACTTCTAAAACCACTTTGTCTGTTTCAATATCTACTAAGTTTTGGTCACGGCTTACTTTGTCGCCAACACTTACATGCCATGTAGCAACGGAAGCATCTGCAACCGACTCAGGAAGAACAGGAACTTTAATCTCTGTGCTCATTGCTTATCCTTTCTTTTCTATAGTAAGCGCGTCGGCAACGAGCGCTTGTTGTTCTTTAGTATGTACTGACATATAACCACATGCAGGTGATGCTGAAGCTTTACGACCAGCATATTTTAATTTTGCATCTTGTGGAATTGCATCAATAAAGTGATGTTGAGAACAATACCAAGCACCTTGGTTTTGCGGCTCTTCCTGACACCATACAAAATCAGTAACATGCTGATAACGTTCAATAATCGTCTTCATTTCGTCATGTGGGAACGGGTATAGCTGTTCAACACGAACAATAGCAATGTTGTCTTGCTCAAGTTTACGACGCTCTTGTAATAATTCGTAGTAAACTTTACCACTACAAAATACAACACGTTCTACTTTCTTAGCATCAATATCATCAATTTCATCGATCACATTGTGGAATACGCCCTCTGATAGTTCTTCAAGCGATGATGTAGCTAATGGGTGACGAAGCAATGATTTTGGCGTCATAACAATCAATGGGCGACGAAGAGGTCTAACCGATTGACGACGAAGCATTGCATAAACTTGTGCAGGTGTAGATGGTACACATACTTGCATATTATGATCAGCACACAGCTGTAAAAAGCGCTCAAGACGTGCAGAGCTATGCTCAGGACCTTGGCCTTCATAACCATGTGGTAGCAAACATGTCAGGCCACATAAACGACCCCACTTTTGCTCACCTGAACTTAAGAATTGGTCAAAAACAACTTGTGCACCATTGGCGAAATCACCAAATTGCGCTTCCCATAAAACAAGTGAGGTCGGCTCTGCTGTTGCATAACCATATTCAAACGCTAATACCGCTTCTTCAGATAGCACCGAATCAAATACTTCAAACGTACCTTGATCTTCACTAATGTTTTGCAGTGGTAAGTATGTTGCACCGTCTTGTTGACCGTGAACAACGGCATGGCGATGGAAGAAGGTACCACGGCCAGAGTCTTGACCTGTTAGGCGAATATCAGTGCCTTCAGCTGCAATAGTTGCATACGCTAAAGTCTCTGCCATACCCCAATCAAGTGCTTTTTCACCGGCTGCCATAGCTTTGCGATCATCGTATATTTTCTTAACACGAGATTGCGCTTTGTGGTCTTCAGGGTAGCTTGCGACAATGTTACCGAGCTCTTTAAGCTTCTCTACAGAAACGCTCGCGTCGTAGTCAACATTCCAATCATGGCCAACGTATTTAGCCCAATCAGAAGAATGTGACGTTTCTGGTTGAATTTCTTCAACTACACAGTTGCCATCATCTAAGCCATTACGATAATCATCAGCAAGTGCTTTCACTTCGTTTTCTGTGAAGGAACCTTCCGAAATTAACTGATCTGCATAAATTAAGCGAGGGACTGGATGTTTTTTAATCTTTTGATACATAACAGGCTGTGTAGCATTAGGCTCATCAGCTTCGTTATGACCATGGCGACGGTAACAAACAAGGTCAATCACAACGTCACGTTTAAACTGGTTTCTAAAATCAAGCGCTAACTGCGTAACAAACGCAACCGCTTCAGGATCATCAGAGTTTACGTGGAAGATTGGTGATTGAACCATTTTTGCAATATCAGTACAGTAATCAGTAGAGCGAACATCGTCTTGCTTGCTTGTTGTAAAACCAACTTGGTTATTAACAACAATACGAATGCTACCACCACAACTAAATGCATTAGTTTGTGATAAGTTAAACGTTTCTTGTACTACACCCTGACCTGCGATTGCAGAGTCGCCGTGAATAGTAATAGGAAGTGCTTTGCTGCCAGTTTTGTCGTTTAGACGATCAAGACGTGCGCGCACAGACCCCATAACCACAGGATTAACGATTTCTAAGTGCGATGGGTTAAACGCAAGTGCCATATGCACATTGCCACCTTTGGTCGCGAAATCTGAAGAGTAACCCATGTGATACTTAACATCACCAGAGCTTAAAGTATCTTTGTGTTTACCAGCAAATTCATCAAATAATTCTGATGGATTTTTACCAAGTACATTCACAAGTACGTTCAAGCGTCCGCGGTGAGCCATGCCGATTACGGCTTCTTTTTGGCCACTTTCACCCGCGCGGTGTATAAGCTCTTTAAGCATAGGCACTAACGCATCGCCACCTTCAAGTGAGAAACGCTTAGCACCCGGGAACTTAGCCCCTAAATATTTTTCAAGACCATCAGCCGCTGTCAATCCTTTAAGGATACGTAGCTTTTCATTTTTATCGAATTTTGGCCTAGACTGAACAGACTCTAAACGCTGTTGTAACCAACGTTTTTCTTCTGTTGATGTGATGTGCATATACTCTGCGCCAATAGAACCACAATAAGTAGTTTTTAGTGCTTGGTATAACTCACCTAAAGGCATAGTATCGCGGCCTACGGCAAACGATCCTACGTTAAATTCGCGGTCAAAGTCAGCATTTGATAAGTCGTGGTATTCTAGCTCTAAATCTCGTACACGTTCTCGTTGCCAAATACCTAGTGGATCTAGGTTTGCATTTTGGTGTCCACGAAAACGGAAAGCATTAATAAGTTGCAGAACTTTAACCTGTTTAAGGTCGCCGCCACTGCCCTCTGCTACCACCACTTCTCTATGCTTGTTTTTAGCAAGCGCCGCAAATTGTGAACGAACTTCTGAATGTTTTACTTCAACATCCACACCATCAACTTTTGGTAATTGTTCGAACACTTCTCGCCATTCTTCTGGCACCGAAGTCGCATCGTCTAAATACGCTTCATAAAGCTCTTCAACATAAGCAACGTTACCGCCGTTTAAATGTGAAGATTCTAGCCATGCCTTCATCACACCTTCGTGCATTTATAAGCCCTTTTTTTTAGCGCAGAAATTAATAGTTATATAACAAGATGGCTAATAAATATTAGCCATCTTTCGTCTACTAGAAATTAAACCGAGCGGTTTAATAACATAGATTTTATTTGCCCAATTGCTTTAGTAGGGTTAAGACCCTTAGGACAAACGCTAACACAGTTCATGATACTGTGGCAACGGAACACACTGAATGCATCGTCTAAGTCAGCTAAACGCTCTTCTGTTGCAGTATCTCGGCTATCAGCTAAGAAACGGTAAGCATGAAGAAGGCCTGCTGGACCTATAAACTTATCTGGATTCCACCAGAAAGAAGGACACGATGTAGAACAACATGCACATAAAATACACTCATAAAGCCCATCTAATTTATCACGCTCTTCAATAGATTGAAGACGTTCGCCTGCAGCAGGCTCGTCATTTATTAGATACGGTTTTACTTTTTCGTATTGAGTGTAGAACTGACTCATGTCAATAACAAGGTCACGAACAACAGGAAGTCCCGGTAATGGACGTACTACGATTTTACCTTTGCCATTTTTTTGTAGCGTAGATAAAGGAGTAATACATGCTAAGCCGTTCTTACCATTCATGTTTACACCGTCTGAACCACACACGCCTTCACGGCATGAACGACGGAATGATAATGTAGGATCTTGCTCTTTTAATAATAAAAGTGCATCCAATACCATCATGTCTTGGCCTTCCTCAGTTTGCAAAGTGTATTCTTGCATACGAGGTGCGTTGTCAACATCCGGATTGTAACGATAAACTGAAAATTGTACTTGTGCCATCGTCTCGCTCCTAGTAGGTACGTGCTTTAGGTGGGAATGCTTCACGTAGCTTAGGCTCGTAGTTTACTTTACGCTTGCTCATTTCATCCGTTACCGGATTAAATACTGAGTGACATAACCAGTTTTCGTCATCACGATCTGGGAAGTCAAAGCGAGAGTGTGCACCACGGCTTTCAGTACGGAAGTTTGCAGCTACTGCAGTTGAGTAAGCTGTTTCCATTAAGTTGTCTAATTCTAAACATTCAATACGCATGGTGTTGAAGTCTGATGATTTATCATCAAGACGTGCATGCTGTAAGCGTTCACGAATTTCTTTAAGCTCAGTAAGACCAGTTGCCATTGAGTCACCTTCACGGAATACCGAGAAGTTAAGCTGCATACACTGTTGTAGGTCTTTCTTGATTTGTACTGGGTCTTCGCCTTGACCAACTGTTGAGCTTTCCCAACGATTAAAGCGAGCTAAAGACGCTTCTAAATCAGACTCAGAAGCCGCTTTAGAAATTTCAACGTCATTTAGGTATTTACCTAAGAAATTACCAGCAGCACGGCCAAATACAACTAAATCAAGTAATGAGTTACCACCTAAGCGGTTAGCACCGTGAACAGATACACATGCAATCTCACCAACAGCAAATAAACCTTGTACTACTTTTTCGTTACCAGCGGCATCGATATTAAGTACTTGACCATTTACGTTAGTTGGCACACCACCCATCATGTAGTGACATGTTGGGATAACTGGAATTGGTTCTTTTGCAGGATCAACGTGAGCAAATGTTTTAGCAAGGTCGCATACACCTGGAAGACGTAAGTTAAGCGTTTCTTCGCCTAAGTGGTCAAGTTTCAACTTAAGGTGAGGACCCCAAGGACCATCACAACCACGACCTTCACGAATCTCTGTCATCATTGAACGGGCAACAACGTCACGAGATGCTAAATCTTTAGCGTTTGGTGCATAGCGTTCCATGAAGCGTTCGCCATCTTTATTTAAAAGATAACCACCTTCACCACGACAACCTTCAGTTACTAGCGTACCAGCACCTGCAATACCTGTCGGATGGAATTGCCACATTTCCATGTCTTGCATAGAAATACCAGCACGAGTCGCCATACCAACACCGTCACCAGTGTTAATGTGAGCATTAGTTGTTGATGCGAAGATACGACCTGCACCACCGGTAGCTAACACAACTGCTTTTGATTTGAAGAAAGTGATTTCACCTGTTTCAATTTCAATCGCTGTACAACCTACTACATCGCCATTATCGTTTTTAACTAAATCAAGTGCATACCATTCAGAAAATACATTTGTTTTATTTTTAACGTTTTGTTGATAAAGAAGGTGTAATAATGCGTGACCAGTACGGTCTGCAGCTGCTGCGGTACGTGCAGCTTGTTCACCACCAAAGTTTTTCGATTGACCACCGAAAGGACGTTGGTAAACACGGCCATTTTCAAAACGAGAAAATGGTAAGCCCATGTTTTCTAATTCAGTAATAGCTTCTGGGCCTGTATTACACATGTATTCGATAGCGTCTTGGTCACCGATAAAATCGGAACCTTTAACGGTATCATACATATGCCATTCCCAGTTATCTTCATGCGAATTACCTAGCGCTACTGTAATACCACCTTGAGCAGATACAGTGTGTGAGCGTGTCGGAAAAACTTTAGAGATTAGTGCACATGTTTTGCCAGATTCAGTAATAGCAAGAGCAGCGCGCATACCTGCACCACCGGCACCAATTACTACGGCGTCAAATTCACGAACAGAATATTTCACTTAAACACCCCATAAAACGATTAAACCTACAGCTACGTAAGCAACAGCCATTAGGTTTAGTACAAAGCCTAAGAAAGCACGCAATTTAGCGCCCTTTACATAGTCGGTTAGAACCTGCCAAAGGCCGATACGGGTATGAACCATAATGCAAACTAGGGTGATTAATGTCGCCCCTTTCATTGCTAGGTTAGAGAACAGGCCTGTCCAGGCGTCATATGTGACTTCTGGCATTGCTAAAAAATAGCCAATAATAAAAATTGCATATGCACTGATTATTAATGCCGTTGTGCGTAGAGATACAAAATCTTGTACGCCATCACGTTTAAGAGTTGCTTGATTTAAGACCATATCCACACCCCTGCCAATACAGCAAACACAACGCCAAGTGCCATTGCAATTTTAGCGCTAGTGTTGCCTGATTCAAGTTCTTCCCAATGCCCCATATCCATAATGATGTGACGGATACCACCGATAAGGTGATAACCCAATACAGAAAGGGTGCCCCAAGCTATAAATTTAGCAATGAATCCGTTAAACAGACCCTTGACGAATTCAAAACCTTCAGCTGAAGAAAGAGACTCTGACCAAGCCCAAATGACAAACGTTAAAGCAAAAAATAATGCAACACCGGTGACGCGGTGAAAAATTGAAGCTTTAGCCGTTGCCGGCATAGATATAGTTGTTAGATCTAGATTTACAGGTCTTTGCTTTTTCACAGTTACTTGCCCATCTTGCCCGCAGTGGGGCTCATCTACTTGTTTTTCTAAAACCCACCAAATGTTTCTGGTGGAACTATCAAAATAAACGTATTAATACTAATAAAGTTCACTTTTTATGAAAAATATTATGTAAAAAAAAGTTTACCCAAATACAAATCGGTTAAAAACCTCCGTTAGTATATATAGCCGGAGACTCTTTTACAATTCTTGTTTACTTTGAGTCGTTTGCGAATTAGCCAATGGTATAATATTCAATCTATACCGAATATTTATTATACATATGTGCATAATACTTATAAAAATTGACTTTATACCCCTCTTTCACGTTAAAATGTAAAGATGTGCTTAGAATAGATTTTAGAATATAAAAATCAGAATAGTTATCTTAATAGGAGATACATAGATGGCAGATAAGAAAGCCACAGTCCATATTGATGGGCTAGATCCAATCGAACTTCCAATTTATCAAGGTACTGCTGGCCAAGATGTAATTGATGTACGTACACTCGGCTCACATGGTCACTTTACTTATGACCCAGGTTTCATGTCGACTGGTTCTTGTGAATCTACCATCACTTACATCGATGGTGGTAAAGGTGTTTTATTACATCGTGGTTACCCGATCGAGCAGTTAGCAGAGAGCTCTAACTACGTTGAGTTATGTTACTTACTATTAAACGGTGAGTTACCAACTAAAGAGCAATACGATGATTTTGCTACAAAAATCACTCGTAGCACAATGCTAGATGAAAAAATCGCAAACTTCTTCCAAGGTTTCCGTTTTGATGCACACCCAATGGCAATGCTATGTGGTGTGGTTGGTGCATTATCTTCTTTTTACCATGAAGATCTTGATATCACTGATGCAGTTCAACGTAAGACAAGCGCTATTAAATTAGTTGCTAAATTACCAACAATTGCGGCAATGGCATACAAAACAAACATCGGTCAACCGTTTGTATATCCACGCAATGATTTAAGCTATGCAGAAAACTTCTTACACATGATGTTCTCTGTACCTGCTGAAGAATACAAAGTAAACCCAGTAACAGCTAAAGCAATGGATAAAATCTTTATGCTTCATGCTGACCACGAACAGAATGCTTCAACGTCAACAGTTCGTTTAGCTGGTTCTTCTGGTGCTAACCCTTATGCATGTATTGCTGCGGGTATTGCATCACTTTGGGGCCCTGCTCACGGCGGCGCTAACGAAGCATGTTTAAACATGTTAGAAGAAATTGGTTCAGTTGATCGCATCGACGAATATGTAGCAAAAGCAAAAGATAAAGCGGACCCTTTCCGTCTTATGGGCTTTGGTCACCGTGTTTACAAAAACTTCGACCCACGCGCAACAGTAATGCGTCAAACATGTCACGAAGTTTTAGCAGAGCTTAATATTCAAGATCCATTGCTTGATATTGCAATGAAACTTGAGCAAATTGCACTTGAAGACCCGTACTTTGTTGAGAAGAAACTTTACCCTAATGTAGATTTCTACTCAGGTATTATCTTAAAAGCGATTGGTATTCCTACAAGTATGTTCACTGTAATTTTTGCAATGGCACGTACTGTAGGTTGGATCTCACACTGGGACGAGATGCTTTCTCAGCCTGGTCACAAGATCAGCCGTCCACGTCAGCTTTACACAGGTGAAACAACACGTGATTATAAAGCTACAGACAAGCGGTAAGCTTTAAAGTTAGTTTTAAAAGGCCGCTTCTGCGGCCTTTTTTATTACATGCTACTTGAGAATTATCTTAAACAGATTACAATTCCTGCCCGAATTGATTAACTTTATGAGCCTATGTCTGTGTCCTCGTTTGATCCTAAAAAAATCCGTAATGATTTCCCTACTCTAAATCAGACAATCAATGGCAATCCTTTGGTTTATTTAGACTCGGCTGCAACAACACAAAAGCCACAATGTGTGATTGACACCACCACACAGTTTTACACCTCACAGAATGCAAATGTTCACCGCGGTCGTCATACGCTGAGTGAGCAAGCTACAGCGGCTTATGAGCAAGTACGTCAACGCGTTGCTGATTACTTTCAGGTAAGCGGTAATGAAATTGTCTGGACTAAAGGCGCTACTGAGGCGATTAACTTAGTTGCACATGGCCTAAGAAATACATTAACGACAGACGACACCATTTTAATTAGCCCAATCGAGCATCACGCGAATATTGTGCCGTGGCAAGAACTCGCGGCATACACTGGTGCAACGTTAAAAGCGTTGCCACTTAATGACAATGCCACTTTTGATATCAAACAGTGCTGTGACGTGATTAAACACACCAAACCTGCACTTCTTGCAATTACTCACGCCTCTAATGCGCTGGGTAATATTACCGATTTAACCCCGCTGATAACTGCTGCGAAGGCTGTAGATACGCTAACTTTAGTCGATGGCGCACAAGGCGCTCTGCATTTAAGACCTAATTTGACAGTGCTTAATTGTGATTTTTACGTGTTTTCAGCTCACAAAATGTTGGGGCCAACAGGATTAGGCGGTTTATATGGCCGCTACAGAGCACTTAATGCATTATTGCCTTATCAAACAGGTGGTGAAATGATTGAAAAAGTGACCCTAACGCAAAGCACTTATCGTGACGCTCCCGCTAAATTTGAAGCAGGAACCCCAAATATAGCCGGTGTTTTAGGCTTTGGTGCGGCACTTGAGTATTTAATGGTGCTCAATCAGCAAGAATTAAAAGAGTATGAACAGCAGGTGTTTATTTATGCAGCAAACGCACTGATGGAAATAGATGGTATTTGCATCTATAGCGACCTAAAATCGAACATTGGTACATTATGCTTTAATTATAAAAATGAACATCCGTATGATCTGGCAACTTTACTTGACGGTTATGGTATTGCAGTACGAAGTGGTCATCATTGTACGCAGCCATTAATGACTCATTTGCAACTAAATGGCTCACTAAGAGCAAGTTTTGCATTTTATAATACGACCAAAGATGTAGACCATTTTATTACTGCGCTCAAAGAATGCATCGCTTTATTAGACTAAATTGGATAAATAATGACACTCACATACCAACTGGTAAGTAAAAAAATTGAACACAGTACAAGCTGGCAACAGAAGTATCGTGAAATTATGTTACTTGGCAAAACACTACCGCCGTTAGCCGATATACTAAAAACAGATGATGCGCTAGTCCAAGGCTGTGAAAGTAAAGTATGGATGTTTGTTGAGTTTGATTTGACAGAAAATGCATTGGTTGTGATTGGTGATTCTGATACGCGAATAGTAAAAGGATTATTAGCGTTAATTTTAGCGCTGTATAACGGTTTGACACCTGAAGAGGTATTAAGCGTTAATGCCTATGAAGAATTTGAAAAGCTCGGCTTAATTAGCCACTTAAGCGCTTCTCGCGGTAATGGGATAAAAGCTATGGTGGAAAAAATACAAACTTTAGCTAAACAAAAAGCGCGTTAAGCGCTTTTTTAACAATATGATGTGTAATCTGTAATTAAATGTTCAAGCGTGTACGCTTATCTAAATATTTTCTTACTGCTTTAGCGGCAACAAAAAAACCAAAACTACCGGTGATCATCGTCACTGAACCAAAGCCATTATTACAATCCATATTCATACTACCATCTGCATTTTGTTTCGCATGGCACACACTGCCATCACTGCCAGGATAAACAAGCTGCTCTGTTGAATACACACAGTCAATATTAAATTTACGTTTTGGATTAGAGCTGAAATTATACTGCTTACGCAAAATATAGCGCACCTTTGCAAGCAATGGATCTTGAGTCGTTTTTGCCACATCTCCAAATGTAATTTGACTTGGATCAGTTTGCCCACCTGCACCGCCAGTGGTAATTATAGGCATTTTATTACGCTTACAGTGCGCGATTAACGCCGCTTTTTCTTTTACCGCATCAATGCAGTCAATAACATAATCAAAACCTTGAATATGCTGCTGAATATTTTCTAGTGTTATAAAATCGTCAATAACATTAACTACACACTCAGGATTGATAAGCTCGCAGCGCGCCTTCATGGCATCCACTTTTGCTTCCCCAATCGTGCCTGTTAACGCATGAATTTGACGATTAACATTGGTTGCGCATATATCATCTAAATCTATTAGAGTAATTTTGCCCACGCCGGTGCGCGCTAATGCTTCTGCAGTCCAGCTGCCAACGCCACCTATACCAACAACACAGAAATGTGCCTGTTGTAACCATTCAAATTGCTGTTGACCATATAGTCGTTTAATACCACCAAAGCGGATATCAGTTACTTGTTCACTCATTTACCAATCCAATTTCCAAGGCGTTTGCCAAGAATCAAAATCTTGATGTTTTATTAATTGCGCATATTCCACTCCACACTCTGGCAACAGAGTGTGTTGTATTTGTTCCCCAGCCCACTCAAAATCCAACGCTAATGCATGCAAATAGGTGCGATCAGCGGCACTCCCAGAATAACTAGCATCGCCTAATATAGCGGCACTTATACTCTTTAATGCCACCCTAAGCTGGTGAGTTTTTCCCGAATAGGGTTTCAATAAGTAAGCTCTAAATCCGCTTTTAAAGCTAAACGAATAAAAACGCGTAATAGCGGGGTTACTCTGTGAGTTTAATAATTTATACGTGCCACGGCGAGATTTTGCCATGTCACCTTTAACCCAGCCTTGCTTTTTTTTAGGCTTGGTATCACTAACCGCTAGATAAAACTTATTAATCGCATGCTGAGTAAATAATTGCGTAAATTCTGCTGCTGCCGCTTTGCTTCGCGCGAGTATAATCAATCCAGAGGTGACTTTATCTAAACGGTGTACCGCAAATAATTTTTCGTTTAACTGTTGCTCAGCTAGTACCACAAAACCGGGGCCTTCTTCAGAATGAAAATTAAGCCCATGCGGTTTATTTATGATGTAAAAATCATCATGCGTATATTGCACTTTTAATATAGGCGTTTGTGCTATATTCACGCGCTTTTACTTTGAATATGGGCAACCACTTTAGCTAAATCCTCTGGTGTATCTACTCCTGCATGAGGGGTCACTAAAGCTTGTTCTATTTTAATTGCATAACCATGGTATAGCACACGTAACTGCTCTAACGACTCAAGGAGTTCTAATGGCGAAACACTTAATTCAATATATTGCTTTATAAACCCTGCGCGATACGCATAAATACCCACATGGCGTTGAAAAGGGGCTAAGTTAAGTGGTTGCTGCTCAGCCATCATGGCGCTTCTATCAAATGGAATACTCGCTCTTGAAAAGTACAAAGCATTTTTATTGATATCACTGACAACTTTAACCGCATTAGGATTAAACACTTCATCACGCTCTTCAATAGCAACGCTTAAGGTTGCCATTGGTGCCCTTGATTGCGCTAATAATGTTGCCACTTGTGATACGTTATCAGGCGACAGCAAAGGTTCATCACCCTGTACATTTACCACGATAGTGTCATCGGCTAAATTAAGTAAATCCACTACTTCGGCTAAGCGCTCTGTGCCTGATTGGTGATCTTCACGTGTCATCAAAACATTGCTAGTAAAAAGCTTTGCAGCATCAAACACTTTTTGATGATCGGTGGCAATAATCACCTTGCTGGCTCCTGATAAGCAGGCTTTTTCATACACATGCTGTATCATTGGTTTGCCACAAATATCAGCAAGTGGTTTACCTGGTAAACGAGTAGAAGCGTAACGCGCAGGGATAACAACTACGAATTCCACTTTTCTACCTCTTCAAGAGTCAATTCACGGGCTTCATTTTCAAGTAGTACAGGAATATCATCACGTACCGGGTAAGCTAGTTTTGCTGCTGTGCTGATCAGCTCTTGGTTTTCTTTATCAAAGCGCAACTTACCTTTACACACAGGGCAAGCAATAATTTCGAGTAATTTTGTATCAAAGGCCATGGTGGATCCCTTTTTCTTTTAATAATAAATTTAATGTGTTTATTACTGCTGCAGTTGGTTGAGCGTCAACCGGCAAGTAATACCAATTTGGCTTGGCAAAGTCACGACACTTAACCGCATCTTTTTCTGTCATTAATATACAGTCCTCACCAAATTGAGCAAAGTCATTGGCGGTATAAGCATAATGGTCGCGAAAATGATGTGTTGATAACAACGCTATACCTTGTGCTTTTAATGATGCTTCAAAGCGCTGAGGGTTACCGATTGCACTTACAGCATGCGCTGTTTCTATAGCCGTTGTTATCTCAGTATTATCAGCAACACGTTTAATAATTGATGGCTGCAAGCGATAGCTAAATTCATGTTCAGAACCATTTTCAATGACTAAATCAACACTGTTTAAACGAGAAACCGTTTCGCGAAGTGGTCCTGCTGGCATTAAAAAACCATTACCAAATTTTCTTTCGCTATCAACAATACAACATTCAATACTGCGTGCCATTTTGTAGTGTTGCATGCCATCATCAGAAATAATTACATCAAGCTGAAACTGATGATTGAGCATTTCTATATTCTGCTGTCTATTTGGCCCCACAACTAACGGACATTGTAAACGGTTAAATAAAAGTACCGGCTCATCCCCTGCTTCTAAAGTCGTCGTATTGGCAGTTACTAATAATGGGTAATGGGCTGCTTGCCCGCCATAGCCGCGACTAATTAAACCAACAGATAAGCCTTGGGCGGTTAAGTAATCATGTAGCCACAATACAAATGGCGTCTTACCATTGCCGCCAACACTTATATTGCCAACAACAATTACTGGAGTATTACTAACAAATGGCTTAAAAACACCCACTTCGTAGCAGTATTTGCGCACTAGAGCAACACAGCCAAAAATAGCGGACAGTGGTAATAACAATAAGGTAATTAAGCTAAAAGGTTTGTACCAGCTTTGCTCTATTTTACTCACCCCTGCTCACCAAACTGCATTTTACAAAGAGCTGAGTAGGTACCATCGTTAGTCAGTAATTCAGTATGCGTACCACTTTCTATCACTTTACCGTTATCAATCACATAGATACGGTCACTATTTTCAATAGTCGATAGCCTATGAGCGATAACAATGGAGGTTTTATCTTTCATTAATGTATCAAGAGCATGTTGGATAAGCTTTTCAGACTCAGTATCCAAGGCCGAGGTCGCTTCATCTAAAATTAAAATAGGCGCGTCTTTTAAAATAGCACGGGCAATCGCAATACGTTGACGTTGCCCGCCTGAAAGCATTACCCCATTCTCGCCAACCATAGTGTTAAGTTGCTCAGGTAAGTCTTTTACAAACTCCCACACATGGGCTTGTTTTGCAACGTCATGAAGCTCTTCGATAGAGATTTCGCGTTGTAAACCATAACAAATATTATTGGCAATCGTGTCATTAAATAGCACCACTTGCTGCGACACTAACGCAAATTGACGGCGAAGATCAGTAAGCTTATATTCATTAAGAGCAATGCCATCGAGTAAAATTTCGCTTGGCGCTTCTAAGTCATAATATCGGGGTAACAAGTTAGAAATAGTCGATTTACCCGAGCCAGAGCGGCCAACAAGGGCAATACTCTCACCGGCTTTTATGTTCAGTGATAAATCGTTAAGCACAGCTTCATCCTTGGTTGGGTATTTAAAGGTCACATTTTTCACCTCAATATGCCCTTTTACCTTATCAACCGAAAAGGTGCCCGTGTCTTTTTCAATTTCTTCATCTAACACTAAAAAAACACTCTGAGCAGCTGAAATACCTCGCTGTAGATCGCTGTTTACATTGGCAAGTTGCTTTAATGGGCGTAGTAACATCATCATCGAGGAGATGAGTACGACAAAATCCCCGGAGCTAATGCTGTCTATCATAGAGGGCATCGACACAACCCATAAAATAACAGCCATAGCACTGGCAGCCAAAATTTGAATAATAGAGACACTTAGCGCTTTAGTCGCATCCATCTTGATACGTTGTTGGCGGTTATGATTATTAATTTTAGAAAATTGATCAATTTCTTGTGTTTGCCCACCAAAGCCATGGATCACTTTGTGACCACTGAGCATTTGCTCTGAACTACGGGTAACTTGTCCCATCGCTGACTGAATATTTTTCGAGATATGACGAAAGCGTTTAGACACCACAGCTACTATGATAGCCACAAGCGGGATAATAACTAAAAAGATTAACGACAACTGCCAACTGGTATAAAACATCACAGCGAGTAAAAACACCACAAAAGCGCCTTCACGCACAACAATAAGCAGTGCTTTGGTGATTGCTTGTTGAACTTGCTCGGTGTCAAAGGTGATTTTAGAAATCAAATCGCCGGTTGAGTTTTTATCATGAAACGATACCGGTAAGTGTAAAATGTGTTCAAACAATTCTTGGCGCAGCGCCCTCACGACTTGTGAGCCTACATAGCTTAAACAGTAAGATGACATAAAGTTAAATACGCCACGCCCGATAACCAGCGCAATAACCACAAATGGCGCATAAGTAAGTACCTGGCTGTTACGCTCGTTTAAACCTTCATCGATAAACGGCTTCATCAGTTGAATGAATAATGCATCCATACCTGAATAACCTATCATTCCTATAATCGCGACGATGGCAATCGACTTATAAGCGCCAACGTAAGAAACAAGCCGTTTATATATTTGTGTAGTACTTTGTTCCATAACACTCTCTAAAACCAGTAACAGCCCCTATTGTATCCTTAGCAACAGCAAAACAAAACGTCAATCTTTGATAAACCAATAACTTTCCGCCCCTCTTGCGGTACTCAGCTCTAAGTGTTTAGCATAAAAATCAACCCGAATTTGTCCTACATCACCGGTGCTATATTGTTTGGCGTTTATTTTATTGTAACGCTTAACTACCGCTTTACTTGGAAATTGCCACTGGCCTTGATACGCACTTGAATGAATCACAAGTGTTGGGTTTACGGCCTCGATAAACTCGACACTGGAAGAGCTATCACTGCCGTGATGAGGGCTTATCAAAACGGTACTTTGTAAATCATCTTCTTTATTAATTAATTTAGACTCCCTCGCCTTTGATATATCACCAGTGAGAAGCACACTATGGTTTGCACTTGAGACTTTAACAACACAGGAATTATCATTACGGTTATTAAACTCATCTTTTGAAAAGGTTTGAATACTCAAGCCTTGAAAGTCTATTTTTGTCGCTATGCAGTCTTTATATACACCACTTGGATGAAAGTAATCAAAGCTCCATGCATAACCGGCTTTTTTAAAGTGCGCAACGCCTCCTGCATGGTCGTTATCTTGATGGCTTACAATCGAGTTAGTTACTGTTAGGTTATGAGCATTAATATAGGGTAGTAAAACACTAGTGACACGACTAAAGCGATTAAAATAACTCGGGCCAAAATCATAAATAAACGCATGTTTATCTTTTTCTATCAGTACCATTAAACCGTGGCCTACATCAAATACGTTTAACTGCCAAATGCTGGTTTGCGTAAAGTAATAGTTAAAAAGCAAAGTCAAAATCGGAATGCAGGCTAGTAAGCGAAGCTCAATAAAATAAAGTAAGGGTACAACACTATAAAGCAGCACCACGGTGGTTATACTTACCTGTCCGACATTAAGCCAACGTATCTGCTGAGGTATTGCCTGCAACATTTGATACAAATTGGTCAGTGGAAAATCATATAACACAATAAATGCATGCCAATCGGTTAATAACCCCAGCAACACGCTTAAAAATAAAGCAGGCATCAATACAAAAGATAAAATGGGAATAGCCACAAGATTTAAAACTAAACCCACTAAACTCACGCCATTGAAAAAGTACAATGACAGGGGTAATAAGCCAATAAATAATCCCAGTTGAATAATAAATAATGTTCGCATATTGGCCAGTAGTGAGTGCCCCCGAAGTGGAAACTGCTTTAAAACCATAAAAATAATACATACCGCTAAAAACGAAAAGTAAAGACCTGGATTTAGTACACTAAATGGATTAACCGCTAAAATAATAACCAACGCATATAAAATACTGCGCCATCTCAATGATTGCTTTGCCAAGTAATAAAGCAACAAATAACAACCCAGCATAATTAAAGCGCGAGTTGCAGAAATGATGAAATCACTCAAGTAAACATATATGAATGCGACTACAAAGCCGACAGCGCTATAAACAATAGAAACATTTATGGCTTGATTTAGTTCAGGTTTAACCAACTTAAGACAAAAACGTGTCACAAAATAACAAAAACCAAACACTAAAGAGATATGCAACCCAGAAATGGCTAATAAGTGACTTAACCCAAGACTCTGCATTAACCGCTTTTGCTCGAATGTCATCAATGACTTATCGCCGGTTAAAAGTGTATAATATAGCCATTTAAGCTCAGCATTATTTACCAGCTTTTTTACATAGGCTCTATAAGCTGACACGGTATTATTTTTTTGAGAGCTTTTAATATTAAGCTGTTTATTGAGCACTGTACCTTTAAAGGCTATCTTTTGTGTAAAAGCATAAAGCTGATTATCAAAAACAGTAAAATTTTTAATAGTTCTATAATTATTCAGTCTCACTTGGGCATTAAAAGTATCACCAGGTTTAATTGGTTGTACAAAATTGATACTTAATAAGGCATAAGGTGCCCTAAAGTGACTATATTCACTATCTTCTAAATGGGTTATTTTAACTTTTATATATTGGGGAGGCGTAGCAGAGATAACCTCTTCGACCACCACACCGACAGAATAAGCATATTTTTTGTGCTGTTCAGGTAACTCAAATGAATAAAACAAGATAAAATGTGCCGCTACACAGCAAATACCGCAAATAAAGCCTAACAATACAGTTAAAAACGGCTTAAAATACGTGCTCACAATAAGGATTGAAATTGTGATAACTGTAAACTCAAGGGTTTGATAATAAAATACGGTAATAACGACACCGATAACAAACCCAAGACTCATCCACACAGACGTAAATGGTTGCTTTAAATGGCTAAAAAAACGATCCAACGGTTTTTACCTGATCCAAATAAAATTAGACATCACAAATCACTAAGGATATTTGGTCGTCTTTTACATGATGCTAACCTTTGGCATTTAAATCGACGCTCAGCACGCGGTGCCTTTGCCGTTGGACTTTTTTTTGCATTCATCCCTGTTCCTTTTCAAATGGTGCTAGCAGCTGCCGCAGCCATAATCTTAAGAGTTAATTTACCTATTTCTGTTGCTTTAGTGTGGATCACCAACCCACTTACAATGCCACCTATTTTTTACGGTTCATACTTGGTTGGTACATTAGTACTAAATCAACCTGAGCAGCATTTTGCGTTTGAGGCTAGTTGGGCGTGGTTTATAGAAAGCCTTACTACCATTGGCCCTGCTTTTTTAGTGGGTTCGCTTGTGTGCGCATCTATTGCCAGTGTTATTGGCTATTTTGGTATTGATTTAATTTGGCGTCGCTCAGTAAGAAAAGCTTGGATATCTAGAAATAACTAGCGACTACTTCATCAAGTACTTCTGTTAATATTACTATAGACAAAAAAAAACCAACTTAACAAGTTGGTTTTTTTATAAACGAATAGCAGTACTTAGAAACGAAAAACGCGTCTTAATCCAACTAAAGGTAGTAGTAATAAACCAAACCATGAGAAGCTGGCTGAGCTACGTTCATAAAACTCTGTATCTGGGGCTTTACAATTTTCAACTTCGCCATTAGCAATCGGTGAAAGTTTTACTGCAACAGCAACACTTTCATATTGAATGTTGCCATTAATGTCGGTTATGACCTCACCTAGCGAGTCTAATTTTTCAACCGTTTTAGTTGCTACACCAAATACTTCATTATTTTCGTTGATTGATTTCGCCTCTACCATTTTATAACTAAAGCTAGTTTCACCATCACTGTCAAAACATGGTAGTAGATTATTTAGATTAGTGATTTTGTCATCACCAATTTTATAAATAAACGCTTCTGAACGCCTGGTACTCGCAGTATCACCAACATCACCTTCACCTACAATATAACCTTGATTATTAATATCATTTGCATATGAGCTTGAGCTAATAAAATAATCTTCAGGAAACACCGTCGTGTTTGTATTTATATCATGGTAGAAAAGTTTGTTTCTTAAAGAACCTTCAATGCGTTTAGTAGCATAACCTGCAATAATGTCATTATCATTGATTGCAAATGCTTTACCAGCTTGCCAATCATCTTGCTGGTTTATAAAGTCAACTACCTCACCGTCTTTAAAATAAGTTGGCATACTGTAGATTCTATTATCGTTGTCAATATCTCGGGTATCTGAAGACCCTACAGCAATACCATTACTATTCACAGCTAATGCAATACTATTAAATGGAGTTCTGTCTTCATCTTCTTCCGGAGTAAGCGCTAAACCTAACAACTCTGTTGAAGTCACATTATAAGTGCTGTCTAGAGTCCATTTAACCGCTGTTTTATTGAACACACCTCGCGTATTTCGAGAATTAATTAACTCGATACAAGCCATAACTGGCTCATCAAGGCCATCACAATTGTCTGTAATTGTGGTTTGTCTCTCAGCAGGAATACTTACAGATACATTACCTACAACCACATAGCCTGTGTCTGTGGCAATGATATCAGTGGCTTTACTGCTGCCACCATGCTCATTAAATTCTGGTAAAAGCGGCACTTCAACACCACCAGCAGAGATTAAAATTCCGCGCTCTATAAACTCACGAGTAAACCACGTTTCTTCATCAGTTTCGTCATCTGGTGTAAAGCTCACTTTATCAAAGGGTGCACTTCCCCAACCAACCGTAGTACCGTCTTGCGCTACACCTGTATAAAAGTTACTTACTGATCGAGTTAGCCCATCATAATCAAGTGAAGATTCATCGAAAAGAGACTGCTCAGTTATTAAACCGTTATTATAGCTTGTAGCAATAAGCGAACTGATTTTTTGATATTCAAAATCTTCAGACCGAGAAGATAGAAAGCCAACCATAAAAGTATGTGCGTCAGCATTAGTGTAAACAGCATCATTATTTTCTATATCATCGAGGGTAAAGGTTATTTCTTTATCAATGTTTTCAAACCTTTTAACTTCGTTGTCGTATGCACTCTTTATTATATTATCTGTAAAGTCGATATAACTAATATCAATAGGTAGGTTAAACAATCCGTTAGCTTGACCTATAATATGGCCGTTTTCACTCACATCAGTAACATAAGTATGTTTGGCAGCTTCAAAGTCACCTAATTCGGTTAACTGGTACGTTGCACTCAATGCTGATGAACTCAGTGTGGCTAAAACACTGGCCGCGAGTAATTTATATTTCATTTTATTCCTTACTACTGATTCTTTAATTCTTCAAGTTCTTCCCAACGCTCAAAAGCGGCTTCAAGGTCAGACTCAAGTTGGGCTAAATGGTTCAATTCCTTGGCTGTTATATCACTGTCTTGCTTGAAAAAATCTTCATGACTTACTCGTTCTTGTTGTTTTTCAAGTTCAGCTTCAAGTTGCTCCATTTTATTAGGTAGTTGCTCTAGTTCAAGTTTTAATTTGTAAGAGAGTTTATTTGCTTTGTTATTGCTTTTAACTGGCGTTGGCTCTGTTTTTTCAACTTTTTTGACTGGCTGCTTTTGCAACTCTTTGTGCTGCTCCGCCAAATAGTTGGTATAAGCTTCATAATCACTGTAGCCACCAACTATATCAGTAACTTTGCCGTTACCTTCAAATGCCCAAACACTCGAACAGGTATTATCAATAAACTCTCGGTCGTGACTTACTATAAGCACAGTACCTTGATATTGGTTAATAATATCTTCAAGTAGCTCTAATGTTTCTATATCTAAGTCATTGGTAGGCTCATCGAGCACTAATATATTTGAAGGTTTCAAAAATAACTTGGCTAATAACAACCTGTTTTTCTCACCACCTGAAAGTGCTTTTACCGGTGTACGAGCACGTGCTGGCGGAAATAAAAAGTCTTGTAAATAGCCTAACACGTGACGTGAGCGTCCGCCCATCATCACTTCTTGCTTACCTTCAGCAACGTTATCTTGAACGGTCGCTTCTTCATCAAGCTTCTCACGGTACTGATCGAAATATGCAAACTCTAAGTTAACACCTTGCTTTATTTCACCACTGTCTGCTTTTAAATCACCAAACAACAATTTTAATAGCGTTGTTTTACCAATACCATTAGGCCCCACCAAACCAATACGATCGCCACGCATCACTAAGGTAGAGAAATCATCAGCTATCACTTTGTCTTTAAATGCATGATTTAAGTGTTTAGCTTCAAATACTAGTTTACCTGAACGATCAGCTGTTTCGATATTGAAATCAGTTTTACCAACTTGTTCCACACGTTGTTTACGTTCATTACGTAATTGTTTCAGCTCACGAACACGGCCTTCATTACGGGTTCGACGGGCTTTAACACCTTGGCGGATCCATGCTTCTTCTTCCGCTAAGCGTTTATCAAACAATGCATTTTGTGTTTCTTCTACTTTTAAATCATGCGCTTTTTGTTCTAAGTAAGTTGCATAATCACCAGGATAAGAAATTAGTTTACCGCGATCTAAATCTAAAATACGTGTAGCAACAGCTCGAATAAATGCACGGTCATGCGATATAAATACAATACCGCCTTTAAATTCTTTTAGGAATTGCTCTAACCACATTACACTTGTCATATCCAAGTGGTTAGTAGGCTCATCGAGCAGTAATAAATCAGGCTCACTCACTAAAGCACGCGCTAATGCAACTTTACGTAACCAACCACCAGAAAGCGACTCAAGTTTCGCATCAGGAGTTAGCTCTAATTGAGTAAGTACAAGCTGAATTCGGCTATCAAAACGCCAGCCATCTGCCGCCTCTAATTTATTAGATAAACGCTCTAATTTATTTAATAGTTGATCAGTGCAATCTGTTTGCAATTGTGTGCTTACATGATGAAAATCAATAAGTAAGTTAGCAATTTCGGGCATACCTTGGGCAACATAATCAAATACAGTGCCACTTGCCCCTTTAGGTGGATCTTGCTCTAAACGCGATATTTTTAAACTACCAACTTGGTTTATTTCGCCATCATCAAGTATTACTTGACCGTCGAGTACTTTTAAAAGCGTTGATTTACCTGCACCATTGCGACCTACAATACACACACGTTCGCCACTTTCGATTACTGCATCTGCATTATCAAGTAATGGGTGTGTACCGTAAGCTAATTGTGCTTTTGAAATTCTAATTAAATCCATAGTTAATCTTTACTCTTATTCTGCTTGCGCTAAAAACTGCTGCGCCTGAGGTGCAGTAAAAGGCCAAAATAATTGTTGGCCTTGTTGATTTTTTAAAACCGGAATGCTTATTTGATACTCTAAAATTAATGCGTCATCGCTCATAATATCAATAAGTTGTAATTCATCGGTTGATGAAAGTAACGGTTTTAACAGCTGCTCTGCTTGCTCGCACAAGTGGCAGCCGTCGGTGTGATATAAAATCCACTTAGCCATGTTTAATTAACCAGCTATTATGAATTTTTTTATTTCGTTTAAAGTCAGGAGATAAGGTTTTTTCAGAAATATTTTCTGCTTTTAACCCTAACCCCATCAAGCCAACTTCATCCATTACAAAACCGCGTTTATTATTAGAGAATATTAGCGTACCCGATGGGCTCAATATTTTTTTAACCCAAGTTAACAGCTTAATGTGGTCGTTTTGCACATCAAACGCGTCTTTCATTCGTTTAGAATTTGAAAAAGTAGGCGGATCTAAAAAGATCAGGTCATACTGCCCTTGTGCATACTCTAGCCATTTTAAACAATCTGCTTGCTCAAAACGATAACGTGTATTGCTAATATCGTTAAGCGCAAAGTTATCTTGACCCCACTTTAAGTAGGTTTTAGATAAATCAACGGTAGTAATTGCTTTTGCGCCACCAATGGCTGCATGAACTGAGGCGGTTCCTGTGTATGCAAACAGGTTCAAAAAGCGCTTATCTTTTGCGTTTTCTTGAATGTAACGACGTGCAAGGCGATGATCTAAAAATAGCCCCGTGTCTAAGTAGTCAAATAAATTAACTTTAAACTTAGCACCAAACTCTTCTACTACCATGGTTCTATTTTGCTTAGCCATGGGTGTATATTGCTCTTCACCTTTTTGCTTTTTACGTACTTTTACAGCGATGTTTTCAGGTGCAATATCAAGTTGTTGTGCTGTTAAGCTAATAACATCTTGTAAACGCTTCTCAGAGGTTTTTTCATCAATCTCTTTCGGTGCTGCGTATTCAAAAATAACCGCTGAATCACCATAAATATCAACCGCAACGTTGTATTCAGGAATATCTGCATCGTAAACACGATACGCATGGACTTGATTTTGCTTAAGCCAATTTTTTAAACCTTGCTTGTTCTTTTTCAGGCGATTAGCAAATGCCATCGAGCCTTCAAAGTTTAAAGCGGGTTTGTCATCAGAGGTAAGGCTGACTTGCTTGTCATCAAGCTGATACAGGTTTAATTCAACATCAAGGGGGCCATTTTTAAATTTATAGCGTTTTTGCTTCACTAATTTAAGCAATTTAAACAGGCTTTCATCCATGCCCAGTAGAGCGAGTTTCCAATGATTAAAGTGCTTTTTAAAACCAACACCTAAACTACGATGCAAGTTTACAAGTTCAGCCATAGAACCAATACGCTCACCATAAGGTAAGTTAGAAATAACAACACCCGGCAATTTTGCAACGCTCGTCAGTTTTGTCGCATCGCTTTGCTTAAATTTAATCACCGTATCAAGCTCTGCACGCTGCGCATTAGCAATCGCTTTATCAAGTACTTGTGCATCGTAATCATGGCCAATTAACCATAATTTAGGATCAGTAATATTCGCTAAAAGTTGCTCTTTAAGTTCTTTGAATTTTGCCACTCTAAAGCTGGGTAAACGCTCAAACGCGAATCCTTCACGGAATAATCCAGGCGCTTCATTACGTGCCATTCCAGCCGCTTCTATTAAAATAGTGCCGGCACCACAACATGGATCGAATAGTGGTTGATTGACATTTTCGAGCCAGCCACTACGTTTTATTATTGCCGCAGCTAAATGCTCTTTTATGGGTGCTTTGCCTTGACCTTGACGGTAACCACGCTCTGATAAACGCGGCCCTGAGTAATCAATATAAAGTGAAACGCCATGACGATTTAAACGTGCAACCACTCGCACATTGGCATCTTGCTTATCTACATTTGGTCGCTGTTCAAATAAATCGTTAAAGTAATCAACAATCGCATCTTTAATTACTAAACCAGAAAACTGGGTATTTTTAAGTGAATCGTTTGTGCCATTAAAATCAACAGCAAAAGTTTGTGTTGGGCCAAACCATTCTTGCCAAGGTTGTAAGCGTGCAAATTTGTACAAGCTGTCTTTGTCATTTACGCCTTCTTTTTCTTCAATAAGCATAAGTACACGCGTAGCAAAGCGTGTAGATAAACACACTTTTTGCGCTAGCAATGAGTCAGCCTCAAAGCGAACAGAACCCACAGTTTGCTTTGACACCGTAGCGCCAAGTTCTGTAAGTTCATCAACCAATAAATTTTCGATTCCGATAGAAGTAAGTGCGATAAATTGCAAAGTAAAAACCCTTAATAGCTAATTGCGCGGGATTATAACATAGGTTTGCGTACAAATACGCCTTAAACAAGTCTCAAAGACTAAATTAGGCTAAGCTGTTTGGCTATCGTACTGTGAGGTAATTAAGGGGTGAACTCGGTTGTTTAAAACGCGGATAACTTCAAACTGGGCAAGTGATAGATTGTCATCTAGTGCAAAGGTTTCACTTAAATTAATGCACACAGAAGCATCTGGACAATGCTCTATAATTAAAAACTCGCCAGTTTGTGATTCTGAGCTTAAATTAATAACCGCTTCAGTACTAGGTGTACTACCAGTATACGGTTTAAAAAACCAACTTTTTGCCAACACTGGTTTTAATTGAAATTTAACTGCCGTTGCATTGAGCGCTATTTGACATAACTGGGCAGGATTCCATAAATTAAACTGCGCAAGGTAATAATAAACTTGCTCATAAAAGGCTGCATCTTCAAGGCTGAAGTATGGGTTTTCAAAAGCACAATCGGTGAGCTGTCTAAGCTTATAAGGTGTACAAAGTTGCATATCGTCATTTAAATCAAGCAGTAAGCGGTTTTTTTCAGCACACGCTATCCACTGCCATTGCTTTGACGCTTGTAACATTTGCTCCTCCCTACTTAGTACTTAAAAAATAAAATAAGACAATAAGCTTAGAGTATAGCTGCTTTTGACCATTTTTAAAACGTCTTTTTAGAACATTTATCGAACGATCAAAAGCTTACATAACTGATCCTTATAAGTCGTTAATGATCGACTTGACCAATTGCGGTCCTTTGTATATGAAACCGGTATAAACTTGAACTAAATCTGCACCCGCATTAAATTTTTCTTTTGCTGATTTAGCATCATCAATACCACCCACACCAATAATAGGTAACTGATTGTTTGTTAAACGCTTGAGTTCAGAAACAACATGGGTGGAACGCTCCCTAACTGGCGCTCCTGATAAACCGCCTGCCTCATCAGCATACTGCTGACCTTGCACTAAGCTACGCTCTAAGGTGGTATTTGTGGCTATAACACCATCAATTTTATTATTTAACAGTGACTCGCTCACTTGTTCAATTTGAATTGGATCTAGGTCTGGCGCAATTTTCACCAACATAGGCACATGCTTATTATGCTTGGCAATTAAATCAAGCTGTTCGTTTTTCAAGCTTTGTAATAAGTCATCTAATGCTGCGCCATATTGCAGGTCTCGTAAGCCTGGGGTATTGGGTGATGAAATGTTTACAGTGATGTATGATGCATGCTCAAACACTTTACGCATACAGTGAATGTAATCATCTTTGCCCTGCTCATTTGGTGTATCTTTATTTTTACCAATATTGATACCTAAAATACCATCGTATTTAGCTGCTTTAACATTGTTAACTAAATTATCAACACCTTTGTTATTAAAGCCCATACGATTAATAATCGCATTTGACTGCGGCAACCTGAATATCCGCGGCTTATCGTTCCCCGCTTGAGGACGCGGTGTTACTGTACCCACTTCTACAAAGCCAAAACCCATTTGAGCGAATGCCTCAATACACTCCGCATTTTTATCAAGACCTGCAGCAAGCCCTACTGGGTTTTTAAATTCGAGGCCTAAAAAGTTCACTGGTTTATTTGCCACGCTTTGTGACCATGCAGCACTTAATGGCGTGTTAGCAAAGCGACGTAAGTTATTAAGAGCAAAATCATGGGCCCACTCCGCATCACGGGTAAACATAAAACGGCGAGCTAAATCGTAGAACATGAATATAATCCTCTTAAAATTGTAGACAAAAAAATACCTCAGACAAGGCTGAGGTATTATATAACAAAAACTGTTTAACGATTAGTTTTAATCATTAGCAGTTTGTTACTTTGCTGATGTATCACAGTTGTGACCAAGTAACATGAGCTCTCTTAATGCCACTGAGAACTTAGCAAAATCGTGACTTTGCGATGTTTTAAACTCTGTCAACATTTGCTTCCAACGTTGAAGTAACAGATCTTGACTATCCATCCATTGTTCAATTTGACCATCTACATCACTGCTTTCACCTTCAAAGCTGTTTAATACCACTTCTGACAAGGTGCGTTGCTGCCAATCTAACTCTTCACGATATGATGCACGCGCTAATGCCTGCCAATGGTTAGAAACCGGTTGATTAGTGATTTGATCTAAGAACCAATGTAGTCCCATTTGCGCACCTAATTTAAAGTAAGTGTGCGACACCATATCGATTTTACGATTAGAGTTTTGAGCAATTTGCGTTAAATCCATTACCGAGAACAAGCTTGATAACGACACAATGCGCTGTGCGATATCTGTAGGTACACCGCTTTGTGTTAATTCTTCACGGGCACTTACAATACGATCGCTTTCTGTTTTAACGATGTATTTAGTTAAGTTTTCACTTAAATCGGCAAATGTTGGTGAGAAAATTTCAATCGCTTGCTCAATTGATTGTGCTTTGGTGCGATGACGAAGGAACCAACGTGTAGCGCGACGAACTGTACGACGTAACTGGTATAACATTTCTGTTTGTACGTTCGATGGTATTTTATTATCTAAATCACTAATAGATAACCATGTTTCACGCATTTGGAAAATTTCACTTGCGATTGAATAACACAATGCAATTTCAGCTTCGTTTGCACCGGTTTCTTCATTCATTCGCACCATAAAGTTTAAGCCCATATCATTAACAATATTATTTGCTAACTTAGTGGCAATAATCTCTTTGCGTAGTGGATGATTATCCATAGCATCATTAAACTTCTCACGTAATGGGCGCGGGAATGATTTAACTAATAACTGACGGTAATATGGATTCTCAGTAATTTCATCCGTTACCAAAGACTCTTTTAGCACCATTTTCGCGTAAGAAACTAATACAGATAGCTCAGGGCGAGTTAAATCTTTACCTGCAGCGGCGCGCTCTGCCAACTCTTCATCGGTAGGAATAAACTCAATTGCACGGTCTAGCTTACCGTCTTTTTCAAGTGCATGAATAAAGCGAATTTTTTCTTTAAGCGTTGAGGTCCCTTTAGATTGAGTGATCGACAAAGTGTGCGTTTGACGATAACAATCTTTAAGTACTAATTCAGACACTTCATCGGTCATTGAGTAAAGTAACTCATCACGTTGCTTACGCGTTAAGTCGCCTTCAGCAACTAAACCATTAAGTAAAATTTTAATATTTACTTCGTTATCTGAACACGCAACACCACCTACGTTATCGATGAAGTCAGTATTTACACGACCGCCTTGAGCTGCAAATTCAATACGACCTAATTGAGTTGCACCTAAGTTACCGCCTTCGCCAAATATTTTAGCACCAAGATCTTTACCATTAATGCGCAGCGCATCGTTAGCACGATCTCCAACATCAGCATCGGTTTCTTTAGAATGCTTAATGTAAGTCCCTATACCACCATTCCACAATAAATCATGGTCCATCATTAATGATGCTTTGATCAATTCATTCGGCGTCATGCTGGCTTTTTTAGTGCCTAACATCTTTTTCATTTCAGGCGTAAGCGTAATCGACTTAGCAGCACGCGAGAAAATACCACCACCGCTTGAAATTAGCTCTTTATTGTAATCTTCCCATGATGAACGTGGTAAATTAAATAAACGTTCGCGCTCTGGATAAGAAGCTGCTGCATCTGGGTTTGGATCAACAAAGATATGTAAGTGATTAAACGCCACTTGCAAGCGAATGTGCTTTGATAACAGCATACCGTTACCAAATACGTCACCGGCCATGTCCCCGATAGCTACTGCTGTAAAGTCTGTGGTTTGACAGTTAATATCCATTTCACGGAAATGACGTTTTACAGACTCCCATGCACCACGAGCCGTAATACCCATCTTCTTATGGTCATAACCTACTGAACCACCTGATGCAAACGCATCACCTAGCCAGAAGTTATATTCGTTTGCGATACCATTGGCAATGTCAGAGAATGTCGCTGTGCCTTTATCCGCTGCTACTACTAGGTACGCATCGTCTTCATCATGGCGTGTAACATCAACAGCAGGTACAATTTCACCACGGTCAATATTGTCTGTGATATCTAATAAACCACGAATGAAGATTTTATAACATTCTTGGCCTTCTTTAATAAACGCTTCACGTTCACTAGGTAGTTGTTTACATACAAATCCACCTTTTGAACCTACCGGTACAATCACGGTATTTTTAACTTGTTGCGCTTTTACTAAGCCAAGTACTTCTGTACGGAAATCTTCACGACGATCTGACCAACGCAATCCACCACGGGCAACTTTACCAAAGCGTAAATGCACACCTTCAACACGTGGAGAATAAACAAATATCTCAAACGCTGGTACAGGTAGTGGGACTTCTGGAATTAAACTTGGCTGAATTTTAAGTGAGATGTAAGACTTAAATTTGCCTTCAGCATCTTTTTGGAAGTAGTTAGTACGTAATGTAGCAACAATCATATCAACGTATAAACGGATAATACGATCATCATCAAGGTTCGCTACGTTTTCTAGCTCTGCATAAATTTCTAAGCCTAGTTTTTCAAGTGTTTTAGCACTTGCAGGGCTTTTTACTGAGAACTTTTTAGAGAATAAGTTAACAATTTTAGCGGCAATATGCGGGTAATTTGCAAAGGTACTTTCAATATACGTTTGCGAGAAAGTAACCCCTATTTGGCGCATGTATTTTGCGTATGCACGTAAAATTGATGATTCACGACCCGTTAAACCACCCATTAACACTAGACGGTTAAAGCCATCGTTTTCTAAACGGTTTGCCCATACACTGGTTAATGCAGCGCGAAAACGTGCAGAGATCTTATCAAAATCAGCCATCCCTTTGCTGTCAATTAGCATAGAGAAATCCATGACCCAATTTACGCCACCATCACTAGTTTTAACCGAGTATGGTGTTTCACCTACAACACGTAGACCAAAGTTTTCAAGCATTGGCATAACATCAGATAAATGAATTGGCTCATCTTTATGGAATAAGCTTAAACGCACAATATTGCTGCTTGCTTCTTCTTGTGGACGATAGAACAACATTTCTAACTTGTTCTCATCGCTTAGCATTTCTAGCTTTTCAATATCGACCACTGCAGCGCTAGGTAATACTTCTTCTTTGTATGAGCGTGCAAAGGCATTGCAATATTTACGGTTTAATTCATTACCACGGGCCTCACCAGCAGATTCAAGTAAGGCTGATTGTAATTTATCTTCCCATGTACGAGCGGCTTCTATTAGGTTGTTTTCTATGTCTTTCACGTTATATTCAATATTGTTGTCGGTCACACGAACAGTGTAATGGGTACGCGCCAGTGTAGACTCAGAGAAATAGGTAGTAAATTCGACTTTAACGTCAGAATTAAATGCGTTAGCTAAAATAGCTTGCGTTTCGCGGCGAAGCGCTGTGTTATAACGCTCACGTGGTACATAAACCATGCATGATAAAAAACGGCCATATGCATCTTTACGAACGAATAAACGACACATGTCGCGTTCTTGTATTTGCAATACGCCCATGGCAACTTCTAGTAACTCATTCTCACGAGCTTGTACCAGTTCGTCACGTGGGTAGGTTTCTAATATATTTAATACGGCTTTGTATGCATGTGTCCCTTTAGCGAAGTCACACATATCCATAATACGATTAATTTTACTTTTAAGAACCGGTACATCAGCAGCGCTATTGTTGTAAAAGTTTGATGAAAACAAACCGATAAAACGATCTTCACCAATAACATTGCCTTTGTCATCAAAACGTTTTACACCCACATAATCTATGTAAGCTGGGCGATGAACGCGAGACAATGAATTAGTTTTAGTTAAAATTAATAGGTTACTACTGCGTGCTTCTTGGCGTGCCACTTCAGGTAACTCAGAAAGCAAACGTGTATGCTCAGCATCAGAGTTTTTCATTAACCCTAAGCTGGTATCCATTTTACCTTTTAATTGATAGTCTCCCTGAACTGGTGAAAGTTCATATTGGCGGTAACCCATTAATGTAAAGTTGTCTTTTACTAGCCAATCTAAAAACTCAACGGTTTCATTTATTTCGTTGTCATTTTTATCTTTATGGCTTTTTGGCAAGCTTTTGCTTACCGCGATTAATTTTTCGCGAATAGGCTGCCAATCTTCAACCGCAACCGATACATCAACGAGTACTGATTCAAGCTCTTTTTTGAAAGACTCAATAACAGTTGCATCTGTTTGACGGTCAATTTCTATAAAGAATACAGTTTTTGTTGATGTTGATTCTTGCTCTGCTTTTAAGCTTGATAACCCAGATATTTTTTCGTTTTTATCACGTTGAATTTTCAGTGGACTATGAAGAAGTAAGTGAGAGGCGATGTTTTCTCGTGTCATGGCCATACGTACAGAGTCAACTAAAAACGGCATGTCTTTAGCAATGATCTCTACAATGGTATGTGATGACTGCCAGCCATCTTTTGCCACTTCAGGGTTGAAAACGCGAATAACTGCGTCATCTGATGTATTTTTTTCTAGCGAATTCCAAAGGCTGAGTGCAGCACCATATAAGTCACTGTCGTTGCGATTTGCCAAATCCTCTTTAGACATATTGCTGTACAAGGCTTTGGCGAATTTCTCAACGAGTAACACATTATCAGCGCGAACTTTTTTCTGGATAAGCTTACAGACGTTATCTAAAATAACCGAGGCTTGGCCTTCATTTCGTGTCATTGTATGTTCCTTAATCTATCACTGCTAGTTTAGCAGAATATTTGTACAGCCATTTATTAGCGTGGAGTCAGTTAAATTCTAACCCTTTTAAAACTAATAAACAGCCTTTTCGATGAAAACATTTTAAGCATTTCAGCTATTTGGTCATCTATTCACAAAATATAGATATAAATGGCCATTACTGGCCATTTTGGAGCAAATTTATTCACCTTATTTTTTCTGGTCAGTCCAGAGCAAGCTACCAATTGCAGGTAAAAGTAATACAGCACCCAACATATTTACTAAAAACATGAAGGTAAGCAGAATTCCCATATCAACTTGAAACTTCAAATCAGAAAAAATCCACGTACTAACACCAATTGCTAACGTAATACCAGTAAATAACACCGCACTACCACGTTCAACTAATGCATTACGATAAGCAATACTCAATGGCACGTTTTGTTTTAACTGCCCCATCATCGATGACAAAATATAAATACCGTAATCAACACCAATACCTACGCCCAAAGCAATTACTGGTAAGGTTGAAACAGTTAGACCAATCTCAAGCTGAACCATAAGTGCTTGCGCAAGAGTTGAGACTATGTACAAGGGTAATACCACTGCAATAGTCGCTTTTACACTCTTAAAGCTAAGTAAGCATAAAATAATGACCGCACCATAAACATAGAGCATCATAGGGATTTGCGCAGCTGAAACAGACTCATTCGTTGCAGCCATCACACCTACTGGACCTGATGCCAATTTGAAAGCAAGCTTGTCTGTGCCCTCTTCAACAGCAAATTGTTTTACCTTTTCAATCACGTTATCAATAGTTTGTGCTTTGTGATCATCTAAAAATATAATCACGGGCATTACTGAACAATCACCGTTTAATAACCCTGTGCTGGTTTCAACGCGAGAGGTTGACTGCACTAAACTGGCAGAATTGCGCGGCAAACTTTGCCACTTTAAATTACCCTCGTTATAACCGGCATTAACTGATTGTGCCACTGAGCTTAGGCTGACCGCTGATTGTACACCAGCTAAATTTTCAACCTTATACTGAAAGCGCGATATACGCTCCATGACGTCATGCTCGGTACACGCAGCAGGATATGCTTCCACAATGACTTTTAAAATATCCGAAGAAATAGTGTATTTGTCCGATATTAAGAAAGTATCTTGGTTGTAACGTGCATCTTGGTGCAATGATGGTGCCCCAGCATGTAAATCACCAATACGCATTTTGTCTGCTTGCCAATAGCCCAGTGCAAATAAAACCAGAGTGAAACCAATAATGATTTTTGCTGTTTTTGGGTCGGTTGCTTTAACCAACAAATCGCGCATTGCATCGAGTATGTTCGGTTTATTAGCATCACCTGATTGAATATGGATGCTGTTTTCAAAGCGCATATACGACGCCCACACTGGCAACAAAATCAGATTAGTAAATATAATCACTGCCACACCTAAACTCGCAGTAATAGCAAGTTCACGAATAATACCGATATCAATGGTTAATAGGGTTAAAAAGCCAACCGTATCCGATAACAACGCAATCCCGCCAGGCACAAGTAAAGCCCTAAAGCTTGATTGGCAACATATTGCTGTAGACTTACCTTCAGCAACCTTTTTACCAATGGCATTAATCATCTGCACACCGTGGCTTACGCCAATAGCGAAGACTAAAAATGGCACTAAGATAGACATAGGATCAAGACCGAAGCCTAAGCTAGAAAGCAATCCTAACTGCCAAATTACCGCAATAATTGAACACACAATCGGTAAAATAGTGAGTTTTAAGCTGCCACAAAATAGCCATACCATGACAAAAGTAAACGCAATTGCAATGGCAAAAAATAATACAACCCCTTTTGCGCCCTCGGCTATATCGCCGGCCATTTTTGCAAAACCAATAATATGAATACTGATCTTTTCGGTACTTAGAGGCTCACGAATTTCGCTTTCTAATTTTTTTGCAAAAGCGAGAGTGTCTAATTTTTCTTGTGTTTGCGGATCAGTCTCCAACAGTTGGGCGGTGACCATGGCACACGAATAATCGCTTGCTATCATACGACCCACTACTTTGGCCTTTTCAATGTTCTCTTTAACAATTCCTAAGCCTTGCTTATCGGCTTTAAAGTTGGCTGGTATAATAGGCCCGCCAGCAAAGCCGTCTTCAACGACTTCAACAAAGCGCGCACTAGGTGAAAATATTGAATTTACTAAAGGACGATTTACTCCTGGAATAAAGTAAAGTTGGTCATGCACAGCTTTTAATTGAGTAAAAAATTCAGGGTTAAAAATATCACCACTGTCATCACATACTGAAATTAAAATACTATTAGCGCCGCCAAACTGTTTTTCATGTTTGGTGTACACCTTCATATAATCATGGTTAAGCGGAATATTTTTATTAAATGACGCATCAAGCTGAATCTGCGTTGCTTTAAAAACCAATAAACAGGTGATCAACACAAAACTTATGAGCACCACTAAGCGGTGTCTAAAAATCGCTTTTTCTAAAAAATCTAAAATTGCTTGCATTAAGGGGTCAACTCCTTCACTTTAATGCCGTTTTCTGTTGCCATGATCAGTTTATCTTTAACAATCACGCCATCAAGAATCGCTTTACCATCAGCCAACTGCTCGTACGACAACACATCATCTTTAAGGTGAAAAATAACACCGCTATTAGCCAATAATAGCCATTGTTTATTGTGATAATTAATGATGCTATTTACAGTAGCTGTTTTATCATTGTCTAAGTGCTGCCAGTGCTGACTGTCGGTTTTATTTAGGAAAATATTACCACGTAACCCCGCAACAATTTGTTGCGATGAATCTGAAGCAAATCCAAAAAATGAACCAGGGTAAATTTCATCTAAACGTTGCCATGTTTGGCCATCGTCATCACTTTTTGCCATTAAGCCCATCTCACCGACCAGCATTAAACCAGAACTAGTCGGTTCAATGCGATTAAAGTGAGGTAATATAGACGAGGTTTCTATTTCGTAACCCTCAGGATCGGTTTGTTTTAAGTCATTTAAATAATCTCTATCTTCACTAAATAACAGCGAATCTAAAAAGCGTTTTTGCCAATGTTTTCCGCCATCACTTGTTTGATAAAACATACCGTAAGCGCCAACCGCATAGCCATTTAAGTCATCTTTAAAATAAATATCTAAACAGGGTTTATCTAAACTTGGTTTTGCTTGTTGTAACTGCCAGTTTTCGCCACCATCGGTGGTATTAATAATTGTGGCGTCATGTCCACATGCCCAGCCATTAAAATCATTAGTAAATTCAACCGCTGTTAATAATACTTGTGTAGGTACCAATTTCGCTTGTTGCCAATCGCTACCATCAATACTTTTAATGACCGTCCCATGTTTACCTACAGCAATAAGCCCTGCTGAAGTTTGGGTAATATCGGTAAGGAGTGTTTTATCTGCATTAATTGCGCTAATCGCACTTTGAGGTGCGTCTTGTGCAAAACTCGCACCGCTTAGGATCAGGCTGGCATAGACCAAATACTTCATAAATTAAATTCGCCTTGAACTGAGGATTTGTTTGTCTGTTATAAAGAGGAAAACCTGTGCGTTAATAGACAAACGCGATGTGAAAGAAAAAAGGCACCTAGGAAACTAGGTGCCTGCTTTTATACTATCTGCCAGCGCGACGTAAAGCACTCGATGTAAACTCATTGTCATTAAATGACTGAGAAAAGTCATACATCTTTTCTTGGTTATCTAGACCAATGGCTAAGTAGCGACGTGAATTAAGATCGTGGTATACCTCAAGCGTACTCCACTGTGTCGGTACTTCATAGTAGTTAAGACCATAAGCCATTGCTACACGATAAAGTTGGTCACGATTATCGTAAATATCGGTAACATGAACTTGCCAACTGTCTTCGTCAATGTAGAAAACACGTTTTTTGTAAATATGACGGGTGTCATCTTTTAAGTTTGCTTCAACAACCCATACGCGGTGTTTTTCGTAACGAGTATGCTCAGGGTTGATATGACCAGGCTTTAAAATATCATCATAAGTTAGCTTGTCGCTGTGAAGCTTGTAGCTATTATATGGGATGTAAAGCTCTTGCTTACCTTTTAGCGTCCAGTTATAACGATTTGGCGAGCCGTTGAACATATCAAAATCATCAGTTGTACGTAAGCTATCTGCTGCTGTACCCGGTGCATCGTATGCTACATTAGGTGCACGACGCACACGGCGCTGACCTGAATTGTACGTCCACGCTTGGCGCGGCGTTAAAATTTGATCCATAGTTTCATGCACCAATAACGCGGTCCCTGCCAAACGGGCTGGCTCTGTCACTTGCTGTTTAAACTTAAACAAAATATTAGAATCTTGTAATTCAGCCGGAGTAGCACTTGGATCTGAATACTTAACTAATAACTGCTCATCAAAACCAACATAGTTATATGAACCCGATGCCGTCGGTGCTGCCTGACCACCAAAACGCTCAATAGACTGACCACGGTAACGAAGTAAATGGTTCCAAATTGCTTCTAAACCCGTTTTAGGGATTGGAAATGGAATACCAATAGCTGTACTTTTAATACCATTTCCGCCTTCAACTAATTCAGCAGACGTTGCAAATTTTTTGGTTGCATCGTACACAAATTGTGGAAAAGACGCAGAACGACGGGTTTCATACACTGGCATTTTAAACGTATCTGGGTACGCTTCAAATAACGCGATTTGTCCTGGGCTTAAGTTTTCTTTGTATTTATCAATATTACTTTTATCAATAGTGAATAATACTTTATCGGTTGCATAAGGGTCTAAGTGGTGCATACCCGGTTCATAACCTGCTGGAGCAGCAGTAATACCGCCATTCCATGCTGGGATTGAGCCATCAGCATTCGCTGCTTTTTCCGCACCAATTGGGCTTAAGTCTTTACCAAGGCGCGCAGCTTCTTCTGGGCTAATTTTAGCCAGCGCTGCGTGGCTTGCAAACAAACTACAAAACGCTGTAGCAATGAGGGTAGGTTTTTTAATCATAATAATGTTACCCCTAGATAGAATATTTTAAGTTAAAAGAAACGTAATCTCGGTCAGAGAAAGTGTTGGTGTCGCCACCACCCCAAAATGAGTTGTAACTTACATCCAAAGACCATGCATTTTGGTAATTAAAGCTCATGGTAGCACCTAGCGACTTACGATCTTCAATGAATAAGAACATTGGATCCGGCGTATTACCATTTACATCATGCGAAAATACAAAACGTGGTGAAAAGTTAATACCGTTGTAAAGGTTAAAGTAGTCACCTTTAGCAATTAGGCGATAGCCCCACGATGAAGCCGTAGCAAACGATTTTTGCTCAGGGCCATTTGATAACGCCATGTGTAATGCAGAGTAATCTGAACTACCAGGGCCTTGCATAATACCGCTTCGACCAGTACCAGACACATTCAAGCGCATTTCATCGTATTCAGGCATATTGTTGATACGAACACCACCAATTTCACCCACCACAGCCCAACTATCAGCACCTAATGACGGGCCAAATAAATGCGTTGCCGTAAACTGTAATTGTGATGTATTGCGCTCAATATAACCTTTGGCTAATTCACCAGGGCCGACAACACTTGCAGCATCGCCCTTACTCATTTGCGAAATACCTGCAAACTCAGGACGTAAACCCGCAATAGCTAATTGTTCAGGCATTGCTGCATAAAGTAATTCTACGTCATCGATTTGTAGCGGTTCGTCTTCACGAAAAGTAAACTCACCAGCAAACGCTGTTTCACCAAGTGAAGTGTTAAAGCTTAAACCGTAAAGTTTAATATCTTCAGGGTACTCGTTAGTTGCTTTAGCAAATGCTTTTAAATCAGATACGTTATCAGAGGTAATTTCTGTGGTAGCAATCATCGCTAAATCTTGTTGTATTGATGCTTGCGTGAAGTTAGATACGCGACCTGAAATAAGTGGACGACGGCTATGGTAATTTACATGGTAAAGTGCCACTTCTGTATCGTTCCACTCGGGTAAGAACATGCCTAAGCGTAAACCATATTGGCCGCCATCATCTGGCTCTGTTTTGCCATCGTAGCCTTTGCCTTTTAGCGCGACCTTGGTCGGGTACGCTAAGTACATATTTGCCAATAGCTCTTGGCCAGCTGAGCTTGATGGGTCAATACCTTGGCTCGCAGCCACTTGGCCATAAGTTGCCATTAGATTGTTTAAACTATTGGTTAAAAATGCTAAATCAATATCAGGATTTGAGGTAAAACCTAGCTGAACGTTTTGTTGATAACCATTTTCTGCAGCAAAATCATTGGTAGAAAAATAAGTCCCTGCTGCTGGTAGGCGAGTTTCATGCCATTGATACTGATAAAAACCTTCTAAGGTGATGTTTTCAGTAAGCCCTAGCGATGCCCATAACATACCAACTGGAATAAACGCTTCTTTTAGTTCAGCCCCTGGAGCTTTCAAACGGTCAATATCAACCGGGTTTACGTTAATACCATGAGAAATTAACGTACTTTCACCCCAGTTTACTACTTGTTGACCCAAGCGAATTGACAGTGGATTATAACCATCGTTTAAATCAAAGTTTGCCCATACGTAGGCATCAAGTAACCGAAGGTCTGCACAACTTTGCTCTTTAGTATCATCGTCATCACAAGGATCTACACCTTGCCCTGATGTTGGATTCACATAAGCACGATCGCCGTCCATTAATTCAAAATCATAAAAATACATAAAACGGGTAAATAAGCCGTAGTTATCTTTACTTATTGAAAGGTCATGCGTGCCCTTTAATAGTTTGGAGAAAGACTCGCCGCTATTAAAGTTTAAATCACCGGCATCACCATTGTTCGAGTAAGAGCCCGGTTGAGCCCAAACATCTTGGGATGAATAAATCGGATTGACACCTGGGTTATAGCCAGTCCAATCGAAAGATGGGTTATTACTTTTACCTATGATGTTAAAGTCGCGGTCTTCAACACGAATACTTTGGCCATAAGAAAAAGTAGAATCGAAGGCGATATCAAAACCACCTACCTCAAATGTTGCAGCCTGTGTCTGTGCTGCAGATAAACCGATAGCCGCAGCTGTTAAGCCGAGTACTATTTTATTTTTAACAAAAAGCGATCTTCTTATCATTTTGGTTCCCCCCTGTCGCGGGTATTTTTTGTGTGATCAAGTTATTGTTTTTAGTGTAATCGTAACGATAGAAGCGAATTAAACAAATTACAAATGGTCGCCTTCAATCAGTTATAAGTTTTTTATTTGTTTGACGTTTACGTATTGGTAAGACGTCATACCAGATAATTTATACACGTAAATTAACAATAGGACAAATCGAAATTAACAAAAAGGCAATATTTGTGTATATCTATATCATAAAAAACAATAGCTAGGCTACTCGTTCGAGACGGATGAACTTGTTTTCATTACTTAAAATAAGTCTAAATCGACCTCGGATCCCTAAACTCGAAATAAAAGGTCGAAGATAATGAGCGGAAAAACGAATTGTTTTACCGCTATCAGCTGTCACTTGGATAGAGCTATACCGTCCATGGTAATAATCCATGCACTTTGTATAGCTCAAATTCATACTAAAATAATGTTCTATCATGATTTACTGTAAGGCTTTTTCAACCTTTTCAAATAAGTCGTCACTTAAACCTTCTAAATTAGCTAATCGCTCTAATTGTGCTCTCATTGCAGTTGCACGCCTTTCGTCATAACGACGCCACGACATAAACGGCGTTAACATTCGAGATGCATTTTGCGGGTTAATCGCATTAAGCTTAATCAATAAATCGCCAAGTAATGTATAGCCCTTGCCATCTAAACGATGAAACTGTGCCGTATTAAAATGAGAAAAGCTGCCCACTAATGCACGTACTCGGTTTGGATTCGAAAAATCAAAGCAAGGATGCGAGTACAAGGCTTTTATTTTCTCGATAGCATCTTCAGCAGAGTTCATCGCTTGCAAAGCAAACCACTTATCCATTACTAATACATCATGGCGCCATTGAGCGTCAAAATGCTCGAGCAATTGATCTGACAATGGGTGAGCTGCTTTAACCACACTGCTTAATGCACCGAGTACATTGGTCATATTTGTTGAAGATGCAGCCTGCTCGATTAAACTTGCCGCATCAACACTGTCGGTTTTTGCCAAGTAATGAAGACAAAGCTGTTTCAACGCACGTATTGCCACCGCTTGGGCACTCACACTACCATCATCAATGATTGCCTGGTAACAACTTAAAAACTCACTGTGCAATTGTGTGGCTATTTGCTGTTCAAATAACTCAATGTTTGCCGTTATCTGATCTACCGGTATTATTTCAAATTCAGCAGCTAAGGTATCAAAACTTGGTAACTTCAACAGTTCAGCAATCAATGCTAAATCGCCCTCACGTTGAGATAGCAACGTGCGAAGTGCATCAATCACCTCCTCACTCAATGGAGTTTTACTTGCTGAAGTAACATTGGCTTTAAGTGCGTTAATAAATAACTGCTGTTGTGCATCCCAGCGTGAAAAATCGCTACGCGAAAAACGCATAATATGCAGTAAATCCGCTTCACTAATAGATTGATTTAAAATACATGGGGCTGAAAAATCTTCGAGCAATACCGCGGTTGGATTACTGTGAATATTATCAAAGTAAAATGTTTGCGAGCTATTAGTTACATCCAACACATTATCAAGCTGTTTCCCTTGGTATTGTAATGTAATACTTTGCCCCTGAGAGTCTAAAAGCTCAATAGCAAAAGGGATATGTAACATTGCATTATCAGGCTGGTTCGCTGGCGTAAGCTGCTCTACGGTAAGCGAGAATATTTGCGAAGCTTCATCATACTTTTTAGTTACGTTTAGTCGAGGCGTACCACAATGGTTATACCAACGCTTAAATTGTGATAAATCAATGGATGATGCATCACTCATTGCTGCAACAAAATCATCACACGTCACCGCTTGCCCATCATGGCGTTCAAAGTACAAAGCCATGCCTTTTTGAAAGTTTTGCTCACCTAAAAGGGTATGCATCATGCGAATTACTTCTGCCCCTTTGTCATATACAGTCACAGTGTAAAAGTTATTCATTTCAATCACTTTTTCTGGACGTATCGGATGAGCCATAGGACCGGCATCTTCACTAAACTGATGAGTGCGCATCACTTTTACAGCATCAATTCTATTAAGCGCACGAGAGCCTAAATCACTACTAAATTCTTGATCTCGAAATACCGTCAAGCCTTCTTTTAAAGACAATTGAAACCAATCACGACAAGTTACACGATTTCCTGTCCAGTTATGAAAGTACTCGTGGCCAACAATAGACTCAATAGTATGATAATCTTTGTCGGTTGCCGTCTCTTGATTCGCCAACACACATTTGCTGTTGAAAATATTTAACCCTTTATTTTCCATTGCTCCCATATTGAAGAAATCAACGGCAACAATCATATAAATATCAAGGTCATACTCTAAATTAAAACGTGACTCATCCCAAGCCATCGCTTTTTTAAGCGACGTCATAGCATGCTCTGTTTTAGGTAAATTTCCTTTATCGACAAATAACGCTAGGGTTACATCCTTGCCACTGCGGGTAGTGTATTTATCGTGTAAAACATCAAAGTCCCCTGCCACTAAAGCAAACAAGTAACTTGGCTTTTTGAATGGGTCTTGCCATTTTACAAAATGACGTCCATCTTGCGTTTCACCGCTATCAACTTGGTTACCATTAGAGAGCAAATGCGGAAATGCCGTATCTGCAATTATGGTGACATCAAAAGTTGAAAGGACATCAGGACGGTCCATATAGTAGGTTATTTTTCTAAACCCTTGCGCTTCACATTGGGTACAGTAAGCCCCGCCCGATAAGTACAACCCCTCAAGTGAAGTATTGGTTTGAGGTGATGTTTGCGTCACTATACTTAGCTGACACTCATCAGGTAGATTATTAATGATTAATTGTTGATTTATAATTTTATAATCTGTGAGCTCCTCACCCTCTACCGACAATGAGATCAAAATTAAGTCAATGCCATCTAATACCAGTGGTGCATTTGAATCGCCAACGCGCTTAAGTGTTAATAAAGCATTTACCTGAGTTTGTAATGGCTGCAAATCAAACGTCAGCTCAGTGTGTTCGATTGAAAAATGGGGGGCTTGGTAGTCTTTTAGATATTCTGCTTGAGGTTTTTGTAGTTCAGTCATGTTCACTCCAAAAAAATAGCCCCTTTTAGTGATAAAAGGAGCTACTTAAATTAAGCCGTTTGTTTAGGTTTAATACGTAGTATCTTAATTCCTAAGTAAGCGTAAATCACGGCTAAGAAAGGATTTATAAGGTTAAAGAAAGCATAAAGCGCATAGTCAAACGGATTGATTAATAAAACACTTTGCATATACGCACCACACGTATTCCACGGTATCAGTGGGCTAGTAATTGTACCGCCATCTTCTAGAGTACGTGATAAGTTAACAGGCTTTAAGCCACGCTTTTTATATTCTTCTTTAAACATCCGCCCAGGTACCACAATGGCAATATACTGATCGGCAGCAATAACATTGGTACCAATACACGTTGCAATAGTGGAGGCGATAAGAGAGCCAGTGCTTTTTGCTATTTTTAGAATACTTTTAACAAATATATCAAGTAGACCCGTTTTTTCCATAATCGCACCAAACATCAGTGCTGTCATGATCAACCATGTGGTTGTTAGCATGCCAGACATACCGCCGCCGCTCAGTAACGAGTCCATTTTCGCATCGCCCGTGTTAATCGTGAAGCCATCAAAAAAGGTGGTCCAAACCAGTTTAAAGTAACCGACAAACTCACCCTGAGTCATGTCTATTTGGCTAGCAATTAAGTCCGATTGAAATAGCATAGCCCACACCGCGCCAATGACAGCACCAATAGAAATGGCAGGAAACGCTGGCATTTTTCGAATAGCAAGTACGAGTAATACAATTAACGGCACCAACATTTCTAAGCCAATGTTAAAGTTTTGCTGAAGAATTGCAGTTATTTGGTCTATTTGACCAGCCTCTCCCGCTGCTGTCGCGTTAAAGCCCATGAAAACAAAGATGATTAATGCAATTACAAAGCTAGGTACTGTAGTCCAAAGCATATGATGAATATGTTCAAACAAATCTGCACCAGCAACGGCTGGAGCTAAATTGGTTGTTTCAGATAATGGACTAAGCTTATCGCCAAAATATGCGCCTGATATTACAGCACCCGCGGTAACTGTCGGCTCTAAACCCAGTCCTGAAGCGACACCGAGTAACGCAACACCTATAGTCGCTGCTGTAGTCCATGAACTACCAATACTCATTGCTACAATGCCACAAATTAAACAACTCGCGGCATAAAACCAACTAGGATTGATGATTTGTAGACCGTAATAAATTAATGTCGGAACGGTTCCTGATAATAGCCAAGTCCCGATTAATGCCCCTACCATGAGTAAGATTAAAATCGCACTAAGAGATAAGGTGATCCCCTCAATCATTGCATCTTCTAATTTCTTCCATGTGTAGCCATTTTTTAAACCAATTAACGCCGCAGCGAATGTTGCAAACAACAAGGCAATTTGATTGGGGCCTGACGATGAGTCATCACCAAATAAGTACACAGCGGCACCTAATAAACAAATTAATACAGCAATTGGAATGAGTGCATCAAAAAACGAGGCACTTTTTAGTGGTTTTTCTTCAATTGGCTTCAAAATATAGACTCCTACACACATTCGATGCATGTTGATTATTTTTATTAGCACGTACGCGCATTTATTGAGCACTATTGATCTAGCTCAACTTTTGGTAATCCGCGATTATAACAATTTAGCAAATTATCGATAGTAAAAAAGGCGCCTAGGCGCCTTTTTTTTACAAAGTGAAGCTGAATTTAGCGCTTAGCTACGCGACCATATTTGATATAATCTTGCGTAATAAGAGCTGCTTCTTCAAGAAATGGGTCAAGCTCTTCAATTACCTCAGGCACATCATCCAAGTTTTCAACAGGTTGTTTGCCTAAACGTTTTAAACGCTCGTTAGTGCGTGCTAGTGCTCGCGCTTCATTTTCTTCTTTTTCTTTAATGCGCTTTTTCTCGACTAAAGAAATTGTTTTACGATCTTTTTCTTCGTTGTAACGAGCGATATCCTCAAACACATAATTAAATTCAGGTTCAGTTTTAATTCGCTCATTGTGCTGTTTTTCAAGCACATTTATAACAGGATTTAAACGCCCTATTTGCTTATACTTCGCTTGTACTATGCTATCCCATGGTAGTGCATTATCTTGCTTACTTTCCCCCCACTCAGCAGGGTCAATAGCCGATGGGAACGTAATATCTGGGATCACCCCTTTATGCTGTGTACTACCACCATTAATGCGGTAAAACTTTGCAATTGTATATTGCACACTACCTAATGGATTATCGTATAAGTCATAAGCACGCGCTAAACCTTTATGCTGCTGCACGGTCCCTTTACCAAAGGTTTGCTCACCAATGATAACGGCGCGGCCATAATCTTGCATAGCTGCGGCAAAAATTTCAGACGCGGATGCGCTGTATCTATCAACAAGCACTGTGAGTGGGCCATCATAATAAGTAATGCCGTCACGATCTTTTTGCTCTTCAATACGGTTGTTTAAAGTATGAATTTGTACTACTGGACCTTGATCAAAAAACAAACCTGATAACTGCGTAGCTTCATATAATGAACCGCCGCCATTTTGACGTAAATCAATAATAATTCCGTCTACGTTTTGTTCTTTGAGTTTAGCCAACTCAACTTTTACATCTTTAGATAAGTTATTGTAAAAACCAGGGATTTCTATTACACCAATTTTGCTGGTTAAATCAGAATAACTGGCTTCAAATACTTCTGATTTGGCAGCTCTGTCTTCTAGACGAATTTTATCACGGGTAATTTCAACCACTTTTGGCGTACCGTGAGCATCGGCACCCTTTAGGTATTGCAAACGCACTTTAGTACCCTTAGGACCTTTTATTAAATCAACCACATCATCTAAACGCCAGCCAATTACATCAACAAACTCTTCGCCATCTTGAGCCACACCAATAATGCGGTCATCGGCTTTAATTTGCTCAGATTTGTCTGCCGGGCCTCCAGGCACTAAACTACGAATTACCGTGTAGTCTTCATCAGGCGTTAATACTGCACCAATCCCTTCAAGCTCAAGATCCATATCCATTTTGAACTGCTCTGCACGACGTGGAGATAAGTATGAAGTATGTGCTTCAATACTACGTGCAAGTGAATTCATTACAATTTGAAATGCATCTTCAGATTTTGATTGTACAAGACGCTTCTCTGCATTTTTATAACGCTTGGTTAAAACGTCTTTTATGCCAGGCCAATCTTTACCTGTCATTTTTAACCGTAATGCATCATATTTTACTCGCTCGCGCCAAATTTCATCTAATTCAGCTTGCGTGGTCGCCCATGGAGCATCTTCACGGTCATAAAAATATTCATCTTCAGTGTCAAACGTCATTTCATTTTCAAGTAGTGAAAGCGAAAATTCGTAACGTTCAAAACGACGTTTAAGGCTTAAGTTGAAAATATCAAATGTAAAGCCTAACTTGCCGCTAATAAGCGCGTTATCGAAACGCTCACGATATTGCTCAAAAGAGTCAATATCGCTTTTCAAAAACACGCTTTTATTAAAATCAAGGGATTCGATGTAACGATCAAACACTTTACTTGAAAGCTCATCGTTAAATCGAACAGGTGTGTAATGCGAACGAGTAAATAGATTAGCCACTCGTTTACTGGCTGTACCGTGCTGACTTTCCTGCTTGAGCAAAGGTAAGTCTTCTAATGTTACCGGCTCTACTGCAGCCAATAATGAACCTGAAAACAGCGCAGCAACTAACGGAATGAGCGTAAACTTTTTACTCATACACAACTCCTTAATTTTTTTCGCAACTTAAATGATGTATAAGCTGTCGGCTTTGGTTTTTACTTGCATACCGGTCACTAATTCAACGTGAACATCGTCTTTGTTTACTTCAGTGATTACTGCATTAACAAGTGCTTGGCCAAGTTTAACTTTAACCTTGTTATTAACCTTGACCTCGCCTGCTGGTAAAGGTTCAACTTTTCCTGAACGCTTAGGCGCAGCGGCTTTTGCAGGCTTTGCTGCAGCCGATGAATTTTTAGCCGCGTTAGCTGGTTTCTTTTTGAAAGATTTTGCTTCTGAATCTTGACGAGGGCGTTGCTGCTTTTTACGCTTTGCCATTTTAGCACGGCTTTCTTCCAACGCTTTTTGTGCGTGGTCAATATGCTCTTGCTCAACTTTTTCGCCTTGATTTCCGTCAAGATCGATTCTAAATTCAGATTTAGTAACCGCTTCAAGGTAGCGCCAGTTAGATGTGTATTTTCTAAGTGCTTGACGAACTTGTGTCTTACTAACTTTTTCAGAGCCTTCAATACGCTCAGCGATATCTTTAAAAATACCTACTTTAAGCGGCTGAATGCCCTCTTTTTGTTTAAAACATTGTGGAAATTCTTGGTATAAGAACTCCAATACTTCATTAATATCTTTTAGCTTGTTTGTGGTTTCCATTTTAGAACCTATTTAATCACATCTTTTCATCAAGGGCAGAATCAACATAGTGGATACACCAATCGGCTAACTCTTCAAAGTCAGCTTCAATCACAGCCATATCACCACGTAAATGTTCCCAAATACCATTTATAATTTCATCAATTGAATCACAGTCTAAATCATCAGGTAGACGATCCCATGCCATGTGAATCAAATCATTGAGCGTTTCCGCTACATGTTCTTCATCCCCTTCCCAATCACCAACATCTTGAACGGCAAAAAGGTAGTCTTGAACATTTAGCAAGTCTTTCATTACAGGCTAGCCTCTAAGCATTTTATAAGTGCTTCAAGCCCTGCTTGGTCATCAGTATCAAATCGGCCAATACTTGGGCTATCTATGTCTAGTACCGCAAATACAGATCCATTTTTCATGATAGGTACAACTATCTCAGAATTTGATGCTGCATCACAGGCTATATGACCTTCAAAAGCATGCACATCTGAAATTAATTGGGTTTGCTCGGTCGCCGCAGCAGTGCCACATACCCCTTTTCCTACTGGAATACGAATACAAGCTGGATTGCCTTGAAATGGACCAAGTACCAATTCTGATGGTGAATCCATAAAATAAAAGCCCGCCCAATTCACATCTTCTAAAGAGGTAAATAACAGCGCGCTTATATTTGCCATATTGGCAATTATGTTTGATTCACCGCCTATCAGCGATTCAGTTTGCTTAACTAATGACTGGTAAAAATCGTGCTTTTGCATACCAAACTACTTCTTATTAAACATACAGTAGCTAAAGGTACTCTTTGTCACTAAAAATTGAAACCTTTTGCGGGTAAAAAAAAGGAAATTACATGGTTTTACGACACACTTGATTAAATATTCCGCAATTAACTTTGTACCGATTTACGCAGGCCGAATAAAAACAGTCCAGCGGCAAACCCTGACATCACACTATTGATTAAAAAGATCTCGCCTGTAGTGGCGCTCAAAAGATAACTAAAAATAGCGCCACCCAGCAAGCCCAGTGTTAATACTCCAGAATAATTTACCTTAGAATACTTAAACATAAGTAAATAACCCGGCACTACAAACGCGGCCATAGTTAAACCCACTATGTGCGCGTTAGCAATAGCGGTCATTAATAGTCCTAAAAAAATAGAAACAGCGTCACCGCGCATAGTCAATGCGTAGTAAATCCCCAACATACTACCAATAATAACGGGAGATAATAATGAAAGTGCGACACTTTTTGCGAGTTGATGTTTCATTGTAAGATCCTTAACAAAAACATAAATCTTTAATTTCTAAGCATGCACTAAGAGCCAAAGCTTATAAATAGAGACTATGGTCGTATTTTTTAACTGAATATGCTTGGTTTTGAAAAAGGTATAGCGAATATGAGGCACAAAAAAGCCCGCAAATAGCGGGCTTATCTGATAATGGTGGAGAGATAGGGATTTGAACCCTAGAGGGGCTATAAACCCCTGCCGGTTTTCAAGACCGGTGCATTCGACCACTCTGCCATCTCTCCAAAAGTGCATAAACTACAAGTAAGAGTGTACTCATAATTATTTTAATAAGGTGGTGGAGAGATAGGGATTTGAACCCTAGAGGGGCTATAAACCCCTGCCGGTTTTCAAGACCGGTGCATTCGACCACTCTGCCATCTCTCCGCACGGCCTGAATAATAGGGAAACCCTTGGGCTTTGTGAAGCTTTTTTTTCATTTTTTTGTTCAAGTGATTAAAAAACAACTAATTTGTTTAAACATAAAGCAATGAGAGCAAATCCTAACCGGCAAATGAACTTTTATTTAAATTTAGTTGTCTATTGATCTACAAAGGTTTGCCCAAACATATAAGAGTTGGTAATCTAATTTTAGTTAAATTACAGGAACTACTTAGTTTCACTTACAGGAGCTCTACAATGGCGTTTAATCAATCGTACAATACTGCAAAGCCGGTAATGTCGACCATTGAAACAAACAAAGTGCTTAAAAACACTTATTTCTTACTTGCAATGACACTTGCATTTAGTGCAGTCACTGCCGGTATTTCAATGGCACTGCAATTACCTTACTTTATGGGACTTGTATTCACACTAGTTTCATTTGGTCTACTTTTTGTTGTTAATAAAAAAGCAGATACAGCATCTGGTGTATTTTGGGTGTTTGCGTTTACAGGATTAATGGGAGCCGGCTTAGGCCCTCTACTAAATCACTACGCACAATTACCTAATGGCCCTATGCTAATTATGCAAGCGCTAGGTTCTACGGCGTTAATCTTCTTTGGTTTATCTGCTTATGCACTTAACACTAAAAAAGACTTCTCATTCATGGGTGGCTTTTTAACTGTAGGCTTAATTGTGGTTATCGTAGCAAGTATTGTAAATATTTTCTTAGGTAGCTCGCTAATGTTTATGGTTCTAAACGCAGCAGTTGTATTAATCATGTCTGGCCTGATTTTGTTCGATACGAGCAGAATCATTAACGGCGGCGAAACAAATTATATCCGTGCAACTGTATCTTTATACCTTAGCGTATATAACCTATTTACTTCATTACTTGCCTTACTTGGCGCAAATAATGACTAATTAAATAGTTCTGTTAAAATAGCCCCTTTATTGGGGCTTTTTTATTGGAATAGTTTTGGCACGCTTTGTACTTTCTTTACATACTCCACCATCAGATCACGATACCACTCAACGTATTGTTAAGTTTGCTCATGCCTGCCTAGCGCAGGGACATAGCGTTGATGCGTTATTTTTATACCAAGATGGTATTTATCATGCTTCAACTCATTTTGAGTTAGCCTCAGATGAGTTAAGTACTCCCTCGCTTTGGCAGCAACTGGCTGAAAAAAATATAAATCTAATGTTATGCGTTACTGCGGCTGAAAAGCGAGGCTTAGATATAAAAAATACCGGCGCATTTGCTGTTGCAGGCTTAGCTGAATTTGCCATGCTGGCCAGTGAAGCAGATAAATGGATACAGTTTAAATGATTAATGTACTCGTAATTAGTCAGTCAAGCCCATTTGATGATATGCATATCCGCGATGCACTTGATATGACCCTTATTTTTGCTGCCGTAGATCAAAATATTAGCTGGTTGTTTAGCGGCCCAGCTGTGTTAGCGCTTAAAAAAAACCAAAAGCCAAATAGTTTAGGTATCAAAGATTTTTTTAAAAACATTAAAATGTTGGAAATCTATGATGTTGAAAATATTTACGTTTGTGAAAAGTCACTGATTGATTATGGTTTAAGTAAAAGTGAACTACTCATTGAGGCAAACATAGTAAACTTTAATGCCCAAAAACAGTTAATTCACAATCAGCAGCATGTGGTGACCCTATGAGTACTTTACATATTTTTTCAAAACCACTGAATTACTACAGTACCCACAGCTTAGACAATCTAATTATGCTCACAGACAGTGTTTTACTCGTGGGTGACGCTTGCTTTGCAAAAGGGCAATATAGACAATTTGCTGACTCACTTTATATTTTAAAAGATGATGCAGAAGCTCGAGATATATCATTAAATATGAACGACAAAGCAATTAGCTATGATGAGTTCGTTACCCTCAGTTTAACTGCAAAACAATCAATTACTTGGTGAACCATGTTGGAATTTAATAATCAAACAATAGACACTGATAAACAAGGTTATTTGCTAGATCATACTGTTTGGTCAAAAGAGTTAGCCGATGTTATTGCAGAGCAAGAAAACATCACATTAACTGAGCAGCATTGGGAAGTTGTTAACTTTGTGCGAGAGTTTTATCTTGAATATAACACCAGTCCAGCCATTAGAATGTTAGTCAAAGCCATGGCTAAAGCACTCGGTGAGGATAAAGGGAACAGCATGTACTTATACAAACTTTTTCCTAAAGGGCCAGCCAAACAAGCAACTAAAATTGCGGGTTTACCTAAACCTGCACGGTGTATTTAATGAAGCATAAAACTGAACATTCGCCCTCCTCAAAGGGTAAGCGCAATACAGGCCGTACTTACTCTCGAAGTGGTATCAATAAAAGGACAGTAAAAAGACCAATAAAGCCGGCAATAGCGCAGAGCGATAAAAAAGTCATTTTATTTAATAAACCTTATGATGTTCTTTGCCAGTTCACTGACAATCAAAATAGGCAAACATTGGCTGATTTTATTCCTATAAAAGATGTTTACGCAGCAGGTCGTTTAGACAGGGACAGCGAAGGGTTGTTGTTATTAACAAACTGCGGGAAGTTACAAAATACGCTCACAGCGCCTGGTAAAAAAACCAACAAAACCTATTGGGTTCAGGTTGAAGGGATCCCAACACAAGCGTCTATCGATGCTTTAAATAAAGGTGTCGAACTCAAAGATGGCATCACCTTGCCCGCTGAAGTAACTTTAATGGATGAACCAGCGCTTTGGCCAAGGACTCCTCCAGTGCGAGAGCGTAAATCAATACCTACATCATGGCTAAGTATTACAATTAACGAAGGCAGAAACCGTCAAGTTAGGCGTATGACAGCCCATGTTGGCCATCCTACTTTGCGTTTAATTCGCTACAGTATCGGTAAATACACGCTAGAGGGAATAAATAGCGGAGAATTCAAAGATATTGATAATTAACCATCAAGTTGCGTTAATTATCTGTAGCTAAAGCAATACAATTTCTTCCTTGTTTCTTCGCGTAATAAAGTGCGTTATCTGCTTGTTTAAAAAATTGCGCATGATCGCTATCGTGTTCATGCTCTATGGTGTTTATTCCCATACTGACAGACAATATACCTGTAAAGCTGTCTTTGTGGGGAATGGCCATTTTTTCAATCGATTTTTGTATTTGTTCGGCAATAAATAATGCCCCTTGCTTACCTGTTTGAGGTAACAGCACGACAAACTCTTCTCCTCCGAATCGCGCTACAAAATCTTCTGGCCTGCAGACGGTTTCAGCTAATTTTTGCGCAACTTGAAATAAACATTTATCTCCTTCGAGATGACCATATCGGTCGTTATACTTTTTAAAATTATCGATATCAATAATGATCATCGAAAGCTCACGATGCTCGTTCGATAACTTGTTAAATTCAGACGTTAGTTTTTCATCAAAGCGCCGCCTGTTGGCTATTTTAGTGAGTGAGTCTAAAAACGCCATATCACTGAGTATTTCTTGAGTTTTTAAACGCTCAGTAGCATCGTTGAATATAGCAATAAATTCTCCTTCAACACTGATACCAGAAACTTGCATCACAATCTCACTGCCATCTTTACAAGAAATTCTGTAATCATTAGCTGGAATATCATCATTATTTTGATTGGCTTGCTCAAGTGACTCCTGCCATAACGTTTGTGCAAATGTTCTGTAATCTTTTTCAGGGTAGGCTAATTTCCACCACACATTAAGATTAGGTACGTCTTGTAACGTGTAACCAAATACATCAATAAAACGTTGGTTCACTTTTAAAATATCACCAGTTACCATACAAACATCACATACCGGTAAGGGCAGAATCGTGAATAATCGCGCATAGTGACTTAGCTCATGCTTACGCATAGGATGCTGGGTAGTGCTTATAACATTATAGTCTTGTTCTTTGTTTTCACGTTCAAGCGATACATTCATTGAAGCGACAAAATGCCACTCTACCCACCATTTCTCTAACTGGCTTAAAATTGCCTTTTGTGATGATTTTAAAGAGCCTAAAGAGGATTCTATAAGCCTAAACAGCTCAACAATCGGGTTAGGTTCTTGATAAAGATAGGGAGCTGGCACAGTTATAATGTCATAAAATAACTTATAAGCTGATTCTTTGAATTGCTGTAGTGAATAATCGTCTTCAAAAGTAAGATTTGACACCGTTTTTTCGGACGCATCCAGCACAAACGACTTAACCAAATGTGATTGCGAGGCGTAATTCATATATTCATTCCATTGATTATATTTTAGGTTATTTAAGTATTTACGTATTTAGATACTAATTAAGATATGGTAGGTAATCTCAAATGTAAAGTTTTGTTAATGAAGAATAGCGTTACATAATTAAATACGACAAAAGCAACTTACAAAGTATGAAGTCATCAATATAATCCATCCCTTTTCATTAGCCTAAAAATGAGTAAATTACACACCAAACTACGCCTTACTAACCATTGGATGGAAAAAGTTACAACAAAATCTATTCAATCCCCCATCCTCTCTTTAAGCACCAACAAAATACATGCTATAATCGCGGCCTTTCCAAGTTAACAGTAATCTGTATAAGCGAAATTATTCATGAGCGAAAATAGTCACATTAAAGTCATCGTTGGTATGTCCGGCGGTGTTGATTCTTCTGTATCTGCATATTTATTAAAACAGCAAGGCTACCAAGTAGAAGGCTTGTTTATGAAGAACTGGGAAGAAGATGACAATGATGAATATTGCGCTGCTGCTGAAGATTTAAAAGATGCACAAGCTGTATGTGACAAGTTAGGCATTGAACTTCATACCGTTAATTTTGCTGCTGAATACTGGGATAATGTATTTGAATACTTTTTAGCAGAATACAAAGCGGGTCGTACACCCAACCCAGATATAATGTGTAATAAAGAAATAAAATTTAAAGCGTTTTTAGAGTTTGCTGCGCAAGCACTTGGTGCTGATTTTATTGCAACTGGTCACTATGTGCGCCGAGAGCTACGCGATGACAAATACGTAATGTGCCGAGGCCTAGACGATAACAAAGATCAAAGCTACTTTTTGTATACACTAAGCCATGAGCATATTGCGCAAACACTATTTCCTGTCGGAGATATTGCCAAACCAGAAGTACGCCGCATTGCTGAAGAACAGGATTTAATTACCCATGATAAAAAAGACAGCACCGGCATTTGTTTCATTGGCGAGCGTAAATTCAAAGATTTTCTGCAAAAGTTTTTGCCTGCACAACCTGGAGTAATTGAAGACACCGATGGTAACAATGTAGGTGAGCATGAAGGCTTGATGTATCACACCCTTGGCCAGCGTAAAGGTTTATTAATTGGTGGCATGAAAGAAGGCTCGGGCGAACCATGGTACGTGGTAGATAAAGATATAGAACGAAATGTTCTTGTTGTTGGTCAAGGTAAAGATCACCCTCGCTTGTACAGTAACGGCCTTAATGCAAACCAATTACACTGGGTAGATCGTGTTGGCCCGCAAGGTACAACTCGCTGCACCGTTAAAACTCGCTACCGTCAAGAAGACTTAAGCTGTACATTACTCGTTGGAGAAGATGGTATGGCACGCGTATTGTTTGATGAGCCTCAAAAAGCCGTTACCCCAGGACAATCCGCCGTATTTTACGCTGATGAAGTCTGTTTAGGCGGTGGTATTATTGATTCGGTGATTAAGTAATGAATCAACATCAAGTCATGGCACTTGCTGCCATGTGCCAAGTAGCAAAACAAGTACAAAAGGTTGCTCAATACGGTCGTTGTGATGAACATGACTTATCAACGTTGTTATCAAGTATTGTGCAAACCTCACCCGCCTCTCCTGAGGATGTATACCAAGGCACACAAAATTTGCGTGATGGCTATAAAACATTAATGGCACAACTGAGTGCCGGTGCTCAAAAAGATGTTGAAATAGTTAAATACGTGGGTGGCTTAATGCAGTTAGAGCGAGCCCTTAGTGCCAATAGTAAGAGCCTCAATGAATTAGGTAAACGTATTGATGATATTCATCGTCGTTTAGATCATTTTGCTATTACCGATGACAGTGTTGTTGCCGGTTTAGCAGATATATACTCGTCGGTGCTAAGCCCCCTTGGGCACCGAATCCAGGTTTATGGTAAACCCGAGTTATTAAAACAGCAGCTCACTCAAAACAAAATCCGTGCGTTACTTTTAGCCGGCATTCGTAGTGCAGTATTATGGCGTCAAATGGGCGGCAAACGTCGTCATTTCTTTTTTGCAAAAAGAAAAATTCTCGCCATTGCTAAAACAAAAATTTAATTATCGTTCAAACTAAAATTTAGGAGTTATTATGGAGCTTTCAGCGTTAACGGCTATCTCTCCGGTTGATGGTCGCTACGGCAGCAAAACCACTGAACTACGCAGTATTTTTAGCGAATTTGGATTAATCAAATACCGCGTAACCGTTGAAGTGCGTTGGTTGCAAGCGTTAGCTGCAGCAAGCGATATAAAAGAAGTCCCTGCTTTAAGCGAGCAAGCAAACGGACTATTAAATGCTATCGTCGATAACTTCTGTGAAGCCGATGCACAGCGTGTTAAAGACATTGAACGCACCACTAACCATGATGTAAAAGCCGTAGAGTACCTACTAAAAGAAAAAGTAGCTGATAACGCTGAATTACATGCCATTAATGAATTTATTCACTTTGCATGTACATCTGAAGATATTAATAATCTATCTCACGGTTTAATGTTAAGTGAAGCACGTAACAATGTTATTTTACCTTATTGCGATGAGCTATTAAGCGCAATTAAAGAAAAAGCTGTTGAATACAAAGCCATTCCAATGATGACCCGTACGCATGGGCAACCTGCAACCCCATCAACTATGGGTAAAGAGTTTGCAAACGTATACATGCGTTTAAAGCGTCAACGTGATCAAATTGCCCAAGTAGAAATGCTAGGCAAAGTAAATGGTGCTGTAGGTAACTACAATGCTCACCTAAGTGCTTACCCTGATTACGACTGGCATACTCACGCAGATAAATTTGTAGCTAGCCTAGGTTTAACACATAACCCGTTTACCACACAAATTGAACCGCATGACTACATTGCAGAACTATTTGATGCTATTGCGCGTTTTAATACTATATTGCTCGATTTTGACCGCGATATGTGGGGATACATTGCGCTTAATCACTTCAAGCAAAAAACCATTGCTGGTGAAATTGGCTCATCAACTATGCCACATAAAGTAAACCCTATTGATTTTGAAAACTCAGAAGGTAACTTAGGCTTAGCTAATGCCATATTAGGTCATTTAGCGCAAAAGCTGCCTGTTTCTCGTTGGCAACGTGATTTAACTGACTCAACCGTATTACGTAATTTAGGTGTAGGTATGGGTTATGCTGTTATTGCATACCAATCTACACTTAAAGGTGTGAGCAAGCTAGAAGTTAACGAACAACGTTTAGCCGATGAGCTTGACCAAAACTGGGAGCTACTAGCAGAGCCAATTCAAACAGTAATGCGTAAATACGGCATTGAAAAGCCATATGAAAAGCTAAAAGATTTAACGCGTGGTAAACGTGTAAATCAAGAAATTATGGCTGATTTCATTGATGGTTTAGATTTACCAGACGCTGCAAAAGCAGAAATGAAAAAGCTAACCCCAGCCAACTACATTGGTCGCGCTGTTGAGTTTATTGATGATTTAGTTTAATTACTCAAATCTACTAATAAAAAGCGAAAGGTACCTGCCTTTCGCTTTTTTCATTTAGGTCTTAACGTTATAGGCATTCTATGTATCAATTAAAAATAAATGAATTATCTGAGCAAGCGTTTTTAAATCAATATTGGCAAAAAAAGCCACTGTTAATCAAAAGAGGTTTTAGTGACTTTAAAGACCCTCTTGATGCCAATGAACTGGCAGGCCTTGCCATGGAAGACAGCATAGAGTCGCGTATTATAACCAACCATAACCAGCAATGGCAGTCCCATCAAGGGCCGTTTGAAGATTTTGAAATACTCACCGACGAGCACGCTACTTTATTAGTGCAAGCGGTCGATCATTGGCACCCAGAAGCCGCACAATTGCTTGAACCATTTCGTTTTATTCCTAACTGGCGTATAGATGATTTAATGATCAGCTACTCAACTCCTGGCGGTGGTGTTGGACCACACTTGGATCAATATGATGTATTTATTATTCAAGGAGAAGGCAAACGCCATTGGCGAGTAGGCTTACCTGATGCCTCATTAAAGCAATTTGCTCAAAATAAAAGCTTGCTACAAGTTGAAGCTTTCACTGCAGTGATTGATTGCGTTTTAGAGCCAGGTGACATTTTGTACATACCACCAGGTTGTCCACATGAAGGCTATGCCATTGAAAATGCTTTAAACTATTCGGTCGGATTTAGAGCCCCTAATCAACAAGATTTACTGTCTAGCTTTGCAGATCATATTATTGACACAGAAAGCGGTCAAAAACGTTACACGGATCATACCCTCGCGCTACGTGATTCAAAAGGTGAGCTTACGCAAAGCGAAGTTGATAAAGTAAAAACGTTAATGCAGGCTTTAATAGAAAACGACAGCTTATTTAAAAATTGGTTGGGAAACACATTAAGTCAACCTAAGCATGATATGGATTTAGCGCCTGAAGAAAACCCGTTTAGTACAGCTGAAATTATGCAACAACTTGAAAATGATGTGACATTTGAGCGTCTTGGTGGCACGCGTGCAATTTACCAATGCATAGGTGATGAGCTGCTTTTAAGTGTTAATGGCGAAAACTACCCTTTACCGCTATCTGATTTAGAGGCTGTAAAACAGCTAACTGATTTTATTGAATTTGATAGCAGCTTGCTGAATTCAACCACACCTAGCCTAGATTTTATCGAAACCTTTACTACACTGGTTAATGAGGGTATTTGGTTTAGCTAGGAGGAGGCTATGGTTTATACTGTTGACAAAGTTGATTGGCAAAGTGAAAAAGATCAACTTCAACAAATAAGAGAGCGTGTTTTTGTTTACGAATTACATATTCCAAAGAATATTGAATTTGATAGCTTAGATGCGCTAGCTCAACATATTCTGGTTACCGATAATATGCACTCACCTGTTGCCACAGGTCGATTATGTAATGATGGTTTAATAGGAAGAATTGCCGTACTACCCCAGCACCGCAATCGCAACGTTTATAAATCTCTACTTAATTTCATTGTAAAGCTTGCCGCAGAGCAAGGTATTGAGGCTGTCAGTATTAACTGTATTTTAAATGAAGTAGAACGATTCAAAAATAACGGCTTTACTGTGCAAGGGCACGTTTTTATGGAAGCTGGTATTCCAAGACAGAGAATGGAATGCCCCATCACATGCTTTGAAACACGGCCATTTACTTTAGTGCATTAACCAAAAAACGAGCCATTTGGCTCGTTTTTTACTTTATTCTTGTCGGTAATCTTTGAAGAACCGCTGCATTTTCATCATCGCACTGCTTAAATCATCTTTATTAGGTAAAAACACCAATCTAAAATGATCGGGATCTGGCCAGTTAAAAGCGCGCCCATGTACTAATAATATTTTTTCTGCCTTTAATAAGTCAAACATCATTTGTTCATCATTTTTAATATTAAACAATTTTGTATCAACTTTGGGAAATGCATACAGCGCCCCTTTTGGCTTTTTACAGCTTATCCCCTCAATTGCATTTAATCCACGCCAAGCAATATCTCGTTGCTCGTATAAGCGGCCTCCGGGGTCAATTAAGCTATCAATGGATTGTACCCCACCCAATGCTTGCTGAATGGCATATTGAGCAGGGACGTTTGCGCATAAACGCATTGAGGCAAGAATATCGAGGCCTTTAATTAAATCTGTCATTAAGGCAGTGCGCCCGCTTAGCACCATCCAACCCATTCTAAGACCAGCGGCGCGATATGTCTTAGCTAAACCGTTAAACGTAATAATGGGAATATCGTCGCACAATGCACCAATAGAAGTATGGGTAACGCCGTCGTACAGAATTTTCTCATATATTTCGTCACTTAACAGTAAAAGCTTGTGCTCTCGGGCAATGTTGATCAATTCTTCAAGCAAGGCATCACTGTACACTGCCCCTGTTGGATTATTAGGGTTTATTAACACCAATGCTTTAGTTTTCGAGGTGATTTTGCTTTTAATATCATCAATATCAGGAAACCAATCTTGCTCTTCATCACATAAATAGTGAACAGGGTTACCGCCTGCTAACTTTACCGACGCAGTCCAAAGCGGATAATCGGGTGCAGGAATTAATACTTCATCGTCATTATTTAACAACGCTTGAGTGACCATTTGAATCAGTTCACTCACACCGTTACCAATGTAAATATTATCAACGTCTAAGTTGTGTAAACCACGCTGTTGGTAATGCTGATAAATAGCAACACGCGCAGAGTAAAGCCCTTTAGAATCACAATAGCCTTGAGCAGAATATAAATTACGAATAATGTCGCGGTGCATATCTTCTGGCATATCAAAACCAAACGCCGCGGGGTTACCAATATTAAGCTTAAGTACTTTTTGGCCCTCATCTTCCATTTTTTTAGCTTGCACTAAAACAGGGCCACGGATGTCATAACAGACGCCGTCTAATTTATGACTCTTTTTTATTTCTGACATTGTTACCTCTAAAGAGCAAGTTAGCCTTAAGACTAACTCAGTAAAGCCGTGAATTACTAGGGGAAATTAAGCGCTTAAAACTGAAAAAAATTCACGTTAACACTTTATTCTGTTCTTCATAAAACGGGTTTATCGCTGAGCGTGCCACTCATTTAATTTTGCTTGCGAGCCAGTAACTTGCGCCATTAAATTATTTGCTGCATCAACAGCCTGCTCGTCATTCCCATTATTTAAATTATATTCAATTAAACGTGCTACCTCGGCTAAACTTGCCGCTCCAAATTGAGCCGCATTTGACTTAAGGCTATGAGAATGGCGAATTGCAGCCTCTTTATCTTGGCCAAGCGCTGCAATAGTTTCGTTCCCTAAGCGCTCAAATTCCGCACAACAAAATTCCAGCGTATCTGGAAATTGTTCACCTAATAGCGATTCCATACTTTCTAAAGCGGATTCGTCGATACTGATTTCTGTCATATTGATGCCCTATAATGCGTTCCTGCAATTTATATTTCATCTCTTACTCTATATCTAAGCACAAAAAAAACCAACTTTATTAATGCAAAAATGTATAATTAAGTTAAATGTATTAATCGAATGGTTAGCTTATGGCACGTGCCCTTTGTGAACGCTGTAATTTTTCGCTAAGCACCTGTATTTGCAATGCAATCACCTGTGTTGATAATCAAACTCAGGTTGTTGTGTTACAGCACCCCAGTGAAGCAAAAATTAGTAAAAATACGGCACAGTTATTGGCATTAAGTTTAACGCGATGCAAAATAATTATAGGCGAGAATAATCAAGATTTTGCTTGCTTACAAAAGCTGCCGCTCAGCTCGACGGTGTTACTCTATCCAAACGAGGACGCAATTGAGTTAGATGTAGCTAATGACAATGAAAACGTGCGACCCATTACACATTTAATAGTGCTCGATGGTACATGGAATAAAGCCTTTAAAATTTTGCAATTAACCCCACTATTACAACAGTTTAAAACAGTAAGCTTTCGCCAAATTCCCACGAACCGTTATACTATTCGTAAAGCCCCAAGAGCAGATAGCTTGTCAACACTAGAGGCCGTAGCGCATAGTTTATCGCTCATTGAAGCACTCAATCCGGCGCCGTTGTATGATTTATTAGATGAATTAATTACCAAACAAACCCAACATATGCCCACTCACGTAAAAGCACGTTACCTGTAATTAAAAATGAAATAACCAATGCGTAATATCCCTTCTCGATTAAAGCGTGGATTTTCACGCCAAGGCCCTGACTATCGTTTTGACGACCAAGTTGATTTTAGCGATATTAGAACGACTTTTGGTTTTCGTTCGATGGTAGTTGGTAAATGGGTGACTAAAGAAGAGCGATTTATTAGTGCCAATTTAATTTATGATGCGCTAGCTGATTTAGCGCAAATTTTACATTTACCGCCAACAGCAATTGGCCTTCGCGGTAAGCTTAACTTTGCCTTTGGTCACGGTGGGCAAAAAGGCGTGCAAGCACACTATAATGCTTACGATCAAACTCTCGCACTGGCAAAAAACGCAGGCGGCGGTGCTTTAGCCCATGAGTGGTTTCATGCATTTGATCATCATATTAGTGAGCATTTATTTAAATCAAAAACTCGGTTTGGTTTCGCCTCTAAGTTATGGTTATCAAACTCTCCCGATTTGAGCCATCCACTTAATGATGCACTTAATCAATTTTATAAGCGGGTATTTTTAGCGCGAAACGGGGAAGATGCGAATGAATTTGTACAACGCTGTATCGCGTTTGATAAGGCACACAAGCAGCAATACATGAGTATGCCAGAGGAGCTTGCAGCTCGGTGTTTTGAAGCCTGTATAAATCAGCACCAAACAATAAAAAATAGCTTTTTGGTCAGTGGATTAAGCAGTAATAATTTAATTTACCCTGAGCTTAGCCAAACGCTACAAGCCAATGAAGCACTTAACCAATATTTTCAATTATTAGGTTACGCGCTTCATCAACAAACATAGTAATCGTTTCTAAAAATCAGAATTACTATTTATCATCACTGATACGACTTGCCACCGCGCTATTCTGATCTTTATATTTTGCATCAACACGGGTGTTATACGGGTTTTCACATGGACCGGTGAGCGTTTCAAAGCTCATTGCACCAATCTTCATCATGGGTCTAAGTGCAAGTGGCAGTTTACCCGAGTTATAAAACTCTAAAACAATATTACCACTCCAACCAGGGTCGATTCTGTGTGCGGTTACATGCACCATTAAACCTAAACGTGCCAGCGACGAACGCCCATCTAACCAGCCAACAATATCTGCAGGTAGGGTTACTTTTTCATAGGTTATTGCTAATGCAAGCTCGCCGGGGTGTAAAAAGAATGCTTCGCCTTCATCTAGTACAATTTCGTCGCTCATAATTGATTCTAAGGCTTTATTAAGCTGATCTTTTGGACCACTTAAATCAACAAAAGCGGCATTATGGGCATGAAAAGTTCTAAACTTATTACCCAAACGAAGATCCGCAGTCACCCCAGAAATCATTTCACTGGTCGGGGCGGGCTCAATAACAATGCGCCCGTCGTTTAAATATTCTTTTATATGTGTATCTGAAAGTCTCATTTTTAATCTTCCGTAATCACAACTTCAATCGCGTTGTGATGTTGTTGATAATAAAGCGTACTGGCGATGAGCCGTGCGGCTGCACTGTAAGTTTCACTTATAGCGGCACTTGCATCATTGGCAATCAATTTACCTTGTTCAGAGGATTCTCTGATATTAATCGCAAGCGGAATATGTGAAAGCACAGGAACACCATGCTTCATGGCTAATTTTTGTGCGCCATCTTTACCGAATACATGATTAGCTTCGCCGCAATGTCCGCAAATGTAATGGCTCATATTTTCAATTAAACCAAGCACTGGCACGTTTACTTTATTAAACATAGCAATGCCTTTTTGCGCATCTGCCAACGCTAAGTCTTGTGGCGTTGTAACAATTACAGTGCCACTGGCAGGTACTTTTTGGCTCATGGTTAATTGAATATCGCCAGTGCCTGGGGGCATATCGACGATTAAGTAATCAAGCTCACCCCAATCGGTTTCATTTAATAGCTGACTAAGCGCGCCTGAGGCCATAGGACCGCGCCATACAGTTGCATCATCGCTAGGCACTAAAAAGCCAATAGATTGCGCTTTAATACCGCTGGCATCAAATGGTTGTAATTGTTTGTTGTCTTTAGTGACAGGCTCGCTGCCTACCAAACCTAACAACATAGGAATAGACGGTCCATAAATGTCGGCATCTAAAATGCCTACTTTAGCGCCCTCGTTTTTAAGCGAACCGGCAAGATTTACAGCCGTAGTAGATTTGCCTACCCCACCTTTGCCTGAGGCCACTAAAATAATGTGCTTTATGGCTTTAAATTTTGCAGGCTCTTTAAGTGCCACAACCGCACTTACATTTACCTCGATTTTAAGTCGCTCAGCTAAAAAATTAGCAACATGCGGCATTTCAGATTGCGCGGCAAAAGGAAGAGTGAGTTTAACAATAATTGATTTATCGGTGTTTTGAGTAATATCAGCAATAAAATCTTGCTCAATACCCACAGCAAAAGCGGCACTGCGATAGGCCGCTAAAGCAGAAATAATCGGTTGTTTTTGCACCGATTTAGCAGAGAATAGTTTCGACAGTCCAAACATACCAATAAAATAGCGTTTCTTTGATGAAAAGTGCCACGGAATTATGTAACATTCAGGGCATTAACACCAGTCAATTAGTAAATATCAATAAGCAGTGTACTCTGTTACTACCGCGCTTATCGATAATGTAATAATTTTCATCTGTTCCTAGCTAGGAACGCTTAATTTGGAATGATTATGGCACAGCGAAAGATCCTGATTACTAGCGCATTACCTTATGCCAATGGCCCTACCCATTTGGGGCATTTATTAGAGTATATTCAAACTGATATTTGGTCGCGTTTTCAAAAACTACAAGGCCACGAAGCATACTACGTGTGCGCCGATGATGCTCATGGCACACCTATTATGCTTAATGCGCAAAAGCAAGGGATCACGCCAGAGGAAATGGTTAAAAACGTTAGCATAGAACGCCAACGCGATTTTGCTGATTTTAATATCAAATTTGATAATTACCACAGCACTCACAGCCAAGAAAATAAAGAATTTAGTGAGCTTATTTATAACCGCCTTAACGATGCCGGTCATATTAAAAAGCACACTATTTCTCAGTTATTCGATCCAGAAAAAGGTATTTTTCTGCCAGACCGCTTTGTTACTGGCACCTGCCCTACCTGTAAATCAGAAGATCAAAATGGTGATAGCTGTGATGCCTGTGGCGCAACTTATAGCCCAACAGAGCTAATCAACCCACGCTCTGTCATGTCGGGTGCTGAGCCTATTTTAAAAGATTCTGAGCATTACTTTTTTGACTTACCAGCCTTTGAAGGCATGCTTAAAGAATGGCTACACTCAGGCACAATCCAGCAAGAAATGGCGAACAAGCTAGATGAGTGGTTTGCCGATGGTTTGCAGCAGTGGGACATAAGCCGTGATGCACCTTATTTTGGTTTTGAAATTCCAAACGCACCAGGTAAATATTTTTACGTATGGCTAGATGCGCCTATTGGTTATATGGCGAGCTTTAAAAACTTATGTGACAAACAAGGCATCGACTTTGATGCGTTTTGGCAAGAAGGGTCTGACGCTGAGCTTTATCATTTTATTGGTAAAGACATCATCTACTTCCACAGCTTGTTTTGGCCTGCGATGTTAGAAGGCGCTCAATTTAGAAAGCCTACTAACGTATTTGCCCATGGATTTGTTACAGTTAATGGCGCAAAAATGTCTAAATCAAAAGGCACGTTTATTAAAGCGCGCACATATTTAGATAACCTAGACCCAGAATTTTTACGTTATTACTACGCAGCTAAACTTAACAGTGGTATCACCGATTTAGACTTAAACCTAGAAGATTTTGCACAGCGTGTAAATTCAGACTTAGTGGGTAAAGTAGTTAATATTGCGAGCCGTTGTGCTGGCTTTATTACTAAAAAGTTTGACGGTAAGTTAAGCGACACGATTATGGAACCACAGCTACTTGCTGAATTTCAAAATGCCTCAGCCACTATTACTGAACATTACGAAAATCGTGAATACAGCCGCGCAATTCGTGAAATTATGGCGCTTGCTGATAAAGCAAATCAATTTATTGATAATGCTGCGCCTTGGGTGCTTATTAAAGACGAGTCTAAGCAAGAAGAAGCGCATCAGGTATGTTCGTTAGGACTTAACCTATTTCGTGTGCTGATCACTTACTTAAAGCCTGTACTACCTGGTATGGCAACAAATGTTGAAACCTTTTTAAATGATGAGCTTACATGGCAAGGTGTGCAAACTGCACTAATAAGCCACCCTATCAATAAATTTAAGCCGTTAATGCAACGTGTTGAAATGGACAAAGTGAATAAAATGGTTGAAGAATCAAAAGAAAGCTTAATCGCTGAAAAAGACAAAATCGATCCTAATAGCCCACTGGCAAAAGAGCCTATCGCAGCTGAGATTGAATTTGATGACTTTGCAAAAGTAGATTTACGCGTTGCTAAAATTGCTAAAGCAGAGCACGTAGAAGGTGCTGACAAACTGCTTAAGTTAACTCTTGATTTAGGCGGCGAAACACGCCAAGTATTTGCAGGCATTAAATCAGCCTACGCACCAGAAGACATCGAAGGAAAGCTAACCGTGATGGTTGCTAACCTTAAACCACGTAAAATGCGCTTTGGAATGTCTGAAGGCATGGTACTTGCCGCAGGCCCTGGCGGTAAAGAAATATACATTCTTAACCCAGACGATGGTTCAGAGCCTGGTATGCGAGTAATGTAAACTCTGCTCTAGTTTAAAAAAGCCGCTAAATATTTAGCGGCTTTTTTATTGTTGACGTTATTTAGCTAAGGCGACTACTTTTGCCAAATGAATCACTAAGCATTGGGAGCTAATATAGATAAACCAATTTATATAGCGCACCTGAGGATAAAAACCTTGTCCTTGGTTACCATAAATCCAAAAAGCACCAATAATGGCATCAGCCAATGCAGCTAGTAAAAGCCCTAAGCTCACCCATATAATTGGTTTAGGTGCATAAAAACCACCATAACCAACAACCAACATAAGGCCCATAAGCGCCACGGCAGTTACCACCACACTATAAACGCCGGTCATAGCTAAAATAGGTATACCAGCCCCATCAAGGTACATATTAGCGAGCGACGTAGAACTTATCACCAGTACAACAAGCATAAAAAGTACGCTTTTAAATTGCGATATAGCTTGCTGCCTTTTATAGGCCAACACACAGGCTAAAAATAAAAGGCTGTAGCCAGGTGCAAAAAATAAAATTGAATCAATTAAGTAGTCATGCTTTATTAACGTTGCATAGCGATGATAGTGTTGGGATAGGTTAAAGTTTATTACATCCCCTACTGTGCACAGCATTAAAGCTGCGCTACATAGAACCGCTATAAAGCGTAACTGCTTATCTTTAAACTGATGAAATACCCAAGCAGAAATTGCCACACTATTAAACATCAGCAAACACAGCGAGCTCACTGTTAAGAACAATAAAATTTCTTTATTGTTAGGTGTAAAAAGTCCTATCAACATCACAACCAAAGCGCATAGCCAAGCAATAAAAGAAATTACTTGATGAGGGTGTTTTATAGTTATGTAATTGATTGCACTATCCAAGTTTGAAATTCATAAATTTAATTTAGCAAATTATTATCGCTTAGGGTTTATTTTTTTTATGCCCGTTTGCATTTCTTTTTGTGTTTTTAGCCGACATTGTGCCAACTGCTCAAGTCGAATAGCTTTAATTGCCGCCAAGGGGTCATCAGCACTAAGTCCACCAGCATCATAGGTGTTTTGTTGATTTATTACTTTATTATCATCTTGTTTAGTATACATATTATTCTCACTTGGGACCGTTTATCGATTTTAGCCGCGGTACATCGAATAAAAAAGTGCTGAAACACTGTACGATTTAGTTGATAAATACCTGACACTCTGTATATTAGTAGTTACTAATATTAAGGGGTGTATTATGCGCATTATTTTACTTTTTTCCAGTTTATTTATTTCATCCGCTGCTTTTGCTAACAATGTTGACGATGCGCGCAAAACTATTAAGGCATTTTCAACTGATTTAAGACAAGTACTGGTTAGCACAATGCAACAAAATGGACCTATAGCAGCAATAAGTGTATGTAATACAGCCGCACCCGCTATCGCTTCACAACACAGCAACAGTACATGGCAAATTAGCCGCAGTGCGTTAAAAACACGTAACCCAGATAATCAACCCGATGAATGGTTAAGAAATGTTTTATTAAACTTTGAACAACGTAAGCTCAATGGCGAGCCTATAGCAAAAATAGAACACCAAACACAAAGGTCAGATGGCTGGTATTTTATAAAAGCGATCCCCACTCAAAAGGCGTGTTTAGCATGTCATGGCAGTGACATTGCCCCTGAAGTTTCTAAAAAAATAGCGACTTTATACCCTAATGATCAGGCAACTGATTTTAAACTGGGTGACATTCGTGGCGCATTTGTAGTTAAAAAAGCCGATTAAAAAGCACCAACAGTAATTACGTCATTAAGCATTAGCTGCGTTTCGTTTTCTTTGGGCAACGTATAAAGTATACGGCAACATTACGAGCTGATTTAATATGATAGCTAATATCAGCGCAAACAATAATGCACTGGTGGTTAAAGGGATCCCTAACTTAAAGTTATTGAGTGTATTCTGTAATCTTTCAAAACGATCAGGGGAGAATATATACAGCAATTTTTGCACTAAATTACCTTGCTCAAATAGCTTCATACCTTGATTTAAGTCTGCGAATAGCATCAAGGTTTGCTGTTTTTGTTCTGCATCGGCTCTGACACTCGGTTCCGTGTTTTCTAAATGACGGTTTATCATTGCTTGTGTGCTAGAAAATTTATATTGCTTTGCTGTATCTGCATAGCCATCAACTTGCCACTTGGTCGCATGATACAAGCCCGCTAAATGTTGTTGGTAATGATCACTTAGCTGCGGTAGTTGCAATGCAATAATAAAAGCGCAAGCAAATATTAATTTATCGAACATGTTAACGATCATCATAATCCTTTGTGCTGCTCTAATTTAAACAGATGGATGGTGTTACTATGCTATACCATTTACTTAGCTAAGTGACTTACTTTTTATGTAGATAAATTTTATCGAGAAAAAGGTAAACAGTCTTTCAGACTCGTAAAAAATAATCCTTAACGTGATAAATGGTAGTATAAGTATGATTTAAATAGCAAAGCGCTAAGTTTTTATTGATCACCTTAATGTTTACCTGTTGCTAAAATAGCAACATTTCTGTAGATAAAACCCCGTGAATAGCTGAAATACTTACTAGAACGAGCATAAAGTATTAATACCTAATTCTAAATGCCCTCTTTAATACTAGTGATTTTTACACTATATTAAAAGATAATTAAGCGTCTGTTAATATTGAGAAAGAGTTTGTGGAAGCGAATAAAAATAATACCACTGTTGAAGAGAAAGCAACTGAAGATCAAAAAAAGTTTTTCCTCGATTTACTTCCAGGGAAATTAATTGATATACAATTTAACAACCCTATTCAGGTTCGCTTTAAACTCACTTTAATCGGCTACGACACCGGTAAATATTTAATATTAAAATACCCTGCTCAAGCAGGTAAAAACGACTACAGCGATATTTTAGTTGAAGGTAATGGCGCCATTGTTCGTTATATCATCGAAGATGAGCGCGGTGAATGTGTGGCTTTTTCTACCAGTATATTAGCGATTTCATTTCGCCCTGAACGCTTAATTTATCTAGCGTACCCTAAAAAAATCGAAAGCCGTCAATTACGTGAAACTAGCAGACTACCGACTCATATTCCAGCTAAAATAAGTTTACACAAAGGTGATATAGACGCCGATAGTAAGAGCTTATTGCATGGGTTAATCATTGATATTTCACCCAGTGGCTGCCGTTTTGCGATACATGTAAGCTCTGGATTTGTAGCGCTAAAAAAACGCCAAGTATTTGTGCATATTTTGTCACCGATAGACAATAAGTCTGTCATAGTCACGTCCTATATCAGAAATAATCAAATGAAGGGGAATCGCCTTAGTGTCGGTATCGAGTTCGATGCATCAGAGCAAACTAAGCTAAATGAGCTACTCGAAGCGTATTCAATTGATATAGATTAGAAAAATCACAAACGAATTAAGGCTAACACCTTATGGTTAGCCTTGCTAACAGCAGTTCTATTACTCTAAAGGTTTTAAAAATCTCTCTGTTCTAGGTAAATAATAGTTATCGTAATCAAGCGATACAATCACACGCTCGGCTTTACCTAGTAATTCATCACGTGGGATAAGCCCTATTACTCTAGAATCTGCACTATTATCACGGTTATCACCCATGGCTAAATAGTAGTGTTCAGGAATTGTTATTTCATCAAAGCTCGATAAACGTGATGGTGTATTACTAACGCGGATTGAATGCTTATAACCATTTAAGTTTTCTATTTTATCTAAAGAAGTCGTATTACTTTGCAAATGTGTGTAATTAAGCTTTTCGCCGTTGATAATAAGTTCATTATTTTTAAGTACAATAGTATCTCCAGGTACACCTATTACTCGCTTAATCAAACGGTTATCCGCTACTTTCGAGTCAAATACAATAATATCGCCAGTTTGTGGGTCCCCCATTCTCAACAGGGATACATGCGTAAATGGTATACGTAAATCATACGCCATTTTATCGGTAAGGATTCGATCGCCTTCTTCAATAGTCGGTTTCATTGAACCTGTTGGTACTTCATACCAATCGGCGACGGCACTTCTAAAAACACTCATTAAAATAATGAATACAATTAAAGAACGATTATTTTTCCAAAATTTATAAAGTCGCTTCATGTTTTGTCTCTGCTATGGGTTAAGTATTTATTTGACTGTATAAACGCAGAGCCGTTCAAAGGAGTGTGTAACAAAACATGTTTAATGATAGAGACATGTATAAAACATGTCTCTAAAGGTGGTTTACTGCTGATTTAACTTGTCTTTCGCTTCTTGTACTTTTGCAAAATCAAGACCTAATTCATCAGTGGCTTCTTTAATCAAATGCGGTTGAGTCATCACCACAGCCATTAGTTGCTGAAGCTTTTCAGGTGGTATACCCAGCTCTTGCACTAATGCCATGGCCATCATTGGGTTTTGGGTAAATGCTTCAAACAACGCAGCTACTTTTTCATCACTAACGTTGTGCTCTTTTAATATTGCAATAATTGGATTCATTATTTGCCTTAATATTTTATAGTGTTCACTAAATTATATGGGCGCACAGCCTAATTAACAATATTAATCCCGCTGTGCTTGCTTATATCATTCAACCAGTAGCACAACTTTACCTGAGTTTTCATTACCCTCTAAAATGGCATGAGCCTCACTGGCTTGCTTCCATGACATGGTTTTATAAATATTAAAGTCATAGTTCTGATTGGCAATATCATCATAAAAACGCGAGACAAAGGCATCTCTCAGAGCACGTTTAAACTCAGTACTGCGATTACGTAGCGTTGATGCATGAAACGAAATCCGTTTTTGTAATAAGCGCGCAAAGTCCACCTCTGCAAAGCGCCCGTCTAAAAATGCCAGCATAACAATCTGACAATCCATTGCGGCCACTATGGCATTTTTATTTAAATAGCTACCAGAAACAGGGTCAACAATGGCGTTTGCAGTGAGCTTATGTGATTTCATATACTCAACAAAATCAGTGGTTTTATAATTAATTACGTGGTCAGCACCCAACCTTTTAGCATGTTCACACTTTTCATCCGAACCCGCGGTAATCACTACTTGTGCACCAGCACTTTTTGCCATCTGAATAGCCGCACCACCAACACCACTGGCACCGGCATGAATAAGCGCCGTTTGCCCTGATTGTAACTTGCCTAATTCAAATAGCGCACCAAAGGCTGTTAAATACACTTCGCTTATAGCAGCACCTTGCGCCATAGAGATATGATCGGGCAATATCATTAACTGCTGCGCATCTACTGCGACGTATTCACTGTAAGCGCCACCAGCACATAAAGTAAAAATACGCTTACCGAGCCATTTAGGGTCTACCTCACTGCCAAGCTCACACACGGTGCCTGCACACTCAAGTCCTAAAATAGGGCTATCTCCTTCAGGAGCAGGATACTTACCTTGACGCTGCATACAATCAGCGCGGTTAACCCCAATCGCTGCCACTTTTACCAGCACTTCATTATTGTTAACCTTCGGTTTATCGGTTTTCGAAAACGCTAACTGCTGCTCATGATGTGAAATGTACTGCATAAGTCTCCTTGTATTGGGTTTATTTGATTTTTCGCCACACTTCGGCTTCAACTAGCTGGCCATTTTCTGTAAGAGAATGATGCCACAAATTCCCTTCAACTTTATAATCAAAAGCCATGGTTTTACCCATCAATGATGCAATATTGCCATACTCAAAGGTTTCAATAAATTGCCCATCGGTTAATTGGTACTGGCCACCACCAGCATAACTAAATTGGCCATTTTTTTCTGTGATATAGCTAAAGTGTGTTGCTGTTACTAATTTGATTGAAGTTATCTCTGGGGCTTTAGCGCTGACAAACCCATCTTCTACCGCGTATTTTCCTTGAACAAACTCCCACGTACCTAATAGGGGATTGGCAAATACAGAGTATGGCAATAAAACTAAGCAAGCGAATATAGTAAATTTCATCATAATCCTTATCGTGTTAACTGTGCCTGAAGAAACCAACTCAGCGTTAATTTACTGACATAGTATTAAAACGCCAACTTTGCTTATAAGGGTATACATCTGGAAGCTGGCCTTGCTCAATTCCTTGCTGGATCATTTGCCAGTACTTTGCCGTAAATAAATCACTATGGTAATGGTTAAAGTGGTTAAACGCACTGTTACTGGCACTAAAAAACACTTTAAATTGACTGGGAAATATATCATTTTGGTCAATATCAAAATAGCTGTGTGAGCTTAATTCTTCTAACGCGTTTTGTGTATTTGGCACGTCTCTAAAATTGCAATCGGTGAGAGGGCAAATTTCATCATAATCATAAAATACTATTCGCCCCCAACGTGTTACGCCGAAGTTTTTCATCAGCATGTCACCAGCAAAAATATTTGCACTGGCAAGCTCTTTTATCGCTTTACCATAATCAAGCATCACTTGCTGAAGTGATTTACTATTACATTGATTGATATACAGGTTGAGCGGTGCCATTTTTCGCTCAACGTAAACATGCTTTAGTATTAAGGCTTTGCCGGAAATGACTAAGCTATCGCCAATGTGTTTTTTCATTTCTATTAGCAGTTCATCACTAAAACGGCTTAAGTCAAATGCAAGGTATCTAAACTCATGAGTGTCAACTAATCGCCCTACTCTGTCAGCTTGTTTTACAAAGTTATATTTATCTTTTACTTGTTGTTTAGTTGCTGTTTTTGGGGCACTAAACTTATCTTTTATCACCTTGTATACATAATCTAGGCCGTCAATGGTAAAAACTAGCATCACCATACCCGGAGTCCCTGGCGCTAGATGGTACGTGTATTCTGCGGGACTACTTTTAGTAGTATCTACTTTATAACGATAAAACTCGGTTTTTGCATGTTTAATAAAACCAATCGCATTAAATAATTCAAACCGTTGTTTGTGAGGCATTAACACACTGAGGTAGTCAACATAACGGGCAGGTTGGTCGGTATCTACCATAAAATAGGTACGTGCGAAGCCAAATAATAAGCTTAGTTGATCAGCCCCCATCATTACAGCATCAATTGTAAGCCCGTCAGAGGTATTTAAAATTGCAATTGCAAAAGGCATGTTATCGCCATTTTTGGCAATACATCGCCCTATGACATAACAGGCCTTATTGCGATAAAAATGCGAATTAGCGTATTCAATATAACCATCATTTAAGTTTATTAATTCGTATACTTGTCGACATTGCTGCTGAGCACCTTGCGTTAACGTTGCTTGTAACTTAGTTAAATCACTACTTAAATCTTTAAAGGGGACTCTAAACACTTGCTCATTTAATAAGGCTTTAATTGCCTGATCAAACCCTTCTTTTAAGGAGATACGACTTACAAGCCCTTCATAAGAGCGCGGCTGCCCTCGGTATTTTGCTTTTAATACAAATAAGTGAACTGTGCGAATTTTTTTATCATCCCAAATAGCGCCAAAAGTAGAATTAAAAAATGTATGCGCAATGGGCTGGTTTTCATGCTCTTTTACCATCTCACCATAAATATTTTTAGCCCGTTGCCATGTTTGAGGGCAATTCAATTCATCATAAGCAATCACTCTAACAGCTTCACTAACTTGCTTTACTTGGCGTTCATACACTTGTAAGCGCTCTCGCATTGCTGCTTGCACCTCATGGTACTTGCGTTGTTCAAAGCGACTTTGTGCCCCTAAGGTGATATTTAAAAATTGTGCAAACATAGCCTCAAAGCCTGCAAATATCGCTCGGGCTAACTTAGTGGCGACCACGGATTGTACCGAATTATGTTGAGAGGTTAATAGCGTGCTTGGCATGATTTAGGCGCTTCTATTTTTAGCAATTATGCTGATTATTTTTTATTAGAGGTTTACACCTTAGCAAGCACACTTTAATTTAGGTAATTAATACAGCAAATAAATAAAATTGATCATATGAATATAAGAAATGTCGACCTCAATTTACTCGTCTATTTAAATGTATTAATAGATGAAAAAAGCGTATCAAAAGCAGCTAATAAGCTTGCTTTAACTCAACCAGCGATGAGTAATGCGTTAAAACGTTTAAGAGATTTATTTGATGATCCTTTGCTGGTACGAGCTGCGGGCTCTATGACTCCAACAGCCAAAGCACTGTCGCTCAAACCTGAAATTGAAGCGCTGCTTAAAATGGCAGAGGAGATCACTCAACCAAGCGAGCAATTTAACCCAGCAACTGCGCAAGTTACATTTCGTATTATGGCAAACGATTATTTAGAATCGACTCTAATTGCCCCCTTTATTTGCGAGCAACTAGCTAAAAACCCGGGCATTGACTTTGATGTGCTCAGTCCCAGTGATGTAAATTTACAAGATATGGAAAAAGGCACTATCGATTTGGCAATAAATCGTTTTAATGGTCTGCCGCGCTCTTTTCATCAAGCGACTGTATGGCGAGATAATTATTGTTGTTTAACCCACCCAAATAATGATTTTTTAACGCATGCTAACTTAAATCAATACCTACAAAGCGAACATATATGGGTTAACCGCGCAGGCTGGGGGCCAGAGCCCGCAGTGACCAATAAGTCAGGAAAACAAAAATTAGGCTGGGTAGATGAAGCTTTGTGGCAATTAGAACAAACCCGTAAAATACGCGTATTTACTCGCCATTACATGATTGCCAGCTTACTGTGTCAATCTGAGCAACTCATAGCTACGCTACCCCGTCGTCAAGCAAAGCTATTAACCAGTCATACTAATTTAGTGATTAGCCCAGTACCATTTCAAGTCGTGCCCATAGAAGTAAAAATGATTTGGAGCCCGTTATTACACCACACACCAGCGCATCAATGGCTTAGACGTGAGTTATTGGCGTTCGCAAATACAGTGGTTGATAGGTAACATATTAAAATATTGATAAAATCAATATCAGTTATTGAAAACAACAATTTCATTAATATTACACTTAGCGCTACAGTGAAGTTAAGCCAACAAACTAAGAGTAATAATTATGCAAACATCAGCAAGCTTCACACAACAAGACGGGTTATTCATTGATGCAAATTTACATCACTTCATTGAACAACAATTATGCCCAAATACGCCGCTTGAGACGGGTCACGTTTACCAGTCACTTGCCACATTAGTTGATGAATTCGGCTGTAAATGTCGTAAAAATAAACATCAAGAAAACGATACTCTTGACGTAAACACTTTATTAAGTGCCTATCAACGTAAAAGCCACCCTCATTGCCATGTTGATGCACAAACAACCGAAGCTGTATTAGATGAATACTGCTGTCAAGTACCTGCCATTATTGTAGTTGCGTTAATGGACACGCTCAGTGGCACTGTATGTGACGAGCCAAGTGCACATGAGCTTTATCACAGAGCAGCAGAGCTAACAGAGCGTCCATGTGTTCATCGTCAAGCAGCCACTAACGCTTCAGCAGCTTAACAATGCAATCGTTTAAAAGTGCTCGATAACCTCACTAGCAAATTGTTTGCAGCTTAAGGTTGTCGAGTTATGATTTGAATGAGCCAAATCAAAAGTTACCTGCCCACTGGCAAATGTAGTTTCTAAGGCGTTTTCGATTAAACATGCCGCTTCAACCCATCCCATATACTTAAGCATTAACACTGCACTTAATATGCTACTGCTCGGGTTTGCCTTATCTTGACCAGCTATTCGCTCGAACGTGCCATGTGTCGGCTCAAAAAAAGCCACCTCAGTATTTAAATTGGCGGCAGGCATAATCCCTACCCCCCCAACCTGTGCACTGAGCATATCGGCTAAAAAGTCACCATTTTGATTTGTAGTAGCCACCACATCAAATTGCGCAGGATCCATCAAGCATTGCTGCAACATATTATCGGCAATCACTTCTTTAATAATCAAGGGGGGTAAATTGGTTCGTTGTATTTCAAGCCAACGCCCATTTTCATGTTCTTTGGCATTATATTCTTGTTTTGCAAGCGCAAAGCCCCAGCGTTTAAACGCCCCATCGGTAAATTTAAGAACATTACCTTTGTGCACTAACGTAAGTGACTCTCTCTCATTTTTAAGGGAATAATTAATGGCAAAGCGTATTAATCGCTCTGACCCTTCTTTAGATATATTTTTAATCCCTATACCACACTCTTGAGCGAAACGAAGACGGGTTACGCCCATTTCTTCACACAAAAAATCGAGCATTTTTTCACTTTCAACACTCCCCGCCTGCCATTCAATTCCTGAATAAACATCTTCACTACTATCGCGCAACACGGTAATGTTAGTGGTAAAGGGATTTTTTAATGGCGAGGGTAAAGCACTAAAGCCTTTTATAGTACGCATATTAACAAATAAATCCATTTCATGGCGAAGCGCAACATTAAGGGAGCGAAAGCCACCGCCTAAAGGTGTGGTTAGCGGCCCTTTTATAGCAATTTTGCATTCACGTACTGCATTAATGGTTTCTTGAGGGAACCAGTCGCCATCATAAAGCTGGGCCGCTTGTTCACCATTATACACCTGCATCCAATGTATCTTACGTTCCTTGCCATAACAATGTTCTATGGCAGCATCCACTACTTGACGCATTACTGGCATCACATCTAAGCCAACACCATCACCGTCAATATAGGCAATAATAGGTTGTTCGGGTATATGCCACTGTCCTTGATCATCAATGTGAATATTGTCGCCATTGTCTGGCACCTTAATATGTTGATACTGCATACGTCCTCCTACAAGAGAATATATTTAAGCATGCATAACCCTACTTGTCTTCATAACAAAGCGTATAGCGGTTATTCAACGATAAAATGTAAAATTTAAGGTGCTTTTTTAACGGTTAAAATAACGTCAATCGCATTGAGTAGAGCCTCAACTTGTTGTATGTCGAAAGCGTCAGGTGAAGACTTTAAGTTTGTTTCAAAATCAACAGCCTGTTTATACAACGCTTTGCATTCAAACATTCCAGCCGTTCCTTTGATCATATGCACGCTGCGTGCAAAACCCGTTATATCACCCTGCTTAAATTGAGACACTAACGTGTCTTTTTGTTTATTTAACCCTTTAATATATTCCTGCTTGAGTAGTGCAAACTCCTCATCGGGTAGCTTAATGTTCTCGCATATATCAATATCAAGATAACTTGCAATTTTACTACTAAAACAGCTTCTATCTATAGGTTTGGCAATATGATCAGTAAAACCTTGTTTTAAATAGCGATCAATTTCATGCTTCATCGTGTTAGCAGTGAGCGCCACAATGGGTGTTGTTACCCCTGTTGCTTGTATAATCTTAATTGCTTGCTCACCATCCATAATTGGCATTTGAATATCTAATAAAATTAAGTCGAAGCTTTCATCCATCGCTGCTTGCGCTGCATCTCGACCATTTTCAACAGCGACAACGGTTAACCCCATCCGCTCTAAAATTCGCTTAATAAGCTGACGATTTTCTGGATGGTCTTCAGCCACAAGTACTCTACCCACTAAATTTCGCTGACTATTATTTGAAAATAGTTCTTTAGTTTGTGGCTTACGTATATCGTCGAATGTGTTAACCCATTGCGTATGTTCGGTTGTATTTAACTCCATAGTAAAGCAAAACTCACTACCCCTACCTACCACAGAAAATACAGTAATATTCCCATTTAGTTTGTTTGCTAAGCTTTTTGATATATTTAAGCCAAGTCCAGTACCACCGTATTTACGAGAAATTGACGAGTCTGCTTGATGAAAAGGAGTAAACAAATCTTTTTGCTCACTTTCAGTCATTCCAATACCCGTGTCTTCAACTTTAATTATTAGTTGCTTTTGATTGCAACTCACCGTCAGCATTATGTAGCCTTGGGTAGTAAATTTAAGTGCATTGGTTGCTAAATTTAATAATATTTGCCTAAGTCGAGTTGGATCTGAGACTATCCAATCTGGTAATGGAAATTGATAATCAACTTTGAATTTTAAGCCTTTATCGCGGATTTGCTTTCCTAGTAATGATTCAATTTCAGCAATAGTGGCAAACAAATCCGTTTCAACTAATTCTATCTCTAAACGGTTAGCCTCAATTTTCGACATATCCAAAATATCGTTAATTAGCCCAAGTACATGACGACTGTTTTGCAAAATCACCCTGATCCCATGATTTCTTTCATGAGGCTGTATATCACCTAAAATTATCCCATCAGCATAACCAATAATGGATGTCATTGGGGTGCGGATCTCATGGCTCATATTGGCTAAAAATCGACTTTTAGCTTCACTTGCATCACGAAGCTCTTCCGCCAATTGTTGTAACTCTTGGGTACGCAGCTTAACCTTGTGTTCCAAGTTTTTAGTCAGTTCAACATTCTGATGATGCAAAATACTGAATTTATTTGCGACAGCAAAAGCAAGTAATACCGCATCGAGCGCTGTGCCAATAAGCCCAAGTAAATAGAGATCCATTTTTATTGGCTCAATAATTCCTAGATTAGTTAAATTGCCAACCATATTAGGAATCGCCATAGCCAAATAGGCGAGAACAAAATAGCGAGCCGGCTTAAAGCCACTGATCCAGCTTCGTATACCAACAACCATACCTAAAGATAAAGTTGCCCCTGTCACTAAAGTGGCCCAAATAAAGCCAAAACCAGGCCAAACCATTGCAAAAGGTGCGCCTGCGGTGGCAACAATGCCTAAGTAGATTGATAATCGAGATAACTTAGGAGACGTGTCTTTTAATTTAAGTAAGCTGTTAAAAAATAAAATATTTGTGATGGGAATTAAAGTAAAACCTAACCAATGAAAATGGGCATTGTAAAAACCAAAAATTTGATCCGGTATATGAAAAAACTGACTCCAAGCCAACACCCAGCATGCTGTGAACATGGCGTAGTACAAATGGGTTTTATCTCTATCCCCCAAGTAAATAAGAAAATTGTATAAACCTAACGCAATACCAACCCCAAAGCACAGCAACATAATCATGTTGTCTGAGGTTTTTCTTACAAAAAAATCGTCATAAGATGAAAGCACTAATTTTGGTGGAGTATAAAAATATTCACTTTGAAATTTTGCAATTAATACGTAAGAACGATTAGGCGCCAGCTTAACTTTATTCCCATAATGAAATGCAAACTCATTTGGGTAAAGCCCCCCAGTGACATACTGCTTTATTGGTTCATCAAAGTTCGATATATCATAAATCCGGGTTTCGATTTTTGAAAGTAACGTGTTATACGGATAGAGCACCAGTTCATCTAAATCTGTTTTATTTTCAAGTGCTATGACAAACCAAAAACTACCACCAAAAAACGATGTTCTTGATTGTGGTTGTTTATCTTCAAGCCACATTTCTATTTCACTGTGGTTACGGGGAAAAGTACCACTCGTTACCTGAAATACATGACCCTGACCGAGCAAATCAGTATCTTGTTGTTTTAAAGTATAAACAATAGGAGCGAGTGTATCTGCCGGCGCTAAATTGCTAAAGCACAAAAATACACAATATAAAAATAGCTTTAGAACTGCCTTCATTGGCATACTTCGCACCTTAATTTAAAGACTAAAATTAAAACTGATAACTAACATCTAAACCAAAACGCCTGCCTTCACCTTTAAAGTCTTCAAGCATGCCAAGGAAAGAGCTTAAATCAAATTTTAAGTGACTATATTGCGTACCAAAGAGGTTTTTTCCCCAAATAGCAATCGCCCAGTTATCATGTTGATAATGTATGTTTGCATTAAAAATACTATAGCCATCTTGCATCGCATAAGGGTTTTGATTCTGATCAAAATAGTAGTCGGATTGATAATCAACTAATAATTGCGTTGTTAGTGGGTGATTCGCCAACTCAAGCGTGTATTCAATGCCTGCACTGAGGTTCCATTTTGAGGTAAACGGCAAGCGATTATCTGTTAATGCGTTACCTAAAGGATCAACATATTCTTCAAACTCTGCATGGGGTATATAACCCATAGCAAACTTAACATTCAAATCATCGGTCAGCCAATACTCAAAATCAGCCTCTAGGCCATATATAATCGAGTCAGCCACATTTTCTAATAATTGAATAGGCGGGCTCTGATCAGACACTGAAGGCTGATTCATAAACACCTGTTGGTCATTATAATCATAATAAAATGCAGCCCAATTAAATCGCATGCCCAACTGTGGCCACCAAGACTTTGAGCCAATTTCATGTGAGTTCAATCGTTCTTTTTGATAATCAGCAAGCTGTGCTTGTTCAACCGATGATAAAAACCCACCGTTATAGCCTCCGCTTTTTGCGCCATTAGCAAATCGATAATAGGCATAGGTTGCATCATCTAGCTTAACGTTCACAGCCAACTGACCAGAAATGCCATTATCTGATTGCTCTCCCTGAACACGATAAAATGGCACCTTAACTCCGGTTAAATTGTTAGGGTCTAAAATAATATTAAGCTGGGATGTTGAGTCGTAATCTAAAGACTCATAAGAATAACGAAGCCCAGCGGTAATTAGCCAATCTTGGTTTAATTGATAGTCAAGTTGGGTAAACGCTGCAATGCTCTTTGTTTTTATCCTATTATCATAGAAAAAAGTAGCGGTTAAATCTGTCTCTAAAATGCCTCGATAATCTCGTAAAATATCATTTACATTGTCTTGAATAATAGACTCATCAGCATAATAAATTCCCGTTGTAAGAAAATGCTCTGCGAGCTGAGATTGCAACCGAAACTCTTGCGTTACTAAATCAGTATTTAAACCTAAATTGCCTTCACATAACCGTGCTGGAGAGCCATCACAGTTAAAGGCATGATCACGCTTTAACTTGTTATAGCTAGTTAGTGAAATAAGCTCATTGTGTGTATCCAATTGCCAATTAACATGGGCACTCCCTCCCTTACCATCGGTTTTATGTGGCGAATTATTATTAACGCTTACTGTATAAAAATCATCACTGCCATCATTAAATCCAAAGTTATCAAAACAGGTGGTTGAACCTGCTTGTGCTGGCGAGCATCGCTCTCCTGTTAATGGGTTTGCAATAACCCCAATACTGCCAACAGGCTGAACTATGCCATCCCAATCAGAAATATGCCCTTTTATCAACAACCGCACAGTGTCAAAGTCAGCTAAAAAGGACACTCGGCCATTTGTTTGCCGCATCCCCGCTGTTGGTGAATCAGCGAAAATATTGTTTGTAGAATAATCATAATTTTGATGGTTTAGCGCAACACGAACGGCTGTGTTGTCTCCAATAGCTGAATTAAACATAGCATCTACACTGGTCGCGTTGTTATTAGCAATACCAGCACTTAAATAACCACTTTGTTCAAACTCAGGGCGTTTAGAGCGGATTAAAATAGCCCCGCCAGTAGAGTTACGACCAAATAAAGTTCCTTGTGGGCCACGCAAAATATCAATCTGCTCAATATCAAATAAGTTTACAATTTGGTTACTGGCAGAGCCCACGGCTATATCATCCACATACATCGCCACCGGCGATGTATTAGCGGTGTTATAATCAACTAGCCCTACGCCACGAATATTAACCGCTGGTGGTGTGCCTTCCGCTGCGTTTTGACTAATTTTTAAATTTGGGGCAAATACAGATAACTCTGTTGAGTCTTTAACATGTTGCGCTTTGAGATCGTCCCCTTTTATTGTGCTTACAGAAATGCCGACTTCTTCAATTTTTTGCGCTCTTTTTTGCGCATAAACCTCAATGATTTCCATGTTCGGTTGGTCATCACTTTTACCCTCTACCACTACTTTCGCCTGCAGTGGCAGTAAAAAGCCTGGTAAGCATACCAACCATATATTTTTATTGAGAAGCTTGCCTTTATTTTTCATTTCACGTGACCTTTGCGCTAAATAAATGTAAACAACATGTTTAACTATATACTAATCAACCGATTAAAGCTGTGCTGGAAGAGTATTTTAATTTTTGATAACTGCAAATGCATTTTCGCCACTAATGTGTTGTGGGTAACCCACCATTGCTCTGGCTGTTTGCATACCTGCCATAACAGCCGCTTCAACACAACCGGCATTAACACCCGTTTTAATCCAGTCACCGGTAATAAAAAGATTTGTAAATTTTGTCTCATCTGTCGCCAGTCGATACTTACTTGAACCAGCAACTGACAAAACATAACGCTCACTTGGGTCAACGTTTACTCGCCAGTATTGAGCATTTAATCGTTCATCCCCTGATGACGATATTTCATATAATACAGACCAGTCAAACTCATTATTTTGATATGCAAGCGGCCATAAGGACTGCATGTTTTTTTCTAGTATTGCTTCTAGATTTACCTTTACTTGCGATTTAGCCTGTAGAGGAAATTGATATTCACTTTTTGGTGGATAGTACTCACAAGGAAAAACACTGCAAAAATAAGCAATGTTTTTAGGAGGGCAATCAGTATGCCACTGCTCTTTGTCGACTAAATTCATCATTGCCGCCCACGTATCAAATGGTTCGCTAAAGCCACTTAGAATTGGGCCTTCTTTACTCTTTGGAATATATTGCCAGCCTAATTGCTCGTCTGTTTTATTAAGCCATAGTTGGGCAGCTTGGGTTGCCACCGTTTTGACTTGCTTTGCTTGCGCTGCAAATTTAGTATCCCACGCTAACAATGAAGGGCATACGTGCTCAAGTGACGCCACAGATACACCCAACACAATTCTGTCAAAATCTTCTTTGTAGTTTAATTTTTTTATTGGCAGTGGCTGCCCAAAATGGTTTTCGTATTGAGACGGCCAGTCTGACCAAAAAGATTCTAAATTAATATCATGCTGCTTTAATAGTGCGGCTTGTTCACTATTAATTTGCGCATAAAGTGGTTCACTTGGCCAACAAGGTAGTTTTTTAACATTAACCAGTGGTTGATACTCTGCGTCTGCGAGCAAAGAAACTTGTTGCTGAAGTTCAACGGTCTCGACAAAACTCTCTCCTTGCTCACTTAGGCTGGGAGTCAGGCTTTGCAATTGATGAAAATACTCAAACTTAACCCCTCTTTTTTTTAGTAGTTCGTATAAGGGAGCAAAGATGACATCGCCCATCCCCGCTTGCATTTTCCACATGACCCCTCCGCGGTAACACAGCGCGATGCGTAACATAGCCAATGATGCGACACCAGCCTCAACATTGGGCTTACTTAGGTCACCCGCAGGGTACGCAAACACCAAATCATAAAACCCTCGTATAGGCGCCGAATTAGCACTGTATTGCTCATTTGCCCCATTTCTTATAAGCCATTGCCTAAAATCAAATTTATTTATAACCTCAAACCCTTCTCGATATACTTTGTCTTTTACCAAACCAACTAGCATTGCGATAGCAAGGTCTGCGCAAATATATAATCGTCTAAGCTGCGAATTATTGTCTAACAACTCAATCATTTCGCTATTAAGCCAGCGCTTTAGCTTTCTAACTATATACCAAATAACAAGGCCATCTTTTTTCTCATGTACTTGGGGGTTTAATGTATTGTCGGCGTGGGCAAACTTATTTAATGTATTGATTAATAAGCTTGGAGTAGAAGCAACTTCACTCGAATATTGTTTTATATCATCAGCAAAATCTCGCCAAGCATCTTCGGTATCATCAACCAAATCTGTTATTTGTTGGTGCAAGTGCCGTAATAAAGATTGATCTCGTGTTTTTTTTGTACTTAATTGTATATTTTTATTAGCTTTTTTTGCTGCTGACTGTAAATCAAATATCCACTTTTTTAGCCAAGCTAGGGTCATTTTAATAAAATCCCATGGCGTTATATCTAAACTTCCATCAGCAGGATTCCCTGCAAGTAATGGGAAATCAATTGGCCATGTTTGCCATTGGTCATCAATATATTCTTCTAAGGCTATAAAGCTATGCGGTTTTAATGCTTGCTGCCATGTAGATAAAGGTGAATCGGCTGGCCGTTGTAATTTAGTGTAAACCGTTTCTATTGTTTTAAAGCTATTTACATAAGCACCAAACCAAACATGTAAGCCATGCTCTTCAATACGCTGCCCGCTAGCCGCATTTCGACCACTTGCTCCTTTACCACCCAAACGCCAGCCTTGTTGGTATACTGTGATAGTTCGATGCTGTTGCCAGTCAGGTTGCTCAGTTAAATACAGTGCAGCAGTCATAGCCGATACACCGCCACCAATTATCACGATTTTTTCTTGGTTCATGGGAAATCCTTCTAAGCAATTTAAATTTTAGTTGCGGCTAACTGGTCGAAATCCATTTGCACATAAAAAGGTAAGTGCAGCGCTTGACTACCTAACTTTAGACCAAACATATCGGCAAGTGGAAAACTATCTAAATTATTAAGATGCAAAGTAAACTCAGGTTTCAAAAATTTAAAGCTATGTATTTTTTTAATCATTGAAGGTGAGTGCATTACGCTCTGGTATACCGCTGAATCGCCACTGCCATCAGGAAATTGTTTTAACAAAATTTGATCCATTTGTGGATTAACAAAGCCACTCAATAACTGCTTTAATAATGAAAAATCAATATCTAAATGTTTGCGAGAAAACAAATTTGCTACTTGATCGCCAAAGTTATCAATAATAGATAAGAAATCGCTATCTTGGTGTTTAGAATTTATAGTAATTGAAAATAGCTCATGCATTTGTAGCTTTGATTCAGTGGAGAAATGTTCAAAGCATTCTAAAGATATTGAAAAATTCGATAGCTCCGATACACAGCTTGGCATGGTGTAGTCACACAAATACTTATTATAGCCCCATGTTTCGCGACCATTAATAAGTGCATAAATGTTGTTAACACAGATAAACGCTGGATACCAATATAAGTAGGTTATATCTTCATCCTTAACCTTAGCGACAGGCAACCAAATGATAATATCTGTTTCTTGCATCCAACCATGCTGATCGAATGGCGGGGTCATCGAGGCTATTTTTTCAATATCTGTAAATGTAATAAGTGCAAACTCGCCAAGTATTTTAAAATAAATATTACCCTCCTCCCCTATGTTTAACGTTGAATCAATATACTTTTGTGCTTTATTAGATTCTATTTCAGCAAAAAACCCATACATATTTGCATTGTGCATACGACAGGGCGGCTTTGCTATTGGATTAGATAAAAAATGTTGATATGGCGCGGATAGTGAGTTCATTTGACCCCCTCAGTTAAAAACTGAGTATAGTCAGATATATTTGGGTCTGTTGTCCTTTACGAATTAATATTTATGGCTACATATGAATTCCACTCAATTCAAAGTATTTTAATAAATTGCTTGCAAAGAAAAATATTGTGACGTAATATTGCTGCTTGGCTATAAAAAGCCCTAGCGGTTAACCTCTTTACCCTGATCCAGTAAGCCCCGCAAAACGTATATTCAAAAGCTAAGTTATTGTACGGCGAGAACCCCTATTAATACCTTGATGATTTATTTTTAATATCATCGTAAAAGTGTCATAAAGATCGTCAACACTGTAATGAAGCTAAACACAATTAGATTATTTATCATCTGTAATGTGCTTTAAGAAAAAGCCCAGAATAAATAACAAAAATAAAGTGAGTTTTATTATGTCATACAAATATAACGGATCTATGATCCAAATAGCACATCCAGTGCAATCAATTTCGGTTAACAAACATCGTGTAATCTTCAGCGATACACAAGGTTTGAAAAATGCATTGTTTCAAAAAGCAAGTGATGCACGTCAATTTGTAAAATGGCTGAAAGCCAGTTAATTATTATTTATAAGTGTTTAACTTATAAATAAATTAAAATGCCAGCTTTATGCTGGCATTTTACTTTTTGGTGTATTATTGACTACACTTAAATCTATGTTTATTTACTTGTTGTAGTGAAAATGCGGTTTTCGTGGTTAATACTGTTCGTCTGTGTATTTTTAAGCACAAAGTGTGATGCCAGAACAATAAAATGGATAACGCATGACTTTGCGCCCTATTATATTTTAAGCGGTCCGGATAAATCTCAGGGCCGTGATGAAAGTATTATTTCGCTGTTAGAGCAACAACTTCCGCATATTAACTTTGAACGTATCATTATTCCCTCTGGTAAAGTTATTCAGGAACTCGCTAACCTGCAATCAAATGCATGCGCATTATCACTTTATAAAAACAAATATCGAGAAGAGCGTGTTTACTTCACGCATCAAAGCTCTACAGCTGGTCTTTCTCCCTCTATTGCCATGCATCAAAAGCTGAGCATTGCGCTAGGTATTGAAAGCAGTAAATCAGTGTCGTTAACTAATTTATTAGTAAATAAAAAGCTCACCTTGGGTGTATCGATGAATCGCTCATACGGCAGTGAAATTGATAAGGTAATTAATACCACACCTAATACAAATATTGTCATTAGACCTACTCGCGATACCCTCAGTACATTAACCTATATGCTTAACTTAGAGCGAATTGATATTTTATTAGGCTACCCCAGTGAGCATTATTATTTAGCAAAAACGATGGGGTTTAGTGACAATTTAACGCAGCGCATGCTGACTGAGGCACCAAAAATTAGTTACGGTTACATTGGCTGTACTAAAAACGAGCAAGGCGCAGAAGATATTGCCACACTCAATCAGCAACTCAAACTAATTAAGCAAACTGAAGACTATAAACAAGTATTAACTCGGTGGTTACCAAGTCACTTAAAATCAAAATTAGAAGCGCATTTACAATAAAAAAGCTAAGCGTGATAACGCTTAGCTTTAACTATAAAACGGTATTATTGACGAATACCTTCAATAAATAAACCAATATCAACGTGCGTTGACGCTGGGCCTAAATCGTAATCAATACCGTAATCAGCTAGTTTTAAGCTGGTTTCACCTTCAAAACCGACACGGTAACCACCCCATGGATCTTTACCTTCACCAATCTTATCAATTTCAAAACTAATTGTTTTAGTAATACCATGAAGGGTAAACTCACCGGTTACTGTGGCTTCTTCACCGTCTTGATCAAACTTAATTGCTGTACTTTTAAAGCTAGCCTGTGGGTATTTGCTTACATTTAAAAAGTCGCCACCGCGTAAGTGTTTATCTCGTTCAGCATGGTTTGAATCTAGGCTTGCTGTGTCGATATTTACACTAATTTGAGATGCGTTTGGGTTTTTAGGGTCGTAGTTAAACTGCCCATCAAAGGTGTTAAAACGCCCGTGCAACCAGCTGTAACCTAAATGTTTAATTTTAAAATTAACAAAGGCATGTGCTCCTTTGGTATCAATAACATAGTCTGCAGCACTAGCATCGGTAGCTGTCATAAACATCGCTGCTGATAACGCTGAAGTTAATAGTAACTTTTTCATTTTAAGCTTCCTTTTGTAATTTGATCATTCTAATTAATGTTTTATCTTTATCTATAAAGTGGTGTTTTAACGCACCTAAAATATGCAGCACCACAAACCCAATCAGTAAGCATGCGCTGTAATAATGGATCTGCCCTGCTATATCTGCCTGAGAATCAAAGGTAAAGTCGATGGCTTTGACATAAAACAAGCCAAACACTTCGATTGGCCGCCCATCAGCAGTAGAGATTAGATACCCAGACACCATAATAATCACTAAAAACAGATACATTAAAATATGTGCGGTTTGGGCCAGCTGATTTAATTGAGTGTTGGTCCCAATAGGGCTAGGTTTTACATTAAATCGACGCCATAACAGTCTAAAAACAAATATAGCCGCTAAACTCAGCCCTATGCTTTTATGCAAATCTAATGAGCCTTTATACCAGCTATCATAGTAAGTTAGCTCAACCATGTATAAGCCTAAACCAAACAAACCAAAGACAGTCAATGCCATTAACCAGTGTAAAAATATAGCCATCAGGCCATAACCGGTTTTTGAGTTTTTAAACATTGCTTATCGCCAATCTCTAATCTAGTAATAACACTACGATATAATGGATGAGTGGCGATTAAAATAGCATATGCAAACACTTATCGTGCGTATACGCACAGTAAAGTCTATTAATTTAGTATAATTGCAAAAAACTTTATGGGAGGTTAACTTTCGGCAGCCTGATTAAGAGATACATATATTTGGCTATCAGACTCAACTTGTAAGCAAGCAATTAAGCCCTCTTTGATTAGTTCTAACATGGCAGTAAAACTAACAACTACTCCACTGCGGCCCTCTTCAAAGGTAAACAGTTGGGTAAACGCAACAGGTGCTTTTGCTTGGGATAGTGTGTGTAAAATTAAACTCATACGTTCACGAGTTGACAGGGTTTCTGCACTAATTAAATGATGCTCAAATGTTTTAGCACGCGCCATTACGTCGCTTAGCGCTAACAATAGATCTTTGATTGCCAGTTCAGGTAAGGGTTGGTTTTTTTCTTCTAACTCTGGGAAAGTTGCATTGGCGATAAATATATCGCGACCAACGCGGGGCAAAGAATCGATATTTTCGGCCGCTTTTTTAAATTGTTCGTACTCTTGTAGACGTTTTATAAGTTCGGCGCGGGGATCTTCCTCTTCTTCTAATTCCTCATGCACTGGCAGTAACAACCGCGACTTAATCTGCGCCAGCAATGCTGCCATTACGAGATATTCGCCGGCGAGTTCTAACTGAAACTCACTCATCATTTCTACATATTTTACATACTGCTCAGTAATGCTAAATATAGATAATTCGAGAACATCTAACTTGTGCTTTTTAATTAAATAAAGCAACAGATCTAACGGACCTTCAAAGGTTTCTAAAATAACTTCAAGCGCATCAGGCGGAATATATAAATCTTCAGGCTTTTCAACAACGGCTTTCCCATGCAAAAATGCCAGTGGCAGCTTTTGCTGCACTGGCATATCTGTAGGTATTAACGAAACCGTGTCAGGCTGTTTCATTGCTATTCAAATGGAGCCGTATCGCCGCAGCCTACACGTAAAATTTGAATATCGTCCTCTGATAAATCAATTACCGTGGTTGCTTGCTCTGTGAGGTATCCGCCATGAATAATTAAATCGACATGCTTATCTAGACGATCCAAAATGTCATCGGGGTCCGCTTGCGTGTATTCATCACCCGGTAAAATAAGTGAGCATGACATTAATGGCTCACCCAATTCCGCAAGTAACGCACAAGCAATTGGGTGTTCAATAACACGAATGCCTATGGTTTTTTTCTTATCGTTTAATAAGCGTTTAGGTACTTCTTTTGTGCCTTTAAAAATAAACGTATAAGGCCCTGGGGTATTATTTTTGATCAGCCTGAACATTTGGTTATCTACCCGAGCATAAGTAGAAAGCTCAGATAAATCGCGGCACACTAAAGTAAAATTATGGTGTTTTTCAATACCACGAATACGCTCTATGCGCTCTTTTGCTTGTTTGTTACCTAAATTACAGCCAATCGCATATCCCGAATCTGTTGGGTACACAACTACGCCGCCCTGTTTAATAATATCAACAGCTTGAGAAATTAGTCTAGGCTGTGGGTTATCCGGATGTATATGAAATAATTGACTCATAATGCAACTCCTTCGTGCTTTTCCCATGTTTGCCAAACCCCTTGGCAATCTTTAGGTAAGTATAAATTTTTTCCAAGTTCTAAATAACTAGTCGGAAAGTGAAAATCAGAGCCTTGAGAGCAAAGCAGGTCGTATTCTTGACTCAACAAGCCTAAAAACTGACGCTCACTCGGGGCCTGTTGCGGTTGGGCAACTTCCATTGCATCACCGCCCACTGATTTAAACTCTACGAGTAGTTTACGCAACCACTTATTCGACATTTTGTAGCTACTTGGGTGCGCCAAAACAGCCACCCCACCGGCGGCATGAATCGCTGAAATTGCCGTTTGCATATCACACCAGTTACTCGGTACGTAACCGGTTTTTCCTCGCCCTAAGTACTTTTTAAATATCCCAGGAAAGTTTTTAGCCACACCTCGCTCAATTAAAGCTCTGGCAAAGTGAGCACGAGTAATTTGCGCATTTTCAGCCAGATCGCGGGCTTGTTGATAAATACCCTCAAAGCCATTTTTTGTTAATCTATGGCCTATTTCAATTGCACGGGTTTCGCGCTTTTGCTGTTGCTCGCTAAGTAATGTATGCAAAGTGCTATCATTGGTATCAATGTTAAGCCCAACAATATGTATTTCAAAACTCTCCCATTTGGTTGATATTTCAACCCCATTAATCAGTTTAAGCGGCAAGTTTTCACGTTTGATAAAAGCCTGCGCAGGCTCAATTGCGGCCACAGTATCGTGATCGGTAATGGCAAATACATCAATGTTTTTATCGACTGCTCGCGCTAATAGTTCCTCAACGGTTAAATGTCCGTCTGAGTGTGTTGTATGGCTATGTAAGTCGTATTTTATCAAATGAAAACTACTTTAATTAATGGTTTAAGGGTGTTTCACACAGTATAACAAGTTTTTTAACGAAATTGTTTTAAATAAACACTTGACACAAAAGCAGTTGATACGTTTTACTGTAGCCACTTTTAGACATTAAAGAATAAATAACAATGAAAAATACAATTCAAAACATCATCTGGTGGTGGCACTCTTAAAACAAAGGGTGATGAATTGTCGTGTCTAAACAAAAAATTCTAACCCGCTACCATGCGGGTTTTTTTATCACTAAATTTTGCAATACAAGATTAACAGGAATTAAAAACATGAATAACGTAAACACTCTTACACATCATTGGTGGTGGCGCCTGGCATAGCGGGACGGTAATGGTCTATCTATAATTTAGACATCGTTATTCAAACCCCGCACTGCTTAGCATTGCGGGGTTTTATTTTTTAGGGGATGAGGTTTGATTTTTAGTCATATAACAACAACACCAGGTGAAGTGACCAGCATAACGCAAGTACGAGACTACATAAGTAGCCCACTTGCCTTGTATGCGGCACTTGATAAACCTAACTCACTATTGCTTGAATCTGCAGAAATAGATTCAAAAGATAGCGTAAAAAGCTTAATACTGGTTGATTGTGCATTGCGTATTGTTTGCCAAGGCAACCAAGTGAGCATCAGTGCACAATCAAACAACGGCCAACAACTACTTAACTATTTGCAGGCTAATGTACAAAACTGCGCTTCACAGTTAACCGATACCACACTCACACTTGAGTATCACCCAGCAGATGACACCATTGACCAAGCTAGCAAACTGATTGCCGATAACGCTTTTAGTGCACTACGCACTTGTTTAAATAGTATTAGAAGCACCACTGACAATCCGTTCTCAGTGTTTTTAGGCGGTGTATTTGCCTACGACATGGTGGCTAACTTTGAACAACTATCCGATGTACCTGACGGTGAAAATACCTGCCCAGACTACGTATTTTATTTAGCCGAAACACTGGTTGTTATTGATCACCAAAAACAAACAACCGAGTTAATTGGTAATGTGTATAATGGCCCAGATGTTCACGCAAACTGTTTTGAAGTGGGCAAACAATTAGAGCGCCTTAATACATTGTGCGACCACGCCGCAGACTTTAGTGCCCCAAGCCAAGCAGGTGACTGCCCTGTAAATGTTGATATTAGTGATGAGCAATATTGCCAACAAGTGATAAAACTTAAGCAACATATAGTTGATGGCGATATTTTTCAAGTGGTGCCCTCTCGTACTTTCTCATTGCCGTGCCCTGACTCATTACATGCTTATAGCCAGCTTAAAAAGCAAAACCCAAGCCCGTACATGTTTTACATGCGTGATGAAGATTTCTCATTATTTGGCGCTTCTCCAGAGTCTGCGCTTAAGTATGAGGTTAAGTCTCAACAAGTTGAGGTTTATCCGATTGCAGGTACTCGTCCACGGGGTAAGTTTGCAAATGGACAAATTAATCCCGATTTAGATAGCCGTATTGAACTTGAGCTCAGAAACGATCAAAAAGAACGTGCCGAGCACTTAATGCTGGTTGATTTAGCACGTAACGACGTTGCTCGTATTAGCGTGCCTGGTACTCGACATGCCAAAGAGCTATTAAAAGTAGACCGCTACTCACAAGTAATGCACTTAGTATCACGTGTAGTAGGAAAATTAAAACCCGAATTAGATGCTCTGCATGCTTATCAAGCCTGTATGAATATGGGTACCTTAGTGGGTGCCCCCAAAGTACGTGCGGCAGAATTAGTACGCAAAACTGAAGGCAAACGTCGCGGTAGCTATGGTGGCGCAGTTGGCTATTTAACCGGTGACGGTGCCATGGACAGCTGTATTGTTATTCGTGCCGCCTTTGTTAAAAATAATATTGCATATGTGCAGGCCGGTGCTGGGGTTGTATTTGATTCAGATCCAATGTCAGAGGCAAACGAAACGCGCGCTAAAGCCCAAGCGGTGATCACCGCAATTAAATCGACGTATAAGGCAGTATAAAATGAGTGAAGCACACCCTATTAAAATTTACTTTTTAGATAACTTTGACTCATTTAGCTACAACCTTGTCGATGAGCTAACAATGCTTGGGGCTGAGCTAGTGGTTTACCGAAACAACATTAGCGCAGAGGTCATATTCGAAAAAATGCAGGCAGAGCGCGGCCAAGTACTACTAGTATTATCACCAGGCCCAGGTGCGCCAAACGATGCAGGCTGCCTTATGGAATTAATTAACCTGTGTAAGGGTCAATTTCCAATGCTTGGTATTTGTTTAGGTCAACAAGCGCTAACACAAAGTTATGGCGGAGTAATCGGTCATGCTGGTGAAACCGTACATGGTAAGTCATCAACCATAGAATTAAATGATCACCCTGTATTTTACGGCATGGGTAGCACTATGCCGGTGGCACGTTATCACTCATTAATGGCAACAAAAGTACCTGATAACTTAGCTGTTATTGCCAAGTATCAAGATATACCAATGGCTATTTATCATCATCAAGACAATGCACTGGGCTATCAATTCCACCCAGAGTCAATTTTAACGCCCAATGGCGCAATGCTACTGCAGCAAAGCGTTGCTTATTTAACACGTGCCAAATAAAAGGAACATTATGACTAATCAATTACACAGCCCGCTTAATGTTCAACACGCCATTGAGCACATTATCACAAAGCAGTCACTTAGTTACGTGCAAGCAAAATCGCTATTTGATCAAATTATGCAAGGCAATATGAGCGACATTGAACTCTCTGCGTTACTTATTGGTCTTAAAATGAAAGGTGAAGTAAGCGATGAGATTGCCGGTGCTGCCGCTTCAATGCGTGAAAATGCAGTTGCATTTACCACTAATAAAACGCAACTTGCTGATAGTTGCGGTACCGGTGGCGATGGTTCAAACACTATAAATATTAGTACCACCGCCGCGATTGTGGCGGCCGCGGCAGGTATTAATATGGTAAAACATGGCAATCGAAGCGTGTCGAGTAATTCTGGGTCTGCTGACTTGCTCAAAGCACTGGGGATCAATATCGATATGACCCCAGAGGTCGCTGCTCGTTGTTTAGAGAGCACAAATTTTACCTTTTTATTTGCACCGCACTATCACAGTGGGGTGCGCCATGCGATGAACGTGCGTACCAGTTTAAAAACCCGAACCATTTTTAATATTCTTGGGCCACTGGCTAATCCAGCAGCTCCTGAGGTGCAATTACTCGGCGTGTACGATGAGTCTTTATGTCTGCCAATGGCACAAACGCTTAATACTCTAGGCACTAAACGCGCTATGATAGTGCACGGCTCTGGTACTGACGAAATTGCCTTACATGGTCCAACACAGGTTGTAGAGCTTAATAATGGTAAAATTACTCAGTACACACTCAGTCCAAGTGATTTTGACCTTGCAAACTATTCACTTGAACAATTAGCCGGTGAAGGCCCACAATACAATGCAAACGCCAGCCTTGCTATTTTACAAGGTAAAGGCACTGAGGCACACAACGCCGCAATTGTTGTTAATGTGGCCGCATTGCTGTACTTAACCGGCCAAGCAGAGTCGTTAAAACAAGGTGCACAAATAACACACTCTTTATTACGTTCAGGCAAGGCCATGGACACATTAAATGCAATTATTGAGGTAAGTCATGGCTAATGTATTAGACAAAATTATTGCTGATAAAAAAATAGAACTAATCGAGCGTAAGGCTGCACGCCCACTAGATAGCTTTATACATCAAGCCAAACCGACTGAGCGTAGTTTTTACAAAGCACTGGCAGCATCTGGTACGCAGTTTATTTTAGAATGCAAAAAAGCGTCGCCCTCTAAGGGGTTGATTCGTCAGCCATTTGATTTAACAGAAATCACTCAAGCGTATAAGCCGTATGCCACTTGTATGAGTGTGTTAACTGATGAAAAGTACTTTCAAGGCAGCTTTGATTACCTTGAATTTGTACGTAGCCAAGTTGAACAGCCGCTTATTTGTAAAGACTTTTTTATTGATGAGTACCAAGTTTATATGGCACGTATTTATGGCGGCGACGCTATTTTACTTATGCTATCTGTGCTTGACGATCAGCAATACAAAACACTGCATGCAGTGGCCGACTCATTAAATATGTCAGTATTAACTGAAGTAAGTAACGAAGAAGAAGTTCACCGTGCGCTGGCACTAAATGCACAAATAATTGGGATTAATAATCGAGATTTGCGTGATTTAAGCACCGACTTAGCCACCACAGAACGACTACGTAAACTTATTCCTGAAAATAAAGTGGTTATTTCTGAGTCAGGTATTTACACCCATCAAGATGTAAAACGCTTAGCCCCTTTATGTAATGGCTTTTTAATTGGCAGCTCATTAATGGCTGAAGCTGATCTAATACAAGCATGTCGTCGCGTTATATTAGGCGAGAACAAAGTGTGCGGCTTAACCCGCAATCAAGATGCTATTGCAGCCTATAGCAATGGCGCTGTGTATGGCGGGTTGATTTTTTACCCTAAATCCCCCCGCTTTGTTGATTTAGATTGTGCTAAAGAAATCAGTCAAAGTGCGCCTTTAAAATTTGTTGGCGTATTTGTTAATGCTGCGATACCTGATGTGGCTGAACACGCTAAACAACTTAAATTATCAGCCGTTCAATTACATGGCCAAGAAGATGAACAATACATTGCGTCATTACGTAGTGAATTACCACGTAATTGCCAAATTTGGAAAGCACAGGCAATAAAAAATGTTTTACCACAACCCGTAGCAGGAGCAGATCGCCATTTATACGATACCCACAGTGATTCACACGCGGGTGGCACAGGTAAAACATTTGATTGGTTGGTACTGCGTGATGCCACGACCCCCTTTATGCTTGCTGGCGGCTTAAACCCAGACAATATTAGCGATGCCCTCTATCACGGAGCTTTAGGACTTGATTTAAATTCAGGTGTAGAACAGTCTCCTGGTAAAAAGTGCGTAAAAAAATTAAATCATGCTTTTTCAAGCATCAGAAACTATTGAGGTTAAAATGCAAAATCCAGCTTATTTTGGCGAGTTTGGCGGAATGTTTGTCCCCGAGTTACTCGTACCTGCGCTAAAGCAGTTAGAAAGCGAATTTAACAAAGCGCAAAAAGATCCTGATTTTCAAGCTGAATTTACACAGCTTTTAAACGAGTATGCAGGTCGCCCTACGCCACTTACGTTAACTCGCAACTTAGTTAAAAACCCTAAAGTTAAGCTCTACTTAAAGCGTGAAGATTTACTTCACGGCGGTGCACACAAAACTAATCAGGTGTTGGGTCAAGCATTACTGACTAAACGCATGGGTAAAAAAGAAGTTATAGCAGAGACCGGTGCTGGCCAACACGGTGTAGCCACCGCACTTGCGTGTGCATTACTTGGCTTAAAATGTCGTATTTACATGGGTGCAAAAGACGTTGAACGCCAACAGCCGAATGTATTCAGAATGAAACTTATGGGCGCTGAAGTTATTCCGGTTACAGCAGGTTCGGGCACATTAAAAGATGCAGTTAACGAAGCTCTGCGTGATTGGTCAGCAAACTATCAAGAGGCACATTACTTACTGGGTACGGCTGCGGGCCCTCATCCTTTTCCAACAATTGTACGTGAGTATCAAAAAATTATTGGCGAGGAAGCTAAACAGCAAATTCTTAAAGCGGAAGGTCGACTACCAGATGCGGTTTTAGCTTGTGTAGGTGGTGGCTCCAATGCCATTGGTATGTTTACTGATTTTATTGACGAGCCGGGTGTTAAATTAATTGGTGTAGAACCAGCAGGTAAAGGCCTTGATACCCACGAGCACGGCGCAACAATCTGCAAAGGCACTAAAGGTATTTTACACGGCACTTATACCTACATTATGCAAAATGACGATGGCCAAATTGAAGAGTCTTACTCTGTATCGGCGGGATTAGATTACCCTGCTGTAGGGCCACAACATGCATTTTTACACGAGACTGGTCGAGCTCAATATGTAGGCATTAGCGATACCGAAGCTCTTGATGCGTTTCAAGCACTGGCAAAACACGAAGGTATTATTCCGGCACTAGAATCAAGTCATGCCATTGCATATGCACTTAAATATGCGGAAGAGTTGCAAGAAGAAAGCATTTTAGTGGTTAATTTAAGTGGCCGTGGCGATAAAGATTTAGCCCACGTACACAAGGTATTATCAGAGGAAGGTCAATTATGAGCCAAGTAAAAACTGACCGTTACGGACAAATGTTTGCAGCACTAAAAGAGCAAAACCAAGGCGCATTTGTACCATTTGTTACTATTGGCGATCCGGGTAAAGCGCAAAGCATCGAAATTATTAAAAGCCTAATTGATGGCGGCGCAGATGGACTAGAGCTAGGTATTCCGTTTTCAGACCCGATTGCCGACGGCCCTGTTATTCAAAAGGCCAATATTCGTGCTTTAGATGAGCACATTAATACACAAGATTGTTTTGATATTATTAAAGAAATACGCCAGTACAATGCCGACATCCCTATTGGTTTATTATTGTATTCAAACTTAATCTTTAAACGTGGCTTAGAAAAGTTTTACACTGATGCAAAAGCAGTAGGCGTTGACTCTATTTTAGTGGCTGATGTGCCATTACACGAGTCTAAAATGTTTAGAAAAGCCGCCATGGCAAACGGTATTGATCCAATATTTATCGCTACGCCGAACGCCAGTGACGGTACGTTGCGTGAGTGCGCATCGTACGGTCGCGGTTACACTTACTTACTATCTCGTGCAGGGGTAACAGGCACCGATACTAAAGCACAAATGCCTGCAACACACGTGGTTTCGCGCTTACAAGAGTACCACAGTGCGCCTGCGTTATTAGGCTTTGGTATTTCAACACCTGATGATGTAAAAGCCGCGCTTAAAGCCGGTGCTGCGGGTGCTATTTCAGGTTCTGCAGTAGTAAAAATCATTGAAGCAAACCTAAATGATTTAAATGCAATGACCACACAATTAAAAACATTTGTAAGTGAGATGAAAGCCGCAACAGCGCTTTAATCAACGGCGTTTTTAATCACTAAAAAAGGGCATGTAACATGCCCTTTTTTATTTAAACTGCAAACTTAATGCGCTTGATGCTTACCCTCAAGAATCTCTTCTATAAACTTAGCATTAAACGCGTCTAAATCTGCAGGACTGCGACTAGTCACTAAGCCTTGATCAACACACACCTCTTGGTCGACCCAGTTAGCACCGGCATTAATTAAATCACTTTTAATACTGGGATATGAGGTGACCTTTTTGTCTCTGAGCTTGTTAATCTCTGCGAGTAACCACGGCGCATGGCAAATAGCGGCAACAGGTTTGTTTCTCTTTGCTCCAAAAAAACCATCTACAAATGCCTTAGCATCCGAGTCTTGGCGTAAGCTATCAGGATTAAACAAGCCACCAGGCAGTAAAAGCGCATCGTAATCACCGGAATTTGCATTGGCTGCTAATTTATCAACAGCAACTTTTTCACCCCACTTGTCTTCATCCCATGCGGTGATCTGCCCTTCTTTAATAGAAACAACATCTATATCGGCGCCCGCCTCAAGTAATGCAGCCTGTGGCGAGAGTAACTCGCTTTGCTCAAATCCATCGGTGGCTAAAATGGCAATTTTTTTACCTTTTAAACGATTACTGTTATGTAAGTTACTCATTAAATACTCCTTATTTCATTCAATACATAACAGTATTTGCATATCACATACCAAACATAACACGCTGAATATAATAAGATTTTATAAAAGGTAATAAACAAGTAATGTAAATTATTTACAATGGTTGCAGATACTACAGGCAAAGGTAATAATGCAAAGAGCCTGTAAGCTACGTAGTAGCTTTTGGGGGAAAAGCGAACTTACAGGCACTAAAGTTATACATTAAAGGCGCTCTTTTAACGCTTTTGCTGGTTTAAATACGGCTTTATTAGCCCCTTGTATTTCAATCGCTGCACCAGTTTGTGGATTACGACCAGTACGCGCTGGGTAGTAACTAAGTGCAAAAGTACCAAAGCCTGAAATTTGTACCTGATCGCCTTCAGACAGCGACTTTGTAATCACTTTTTGTAAGCTGGTTAACGCAGCTTGTGCGTCTTTTTTTGTTAATTCACTCGCATCCGCAATAGCTGCAACCAATTCTGCTTTATTCATTTTTTGCTCCTAAATACACGCCTAGGCTTAAACCTATTAACGTGGCAATACAATGATGTAAAAATAAAAGCAGGCAGGCTAAGGGTTGCAAGGGGGTAAGTCAACCTTAACCGGAAGCCAAGTGCCTTAGTAAGACTCATTGGGTTTAAATATAATCAGCTTGACTGTTTTATAGTCATAAAGATGACTTAATCGTTTGCTAAGGTGAAATAAAAATCACCGTGAGCAAACGTGAACGCTAATCAATACCGCTGGTTTGAATTTACCTTTATTTTTATCATTCTGCCTTTAATTGGCTTTAATATTCGCCAATATTTATCTAACTGGCTTATTCCAGCACTGATCATCCTCATGAGTGTGTGCTGTATGTTATTATTAAACGACAGCCACTTTAAACGTTTTAGATTAACTAGCTTGGGGCAGTTTTCTGCTGTGAAGCGCCGCATGTTTAGCTTTTTCTTTATTGGCGCGTTATTTTCGGGGGTATTTTACAACTTACTTTACCAAGGACACTGGTTTACTTTACCTCGTGAAAATCTCACAGACTGGCTAATGCTATTACTGCTCTACCCTTTATTGTCGGTGATCCCACAAGAATTAATATTTAGAACCTACTTTTTTCATCGTTATAAGCGCATTATGCCCAGTAAATGGCTACGCATTATTGTCAGTGCGAGTGTATTTTCACTGGCACATATTGTTTACGCTAATTGGGTTGCAGTAAGTTTAGCATTTATAGGCGGATTACTATTTGCTTATACCTACGCACAAAGCCGATCAACCTTTGCCTGTGTTCTTGAGCACAGCTTATGGGGCATATGGATGTTTACCCTAGGGATGGGTGACTATTTAGACTCTGGCGCACTGAATTAACAAACAGCAATAAAAAAGCCGCGACAGGCGCGGCTTATTTAGATTTAGTTTAAATTAAAAACCAAAAATACTGATATCAAAAAACTTCGTTGCAACGGTATTTACAAAAATGATTAATAATATCGCTGGAATAAAGGTTTGCAGTGAAAAGTTAACGTACTTTTCCATAAAGCTATTAGCATAATTAGGAGAGCCTTGTCTTAGCTCTTCGCTTAAGCGAACTTTTTTCCACTTATACATTACAAACAAACACACCATTAAACCATTTAAAGGCAATATTGTGTCGTAAAATACGTCATAAACAACATCAAAAAAGCTCTTATTACCACTACCGTAGCTAGTAAAAGTAGTTAGGCTGTCAATCATACCAAACGACATAATACACAAAATAGTTAATATACCGGTTGATAAAGTGAGTATGCCCAGCGCTTTTTTACGGCTAATGCCTTTACGATCGCTTAGTGTTGCTGTTGGTACTTCAACAATAGATACCAGTGATGTGATAGCAGCAAAAAATACCAATAAGAAGAAAATAAATGCCACGGCTGATGCGCCAAAATAGCCAATATCATTTTGTAACGCTAATAAAATTTTTGGAAGGTAGACAAAAATCATTGAAACTGACGAGTCAGATAACTTAGCCGGATCGGTATTTGGGTCAAAGCTAAAAATAGCCGGTAACACCATTAAGCCTGCTACAAACGCAACCAGTGAGTCGGTAATAGCGACCATTTTAGCACTGCCTACAATGTCATCTTTTTTCGAGATATAAGATGCATAGGTAATTAAAATACCCATACCTAACGACAATGAGAAAAACGCTTGGCTCAATGCGCCATTCAGCACGCTGGCATTCATTTTACTAAAATCAGGAATAATGTAGTACTTAACACCGGCCATGGCGTTATCAAGAGTGAGTACGTAACCCACCAATATAATAAGCATGACAAATAAAGCTGGCATTAAAAATTTAGCTGCTTTTTCTATGCCGTCTTTTACGCCACCGACCAAAATTAGGTTAACAATAACTACTACCAGCGCCATATAACCAAACACGGTATAGCTATTTATAAACTCACCAAAGTGTCCAGGGTTTGCCAGCATATCTAAATTACCCAGCGCGGTTTGGCTCAAGTAACCAAAAATCCACACCGTGATCACCATATAAAAAACAGCAATCATAAATGGCGTTAATACCGCTAAAAAGCCAGCAAATTTCCATTTTTTGTCGTTATTAGCTAATTTTTTGTATGCACCTAGCGGGTCTTTTTGTGCATGACGACCCATGGCCATTTCGGCCATCATTACAGGTAAACAAATGAATGCGACAAACAAAGCATAGACGAGCAAAAATGCACCACCGCCATTCTTAGTCGCAGAAACTGGAAAGCCTACTAAGTTACCAATACCCACAGCAGAGCCTGCCGCTGCCAATATAAATCCTAAGCGGGAGCTAAAGTGCTCTCTATTTTCACTCATGTAATAACCTTGTTATTATTTATCTTATCCAAGGGACTCTACCAGTGTTACGCAACGCTTTTCAAGCAATTACCGTGTAAAAAAACATTCTTGCTGTAAACATCGCCATAAACACTTTTAATTCACCATTTATCAACGCTATGCTAGTATGCAGTTAATTAAATTTAACAAGTTTTGAGAGTATTTATATGTTGTATATGATTTATTCAACAGACGTCCAAAATAGTTTAGAGTACCGTAAAGCGGCTCGCCCAGCTCATTTAGCGCGTTTGCAAACGCTAGAAGACGAAGGCAGACTATTAACCGCAGGCCCACTTCCAGCCATCGATAGTGAAGACCCTCAAGATGCAGGCTTTACGGGTTCTTTAGTGATTGCTCAATTTAATTCTTTAGAAGACGCCAGAGAATGGGCGGCAGATGATCCTTATGTTGCCGGTGGCGTATATGAAAACTCTATTGTTAAACCATTTAAAAAAGTGTTCCCTGCTTAATTAAACTGTGACCACCCTGTTTAACTGCAACCAGCAATTCAGGGTTTGTTCACTCATTTTTAATTAAACTTTGCTTAATAAAAACTTAAATACACCGCAAGGTATTAAAGTTTTAGTGGCTTAGTTTTTAAGCTAAGCAGGTCTGTTCTAGGAGTTCCGTAATGCGTGTATTATTAATACTCAATTTAATCGCGGTAGTGTGTTTTGCTAATTTTGCCCACGCAAACAATACCAAAAGCAAAACCGATAAAGTTGAGGTAAGCAAAAAAAAAGCAGTAATACTTGCAAAACAAACTACAGACGGTACAACGTTAAAGATTTCTGAAGAAACACTTTTTTTTACTGTACGAATTTTAAAAGCTGACGGCCACGTCGTCGATTTGAAAATAAACAAGAAAACTGGCGAAGTGAAAAAGGATTAACCAATGCGAATTTTAGTAATAGAAGATGATTTACATTTGGCAGACAACCTGCGCAATGCATTAGAAAAAGAGCGTTACAGTGTTGATTTATGTCACGACGGTGAAGCTGGCCTTTTTCACATCACTGAATACCCTTTAGATATGGCTGTAGTTGATTTAGGCCTACCTAAAATAGACGGTATTGAACTAATAAACAAAGCACGCGCCCAAGGGGTGACTATTCCTATTTTGATCTTAACCGCGCGCGATCGCTGGCAAGACAAAGTAGAAGGCTTAGATGCCGGTGCTGACGACTACCTAACTAAACCATTTCACGTTGAAGAACTGATTGCTCGTTGTAATGCGCTTATTCGTCGCAGTGCAGGTAAAGCAAATCCAGAAATGACAGCTGGCCCTATTAAAATTCATACACGTTCACAACAAGTATGGGTAAACGATAAAGAGCTGAGCTTAACTGCGTATGAGTACAAAGTACTCGAATACTTAATGGTTAACCCACAAAAAGTAATTTCAAAGTCTGAGCTTACAGAGCATATTTACGACCAAGACTTTGATCTTGATTCGAACGTCATTGAAGTGTTTGTACTACGTTTGCGTAAAAAACTCGACCCAGACGGCGTGCTTAACCCAGTAGAAACACTGCGTGGGCGTGGTTACAGGCTTAAAAGCCAGTGGTAGGACCGCAAGTTTCGTTAAAAATAAGGCAAGGATTTATCCTTGTCTTTGTTTTGTTAGTCGCCCTACCCATTTTGTTTTACTCCATAGGTAAAGCGTATTATGCGTCACTTGTTGATGCCACCGAAAAAAATCTCGAAGCACACCTGTATTCACTTATTTCCGAAGTTGATTTTACCGAGCGCGGCATTATTATGCCCAGCTCTATATTAACCCCCGAACTCAACAATCTAAACTCAGACACCTACGCCATGATATACCGTGACGACGTGCCTATTTGGCATTCTGAGTCGGCGGTTAACGTTAACTTTGTTCCCCAATATATAGAGCCCAAAGCAGGCGCTGCCGACTTTAGACGTGTGGTGTATAACAACACTGCCTATTGGCAATTAAGTTTAACGGTAATACTGAATAATATTGACCAATCAGAGCAAGCACGCTTTATTTTATTAAAACGTAACGACGCCCTACTGCGTTTAATGGACGGCTTTAAACAGACCCTAGTTGATTGGATGTTTATAATGGGAATTGCCATTGCAGGATTAATGGCCATTGGTTTTATTTGGAGTGCACGGCCTCTGCAGCGTTTAGATAAAGAAATAAAAGCCATTGAATCAGGCGATATTCAAGAAATTAAAGGCTTATACCCCGTTGAACTGCAAACGATTAAAGCCGACCTAAATTTACTATTAGAGTCGCAGCAACGCCAAAAAGAGCGATACCGCGCCTCTCTTAGCGATTTAGCCCATGCACTTAAAACGCCATTAGCGGTATTAAAATCAAGCCCACTCGCTAACGATGCAGATGCACAAGAACAACTCGACAGAATTAATGTGATGATCGAGCACCAATTAAAACGTGCCGCCACGGGTGCTTCCGATACATGGAAAAAACAAACCCCCATCAAGCTGGTTATCGATTCTATCTTAAGCGCAATGAGTAAAGTTTACCGCGATAAAGACATTATATTTAACTGCCAAGTGAGCGATAAAGATTACTTTTTAGGTGATAAAACCGATTTAATGGAGTTATTAGGCAACTTAATAGATAATGCCTGTAAAGCCTGTCGCTCCCAAGTCAGTATTAACGTTTCACAAGCTAAAACGCTCAATATAAGCATTTGTGATGACGGCCCAGGCATTAAGCCAGATAAGCGCGAATCGTTATTACAACGCGGTACGCGCCTAGATACCTACGAAAGCGGCCACGGTGTTGGCATGGCTATAGTATCTGACTTGGTTAAGTCGTATCACGGACTGTTAACTATATCTCAGTCGCAACGTTTAGGCGGTGCAAAATTTATTCTCGAGTTTAATTACCATGAAAAAAAGTAACTACATCCTTTGTTTTAGCTTAAGCCTTTTATTGTTTTGGGCGCAGCAAAGTATGGCTGCAGCGCAAGAGTGTACATTGCAAAACAATGCCCTACCCGAGCAAATTAAAGATTACACACAATGTTTAGATGCCAAATTAAATAAAGTGCAACAGCAACAAAATAGCTGGATCCAAAAGCGTACTTTTGAACTGGCCGAATTAGAAAGTGAAACTGGTAACACCTACATTCTATCATTGTTTAAGCAAAGTCTTAACGCCAAAGACAAGTACATTCAAAAAAGTTGCCAGTGGCGTTATATGTTAAAACAGCCTAATTCACCAGAAGCTGTAGTAACTTATAAAGAGTGTGAAATAGCAATGATAGAGCAATTCATTCAGCAGCTTAAAATGGGGCTTTAACCAGCTCCTAATTAAACATTATGTGTTGAAGCTTGCTAATTTAGTGGTTAGTGTTTTGGAAGTGCAGCCTTAAAGGCTGCATTTTTGTATTTATATAGTTTGCAGTGTGACTACTCTGACCATACCGCAAATTCATTTCCATTTGGGTCGCTAAAGTGAAATCGTCTACCACCTGGAAATGAAAATGTAGGCTTAATTATTTTGCCTCCAGCTTGCTCAATTTTATTTTGAGTCGCTTCAAGGTCATTACTGTATAACACAATTAACGGGCTTCCGTTTTTAGTAGCAACAACCAAGTCAGATTTAAAGAAACCACCATCAACCCCTTGTGCGACAAAGCTACAGTATTCTGGGCCATAATCTACAAATGACCAGCCAAACACGTCACTAAAAAAGGCCTTAGTAGCTGCAATATTTTGTGCAGGAATCTCAATATAGTTAATTTTATTATTTTGAGTCATTTTAGTTTTTTGTCCTTATTCTTGTTTATATTATTTGCGATTTGAACTGGTAATAAATAAAGATAGAAGCAAAAGCATAAACAACTGATAAACTTTGATAAGAATGCGCTTAGGCACTACATATAATTAATACTGAATAAAACCCACTTATAAAGCATTTGAAGGTACAAAATTAAGGGCTGATTTAATATTAATTATCGTTATTCATACGTTTCTTTTGTTTATTTTTACTAGATCGCACAAACCATTCCGTTAAGGATATGAAAAAAAAGAACATAAACAATCCGCCGCACCAAGTTGCAAACACCCAAATTGACGGTTTGAGTTCATACCAGCCTTGAATATTGAACGTGGCAAAGTAAAACATCACTAACGAAATAAATGGCAGTATAAACAAAGAGTAAAAAGCTCCCGAAACAGCATGCAGTAATATTTTCTCACGAATACTTGAGCTATTAGATCCCAAATTCACAATTCCAAAAACACATTGTGTAGCGATAAACAGGCAACAAACCTGTAAAAAGGTCCAGCCTAAAGCTGCTAGAATAGCAACTAACTGAATGTATATTCCCTCACTCATTTTAATAAAATCCTATTAACGAATACTGCTTTTAGCAAAACATGTAGAAACTTTACTCTTTTGTTCAATATTTATTCTAAAATATTACTTTCAGACACAAACTCTATCAATCATTCTCGCCAATAAACTAGTGCTGTCATTTTTATCTTTTAAAAAGTTTTATAGTTTAATTTCCTTGATTAACTTTAGTGGTATCAGTGTCGTTTTAAGTTACCAGAACAAGTGCGGAAATTTAATTACTTCTAACCATACTATGTTTAAATATTGCCATAGTGGTCTGAGGCTTAAGTGGAATTAATTCAGCTTCTTAAAAAATTAGGAACGATCTTGCTACCATTCTGATGATTTTTTTCTTAGCATCATACTTTCAACCGTTGCGATGAGAACAAAAGCAAACCCAGCGCCCGATAAAAAATAAGTCGAGTTTTCAAGACAGACTGCCACGTATACTTGCACCAACAATATTACAATATCGATCCTGATAACTGTTGCTCTATTTCTTTTTAACTTAACTAAGATGAAGTAAAGGTAACACCATCTAAAAAAAGATAGAAACATAAAAAACAAAACTAATATCACTCTTCATCTCCATTGAAACAGAACTATCTGTACTAAAATTTGATTTGCATCAAAAACGATCATGGGGACAGTTGCTGTTTGTAGTGTCTTGGCGCACTGCATAGAAAGCTTAATAAATATTGTTTAAGTCTATAAAATATCAACACCTTTAAAGGGTGTTTTCTATTTTGTGCTTTAAAATGGGTGTCTACATTACTTTTATTGAATAATAAGCTCGTGGGCTAAAATCCGAGCGAAGCGAGTCAACCCACGTGTTAACGGCCAGCGACCAAAGGGAGCCCCAACAGCGTTTTGTTAGCTGCCCAGCTGCGTGATATGCAACAGTTCACCCACTGGCCCTAATAAATAAAAGACCTTACCCCAAGCTTCATGTCTGATTGGGGTAATCTTTGTTTTGTGTTCGGATTTAGAGCATAACTCATACGCTTCATAGATGTTTGAAACGCAGATTTGCAACATAAAATTTTTGGCCAAATCTTCATTGTAAAAGCGCTGCAAAAAGAAAAGACAATCACCGTTTTCAAAAAGTGTGAGATCATCGGTTACGTATTCTGATTTGAATCCAATTTCCGAGTAGAAAGACTTTGAAATTTCGAAATCCTTACTTGGGATAAATGTTTTTATATCTATTACATCCATGATTCTTTCCAAAAGCAGCTAACAATTTTATACTGCGCGATTCGTGTATATCTCTACCAAAGCAGCATTCATTTTTTGTTATATAGTTTTAACAAATTCGCTAACATATTACTATCATTAAGTTTTTATTATTTTAAAGCGTAATTAATTAGCACTCTGTTCCCGCTTGGCTCATTTTCCTGAATATAGAGGCGCACTCCGCTTATTCACTTAGTCCATAAAACGTTTTGACAAAACCACGCAAAAACCACAAACTACCTACCAGTAGATTGATTTAGCTAAAGTGATTTAAAATGCATAAACCTGTGGTTATTATTGGTGGTGGCTTAGCGGGCTTATATGCTGCTTACAACCTTAAAAAACGTGATATACCGTTTTTATTATTAGAGGCCAAAGCCAGTTTGGGCGGTAGAATTGCGTCTCATTATTTACCGACCAACAACACTATTGGCCACGATTTAGGCCCAACATGGATATTTCCGCACCAACCTAATATTCAACAATTAGTTGCTGTTTTAAACATCCCAGTGTTTGAGCAATACAACCAAGGCGATGTGCTGTATCAAGCATCACAAACCGCTCCTGCACAGCAAATTGCAGGGGCTGGCGAAATGCAGTTATTTAGAATACAAAACGGTATGGACGAGCTTATCAATGCGCTTTATCAGCAGCTTGAGCCAAAAACCGTTAAATTAGAGCACGCTGTTAGCGAAGTAAAAAAGCTCTCCGATGGCTGGCATATAAGCGCTAATTATCAAGGGAGTAGGCAGCACTATACTTGCGATCAGTTACTGTTGGCATTAGCGCCTAGAATGATCAGTCAACATTTAGCCCCGCATTTATGGGCCGATAATGTTTTAACACAGCGTTTAGCGTCGGTGCCTACATGGATGGCTGGCCAAGCAAAGTTTATTGCCACTTTTGAGCACGCTTTTTGGCGAGATAAAAATTTATCGGGACAATGTTTTAGCCGAGTAGGCCCATTGGTAGAAGTTCATGATGCGTCAGCAAGTGGGCATTCTCACCCTGCTTTGTTTGGCTTTATTGGCGTGCCTTACTTGCAGCGCAGTAAAGTGACCAGAGAACAATTAACTCAGGCTTGCCTTGAACAGCTCAGCTATTTTTACGGTGAGCAAGCCTATACAGCGACGAGCTGCATTATAAAGGATTGGGCTGAGGATGAATTTATTGCCAACAAAGATGACCAAATGGGTGTTTCGCAGCATCCAGAATTCAATTTTTCAGGGCTTAGTGAGCAGCTCAAACAGTTACAAGTGTATTTTGTAGGGAGTGAGTTTGCAAAGCATGAGGCAGGCTATTTAGAGGGGGCTATAAACGCTGTAGATAGCGCCTTAGCTAATTTAATGGATGCTTAGCTTTTTAAAAGGCGTGCTATGTAGGCACGCCTTTGTAAGGTATTAGTCTTCTGATTTGATAACGGTTTCTTCACCTGTGCCAAGCATAGTAGCTAACCAACGCCCTTCATCACTGGCTTCTAGCGCTATTTTTACAATCATGGTTAACGGCACCGATAACAACATACCTACAGAGCCTAATAACCAGCCCCAAAATATTAACGATAAAAACACCACTAAGGTAGAAAGCCCAAGGCCTTTGCCCATGTATTTTGGCTCTACAATATTACCCATAACGGTATTAATGGTTAAATAACCCGCGCCGACGAGCCCTGCCACTAATGGGCCTTGCGTAATAAGCGCCAGTAACAGTGCAGGCACAGCCGCAATGATTGAACCAATGTTAGGAATGTAATTAAGCATAAATGCCAATACGCCCCATAGTACAAAATAATCAACATCGAGTATCCACAGGTAAAAACCAGCAATTACACCAGTGGCTAAACTCACTAAGGTTTTAATAGCTAAATAAGAGTTAATAGAGTCTAAAAAACGGTCAATTTGCTTGATTTTGCTGTCGGGATCGTCCAGTGCTAAATGAATTTTTTTTCCAAGTATCGGCCCTTCAAACAGCATAAAAACAACCGTTAAAATAATTAAAAACATATTGGCCATTACGCTACCTAAACCCGTTAGCATATTGGTGGCAACATCAACCATTTTGCCAGGGTCAAACATAGACAAAATTTGTTCTTTATTAATTAAGATATTGTATTGCGAGGCCACATCAACCAACCATACAAATTCTTCTTTTAATTGTGCTTTATATTCAGGTAACTGTTTTGAAAAATCGTTAACCGACTGCCCTACTAAACCGCCTAAGCTAACGCCTAAGCCCATAATAATAAGCACTACAAGCACTACCGCTATGCCTTTTGGAATACGGTAACGAGCAAAAAAGTTAATAAGTGGGCTACAAATTATGGCTATAAATGCTGCCAAAATAAACGGAATAACAATAGCGCTTGCGGCTTTAATACCCGCTAGCACAATGACCAAAGCGGCAAAAATTATTAAGCTTTTATTTACCCCAGTTAAACTTGCCAATACTCTTATCCTATTACTGTTATTTGGCTTTAGTGTAAGGCAAAAGCTAATAGAATGAAATGTTTAAGGGTGATCATAAAAATTATTGGTACGTATAAATTTGCAAATCGTTGAGCTGGAGAGTATAAATTTTAAACATCCTGCTTTATTTATAATTTTGGAGTTGCAATGCATATATTTTTTACTGGCGCCACAGGCTTAATTGGTAGGCACCTTTGCCCTTTCTTGTTGCACCACCACGATGTTACTGTACTGAGCAGAAACCCAACCAAAGCAAAAGTATTGTTAGGGCACCAGATAAATGCAGTTGATAGCCTTGAAGATGTTGATTTTAATACCGTTGACGTTGTTATTAACTTAGCCGGTGAGCCTATTGTAAATAAACGTTGGAGCGACAAACAAAAGGCAGTCATTCGCGATAGCCGAATCATTGTTACGCAAGCGATTAGTGATGCTATTAAGCAGTGCCATACCCCACCACATACCTTTATATCTGGCAGTGCAATTGGTTATTATGGTCGACAAGGCGACACTCTGGTTGATGAAAACAATACAGAGCCTCATGATGAATTTAGCCACCAACTGTGCAAAGATTGGGAGCAAGCAGCTTTAAAGGCTGAGTCTGACGAAACTCGAGTATGCTTATTACGTACCGGTATTGTATTGGCTAAAAAAGGCGGCGCGCTTGGTAAAATGTTACCAGCATTTAAGCTTTGCGTAGGTGGTCCAATTGGCAATGGTGAGCAAGGTATGTCGTGGATCCATATAGATGACATGGTTCAGCTCATTTTATTTTTAATTCGCAATAAAGAAATATCAGGAGCTGTTAATGCCACAGCTCCTGAGCCCCTAAGCAATAAGCAGTTTAGCCAATCACTCGCAAAAGCATTGTCACGCCCTGCGTTTATGCCTATGCCTGCTGGGGTGCTTAATATATTAATGGGTGAAATGGCCGACTTACTTACTACCGGCCAGTATGTGGTACCTAAAAAAGCATTAGACCATAACTATCGTTTTCACTTTACTAAAATTGACGTTGCATTAGAAAGTTTAGTCTAGCTACTGGCCTTAACGGATTAAGTTTGTAGTAGGGGGTAAAAGTTAATACTTTTTACCCTCTTGCTATTTTTGTGTTACTACCTAATACTTATAGCTGTATAAACGCCTTCAACTAGCTAAAAGAGCCCCTTAAACATGCTTCATTTACCTACATTAATTAGCCTCTGTTTTATTCTTAACTTGTTTATTGCTGTATTCTTTTTTTCTGTTTATAGATACAAAAAACAACCTTGCTATTTATTTTTTGCTACCGCCTGTTGCTCGTTTATTACCGCAATAGCACTAATTGGTTTAAGAGATTTTATTGAGTTTCCATTATTAACCCACTTTTTTGCTTACGTTTTTATTATTTTAAGTCCACTACTCGTTATTTTAGGGTTAATACCACAAAGCCAAGCACCCGCGATAAAATTAACACCTTTATACTATACTTGTGCCATGTGCTGTACGCTTTTACTTGCAGTGTACCTTATAGATGCAGGGCAAATTATTACCAGCATTATTACTGCTGTATTATTTAGTTACGCTGCGTATTTAATGATTAAAACTCCAAGTGTTGCAGTAGTCCAACAACGCTTACTCGTTGCCTGTTTTACAATCCACAGTGTGGTGATGCTGTTGCAAGTTGTACTCCTTGTTTTGCTCTACTCAAGCCAAATCAGTCAAGCCAGCTTAGCTTTTGGATTACAGCTGTTATTGGTAACGCATTTATTTTTAACTACCGCTACTGCGCTAATTTTACCGTTTATTACGTTTGCTAATGCTGAGTCTAGACTGATCAATCTAGCGAATCACGATCCGTTAACGCAGCTTTTAAACAGGCGTGGATTTTTCCGTTTATGTAAAAAAATAACTAAAAACGCGCCTCTTAACAGCAGAGTATCGTTGATCATGCTCGATATAGACCTATTTAAACAAGTGAACGACCAATACGGCCATGAAACTGGCGATGAAGCGATAAAGTGGATTGCACAACATATTAACGAATTGTTTTTTGAGCTTGGAGTTACTGCTCGGATTGGTGGAGAAGAGTTTGCTATTTTTCTTAATCAACAGAACTTAGCGCAAGCTAGGCTGTTAGCTCAAAAGCTTTGCAGTAGTATTAATGAATACCCGTTTTATTTTAATGGTAATAGCATTGCACTGTCTGTAAGTGCTGGAATAAGTAGCATGTTAGTGCGCGAGCTAAATATGCAAGCACTGTTGTTACAAGCCGACAAACGCCTTTATCTTGCCAAAGAAACAGGCCGAAATAAAGTGGTCACCCATGATGAAAAAAGCTTATTAACCAAAGCTCCCACTGCCATCATTTAATTTAGCCATAAAAAAACGGCATCATAGTTGATGCCGCTTGATACGTTTACAAATTATATAATTACTTACTTATCCAAGGCGTTACTTTAACAACCTCGTTAATATCAGCTAATACGGTTGTATTTTCTTCCCAGCTATCGGTTACTTCAAAATAACACACTGACTTTTCGCACGTTATGCGCTCATCATCAAATTGCTTAGGAGTTTTAAAGGTAACAACCACGCCTTTTTGTTCAGGTAATAAAAACCACATTAGTTTGCTAACAAAAAAGCCAGATAGGTCTGTTAATAGCTCTTCAAGCTCATTATTAATAACCAATAACGATTGCTTTGATAACGCCAGTCCATCTAGTTCCTTAGCTTCTATTTGTAGCTTTAACTGACAGTCGTGAACCGGGTTTTTTGGCTGAACTACAATCACCGCTTTGTCGGTATCTAGCTGTTTATCGAACGGTAATAGCAATTGCGCTTTGTCGGTATAATTAAGCGGGTACTCATTTTTTTCAGTTAAAATAGTACCGTTTTTAATACTACAAACTTCGTTAGTACCAATATCGCTAATATAAAAGTTTACGCGGGCGTACTGAAAGTCCCCTTTGTTTACCACTTTTAAACGGTCGTAAAAACCGTCATACGACATCACAAATTCTTTAGCAACGGCACTACTAGCTGCTACTGCTAAAAAGCTGGCTGTAACTAATTTTAATAACGGCTTATTCATTAAAGTACGCTCGGTTTTGATTAATCATGGTATTAAGCTCTTCAATGTACGCTTCACCACGTTCAGAGTAAGACATTAAACCATACGTTAATTTAGTCGCTAAAATTGGTTTTTGTTGTGCGCGTAAGTCTTCGCGGATAGTACGTAGCTCTTTGTAAGCATTGTGGGTATTAATATTTTTAAAATAAGAGCTTACTGCTGCACGTACCGATTTGAATGCAGCCACTTCATGCTCGGCTTCACTATTACGTCTTCTTGGTACCATGCCACAGCCTTTTTTGTAGCACCATTGGCCAAAAAAGTTTAAGCCGATTCGTGCAAAACGTGAAGTGCCCCATGCAGACTCATTGGCTGCCTGCATTAAGGCCATCTCTTTAGGAATGATGTCTACTCGGCGCAGTGCTTGGCTTAAGGTGATGGTATCTAACGTTTCAGGTAATCCGTACGACTTAAGTATTTTTTTTATGTCGCCCGCTTGTTTTTTACTAAGCGGTTCACTGTGCTCTATCATCATGCGTGCAATTTCAAGGTTTGCACGTTGCTGTAAAATCTTTTTGTTTTCGGCTTCTACATGAGGCTTAATAAAGTTAAAAAACGCATGTTTTTTCTCTTTCACATCAGTGAATTCTGAGAACTTTGGCAACTTAACGTTGTGCAATGGTTTTTCTTTTTTCTTCTCTTTTTTAATGTCGTTAGAGCTGGTTTGCTCGTCTGATACTAGTTCATCAGCATCAATAAACGGAAGGGTCAACGCCCAAATAACAATGGCGGCTAACAACAACTGAAAAATAGTTTTTAACATGTATTATCTCAATTTAACTCTAAGTTATGTATGGTGTAGTCACATACATACGAAACATCATTATACCTAAGCCACTTTATAAACGCGAATACTGAACAACCGAATAAAATTCATACACCTATTGCTTACAATTTATAATATACTAAGTGCTAAAACCGAAGACGAATTGATAGGTTGAGACATGGATAAACAGTGGCAAAATAGAATAATTGAACAATATAAGCACCGCCCTAACGATAACCGCTCTCCTTGGCAAATCGACCGCTCACGAATCATTCATGCTGCTGCATTTAGGCGCCTTCAAGCTAAAACCCAAATAATGGGTATTGGCTTAAACGACTTTTACCGTACACGCCTTACCCATTCATTAGAAGTCTCGCAAATAGGCACCGGCATATTACGCTATTTAAAGGTCCAACATCCAAGCTTTGAACATTTTCCATCTACTGGATTGCTCGAAACCTTATGTTTAGCCCACGATATAGGCCATCCACCGTTTGGGCATGGTGGCGAAATTGCACTTAACTATATGATGCGTGATCATGGTGGTTTTGAGGGTAACGCACAAACACTGCGCATTGTGGCAAAGCTAGAGCCCTATAGTAACGGCTACGGCATGAACTTAACTAGACGCACCTTGTTAGGATTTATTAAGTACCCAGCTTTTATTGATAACCTTTGGCATAACACCCCACAAGAAAATAAACAGCGTGCGTTTATAAAAGCCGATGACTGGCGACCAGCCAAAGGTATTTACAATGACGATGCCGCGATATTTAATTGGATTATTGAGCCTCTTAGCGCAAGTGATAAAGCGTTATTATCTAGCCAAGAACACGCAGATGCTTATCGCGCTAAAACCCTTTATAAATCACTCGACAGTGCCATTATGGAACTGGCTGATGACATTGCTTATGCAGTTCACGACCTTGAAGATGCCATAGCGACGGATGTGCTCAGTTTAGACGATTGGCTAACCCATGCATTGCCGCATTTACAAGCACTTGACTATGACTGGTTAAACACTTTGCTGGAGTCACTCTCCAAGCGGTTATTTTCAAAGTATGAACATGAGCGAAAAGACGCCATAGGCGAACTGGTGAATACCTTTATTATTCATATTCATTTAGATACCCAAAACGATGAATTTGAGTGCCCTATTTTAAAGCACACCGCAAAATTAGATCAGCAATACGAAAATGTGCTACAGATCCTCAAACACTTTGTATTTCAGCGTTTAATACGCGACCCACAAATGCAGCAAATAGAATTTAAAGGGCAAAACCTACTCATAGAATTATTTACTGCGTTTGCCAGCGATCCGCTGCGCTTATTACCCGAAACCACGCAGGCACTGTACCTTGAAGCTGAAAAACACAATCAAGGTATGCGTATTATTTGTGACTATTTAAGCGGTATGAGCGACGAATACGCTTATAAAACCTATCAACGGTTGTTCTCCCCCATACAATAAGTTAGCTAATCTGAACTCAGGTTAGTCAACATAAAAAAGCCGAGTCACTTACGTAACTCGGCTTTTCGTTAGTTTATAAAATCACACTACAGTGATTTAATGCCCATGTTGTAAAGTGTAAAACCGTACATGTCGGCATAAAGGTCAATAATTTTACTGGTTGGTGTACCGGCACCATGGCCTGCATTGGTTTCAATACGAATAAGTGTAGGGTTAGTACCTGCTTGATTCGCTTGAAGCTCAGCTGCAAATTTAAATGAATGCGACGGTACAACGCGGTCATCATGATCGCCTGTAGTGATCATAGTCGCCGGATATTCAACCCCTGCTTTTACGTTATGAATTGGCGAGTAGCCTTTTAAGTAATCAAACATTTCTTTACTTTGGTCGCTAGTACCGTAATCGTATGCCCAACCAGCGCCAGCTGTAAATGTATGATAACGAAGCATATCCAATACGCCTACCGCAGGTAACGCAACTTGAAACAAGTCAGGTCGCTGGGTCATTACAGCACCCACTAATAACCCACCGTTTGAACCACCACGCAGTGCTAAGCGCTTTTTAGAGGTGTATTTTTTATCTTGTAAGTATTCAGCTGCAGCAATAAAGTCGTCAAATACGTTTTGCTTTTGCAATTGTGTACCTGCTTTATGCCACTCTTTACCGTATTCACCACCACCACGAATATTAGCAACTGCGTATACGCCGCCTTGCTCAAGCCAAGCTGCTGTTGTAGAGCTAAAGCGAGGTGTTAAGCTTATATTAAAGCCACCATAGCCATATAAAATAGTTGGGTTGCTGCCATCTAATTTAATATCACTTTTATAAGTGATAATCATCGGTACTTTAGTGCCATCTTTAGAGGTATAAAATACTTGCTCAGAGGTATAGTTATCGCTATTAAAATCTATCCCTGACTTACGGTATACTTTTGACTCACCGCTTTGCACGTCAAAGCTGTAAGTTGTACCTGGCGTTTTGTAGTTAGTAAATGAATAATAAAGCGTAGTTTGCTCTTGTTTACCGCCAAAGCCACTCGCCGTACCGACGCCTGGTAAACTAATTTCGCGGATCAATTCGCCTTGTTTGTTGTACTGTTTCACTTTAGAAATAGCATCAACCATGTAGTTGGCAAAAAACGTATTACCGCCAAGGGTTACATTAAGTACGTTTTCAGTTTCTGGGATAAAATCTTGCCAGTTTTCAGGCTGTGGATTGCTTGCATCAACCGTCACTACTTTTTTATTTGGTGCATTTAAGTTAGTAACCAAAAATAGCTTGCTGCCTTCGTTGTCAATTACGCTGGTATCAGAGTCGGTATTACCCACTACAGTCACAAATTCGCTATCTGGCTTGGTTAAATCTTTAATAAATAACTTATTACCAGAGGTTGATACGCTGGCACTAATAAACAAGAAACGACCATCTTTGGTTGCTTTAGCGCCCACATAGCGGTGCTTTTGTTCTGCTGTATCGCCAAATACTAAAGTATCTTCGCCTTGATCTTGACCTAACTTATGGTAATACACTTTATGTTGATCAGTTTTTGCAGAAAGCTCACTGCCCTCTGGCTTATCGTAGCTTGAATAGTAAAAACCGTCATTTGCTAGCCAGCTAACGCCACTAAATTTAACATCAACTAGTGCTTGTTCTACCTGCTCTTTGGTTTCAGTGTCTATAACAATGATTTTACGCCAATCACTACCACCTTCTGAAATTTGGTACGCTAACAATGAACCATCTTCTGAAAATGATAAACCCGACATTGAAGTGGTGCCATCTTCACTAAAAGTATTAGGATCTAAGAATACTTCAGCTTCACCGCCGTCTTTGCTGCGGTATAAAACGTACTGGTTTTGCAGGCCATCATTTTTATAAAAATAAGTGTAATCACCTTCAGTAAACGGCGCGCTGATTTTTTCGTAGTTCATGAGTTTTTCAAGGCGCTGTTTGAGTGTGTCTCTGTAAGGCACTTGCTCTAAATACGAAAAGGTAAGCTTGTTTTGAGTTTTAACCCATTGAGCCGTTTCATCACTCATATCATCTTCTAACCAGCGATACGGATCAGCCACGGTTTCACCAAAGTAAGTGTCAACCACAGCGCCTTTTTTAGTTTCAGGGTAATCTAGTGAGTTAACTGCTTTCATAGCTGTTTTTACTTCATTTTGAGTAGTGTTTTCTGCAGGTTGTGAACAACCCGCAAGTGCGATTACAACCGCACATGTCAGTGTTTTTTTAAGCATTGCTTTACCGTTATTTTATTTATAGTCAGTCTAAACTATTAACTTTTACCGCTTTTGTCTATCAACTTGCGTTAAACGTCATTTATCACTGTTAACCTGCACCTAGTTGCGCTTAAATAGATGAACAACTTTTAAACACTAACAGGTTGAGTAATGACAGAAACTGAATCTTTTACCAGCTTTAAACGCTTTTATCCTTACTATCTAAAAGAGCATCGTAATAAAACTTGTCGCAGGCTGCATTTTATTGGCAGTAGTTTAGTGTTGCTCTTTACCGGCTATGCGTTTATTAGCTCACAATTCGTATTGTTATGGTTATTACCGCTGATCGGTTATGGCTTTGCATGGGTTGGGCATTTCTTTTTTGAAAAAAACCGCCCTGCCACATTTAAGCACCCGTTTTACAGTTTATGGGGCGATTGGGTCATGTTTAAAGATATGCTGATTGGCAAAATCAAATGGTAAATGGCTACTTACGCTATCGCTATAATAAACGCCTCTGCTTACTGGCTGTAAATAAATTGTAGATTGAATGTAATTCAATTGACCTCGATTGTAGAAATGGTCTACCTTGACAACAGTAATTTCAATTAGTTCATTAATTTAAAAATATTAAATTGAAACCACCTGTAGAGCATCGAATGAGGGAAATTAGTTATGCAACTTACACCGCTATTTACAGCAAAAAAAACCATCACTTTAAGTATCGCCGCTGCACTTGTTGGCTCATGGACGGTTAATGCCGCTGAGCAAGAGACTCAGGCGCAAGAAAACATTGAACAAATTAGTGTTATTGGCTCTCGCCGACTAGGCCGCACAGTTGAAGATAGCCCAGTGCCTATTGATATTATCAGTAATGATGCCTTAAAAAGTTCAGGGCAAACAGAAACCAATGCATTATTAAGTACGTTATTACCAAGTTTTAATTTCCCCCAACCATCAATTACCGATGGCAGCGACCACGTACGCCCAGCTCAACTGCGTGGCTTAGCCCCTGATCACACCTTGGTACTCGTAAATGGTAAACGTCGCCACAGTAACGCGCTACTAAATTTAAACGGCTCAACGGGTCGTGGCTCGTCATCAGTTGATTTAAACGCTATTCCTGCAAACGCGATTGAACGCATTGAAGTATTACGCGACGGCGCCGCAGCTCAATATGGCTCAGACGCTATTGCCGGGGTGATTAATATCGTCCTTAAAAGCAATAGCAATGGCGGTAGTTTGGGTGCCGTATATGGTGCAAATATTACCGATATGGACGGTGTAGCGCAGTTACAATCGGTCTCTGAGGACGCAAATGGTGACTTAGCTTTTACTGAGGGCAGCGACCGCTCGCTTACCGACGGCCAAACCTTAACTCTGCAAGGTAATATGGGGTTTGAATTAGGCGATAACGGCTTTTTGAGTATTTCTAGTGAATATCGCGATCGCAGCTCTACCAACAGCTCTGATTATGATCAACGCGAAAACTACGCTCGTTTACCTGATGGCTCTCTCGACCCACGCGAATTCACATGGGATCGTTACAACCATAACTTTGGCAACGGCACTGTTGAAGACTTTGCGCTGTTTTACAATGCCGGTTATCAATTAACTAACTATGCTGAGCTCTACTCGTTTGGCTCTTACAGCAAGCGTGAAGGCGAAGGCGGTGGTTTTTATCGTCGCGCCCAAGACAGCCGTAACGTTACAGAAATATATCCTGATGGCTTTTTGCCGGTGATCACCTCAGACATTGATGACTTTTCATTTGCTTTAGGTGTGAAAGGCTTTGCTAATGAATGGAACTACGATGCTTCTGCTGTATACGGCCAAGATGCCTTTAACTTTGGTGTTATTAATAGTTTAAACACTTCATATGGGCCAAGTAGCCAAACTAGTTTTGATGCAGGCACGCTAACTTACGATCAGCTGACTATTAATCTTGATTTTAGCCGTGAGATTGATGCTGACTTTTTAGCCAGCGGAATTAACGTGGCAGTGGGCGCTGAGTATCGCCGCGAAGGGTATGAAATTCAAGCAGGTGAAGAAGCCTCTTATACGCGTGGTAATTTTGGCCCAGGTGGTGCCGTGACCGATCCGGTTAATGGCCCATTCGGCTCTGCAGGTTCACAAGTGTTCCCGGGGTTCACACCTGAATCTGCGGGTGACAACAGCCGCCACAATGTTAGCCTTTACGTTGACTTAGAAGCCTTTATTACAGATAACTGGAATGTTGCCGTAGCCGCGCGTTACGAAGACTACTCTGATTTTGGCGACACGCTTAATGGTAAAATTGCCACCCGCTATACACTTACAGAAGACTTAGCACTACGCGGCTCTGTATCAACCGGCTTTAGAGCGCCCTCTTTACAACAGCAATACTTTACCTCGGTAGCGACTGTATTTGTAGATGGCGAACCTACACAAACAGGTACCTTTGCGCCAAGCAGCGATGTTGCCGTTGCATTGGGTTCACCAGGTTTAGACGCAGAAGAAGCTACTAACTACGGGGTAGGCTTTACGTGGTCAACCGACTTCAACTTCAGCTTATCGGTGGATTACTACCAAATATTAATTGATGACCGTATTGTGTTATCAAATAACTTATCGGGCGCAGGCGTTGCAAGCTTACTTGAGGGCACCGGCGCTAACCAAGGTCGATTTTTCTTAAACGCGATTGATAGCAAAACCCGTGGCGTTGACGTCGTCGCTTCTTATAATTTAATCACCGACAACTACGGTGATGTAGCTTTTAACTTAGGTTACAACTACGGTAAAAACCAAGTCACCGATATTATTGACCCACCAGCACAATTACAAAATGTTGGGGTTGAGCAAGATAATTTGTTCTCGGGTAACGAGCTACGTCGTTTTGAAGTGAGCACACCGCGTAATAAATACAACCTTAGCGCAACATGGACACTTAACGAATGGCGCACCACACTTCGTAGTACTCGCTACGGTGAAACACAAGACCCGTCTGAAAATCCAGAGCGTAACGAAGTGTTAGAACCTAAATGGATCACCGATTTAGATGTGGCGTATGCACTTAATAATAACCTTACTCTGAGCTTAGGCGCTAATAATGTGTTTGATGTATACCCAGATCCAACTCGAGAGCTGGTGAGCGATGTAACCACTTTCTCTCGCTTGTTCTCGTACTCGGGCTTTTCACCATTTGGTTTTAATGGCCGTTATGTATACGGCAAAATTGAAATGAAGTTTTAAGCTGTAGCTTAAACCAAAAAGCCACACTAAATAGTGTGGCTTTTTAATAGATTAGGGTCTGTTGATCTTTCAAGGTTAAATTTGCAGCAGTCTGTTTGGTATTTAGGCAAGGCAGAGCCTATGTGGTGTGGTTATTCCCCATAAATAGGCGATAACGCAGCATCAATGCCAAACAGGCGCTGCCCGAAGGGTTCTGCCTAGGGACGATTTACTCTTTGTTGCTCGGTTTTTACTTAGCCCACTAGGTTACAAACCTCGCGCCGCGATTAAACCGCCCCTAGTTTGAACAAGTTTTAATCCGCAAAGGTCAACAGACCCTAGAACCCGATTAGATTTTAGTTAACCAACCGTGTTTATCTTCGCTTTTGCCCCATTGAATATCATTCAATGCTTGGCGTAAGCGTGCCGTTGTTGGCCCTGGTTCACCGTTACCTACTTTGTATTCTTTATCGTTATGGATAAACGTACCTACTGGAGTCAATACTGCCGCAGTGCCTGAAAGTGCTGCCTCAGTGCCTGGTTTTGCTGCACGCTCTAAAAGCTCAGTGACAGTAAAGTTGCGCTCGCTAACCGTCATACCTAAATCTTTAGCTATGGTTAAAATGCTATTACGAGTTACACCGTGTAAAAATGTGCTGTCGAGTGCTTTAGTAATTATTTCGTTGCCATCAATTAAAATAAAGTTTGCGGCACCGGTTTCTTGCACATCGCCGCCTGGGCAAAATAAAATTTGGTCGGCTTTATATTTAGTGCGTGCTGCTGAAATTGGGCCAAGTGCGCTGGCATAGTTACCACCGCTTTTGATCATACCCATGTGCGGTGCACAGCGCATACCATCTTCTTCAAGTAAGACTCGTAACGCAGTTGCGCCACCTGAAAAATAATCACCCACTGGCGATAATAACGTGTAAAGCAATGAACTCATTGACGGTGCCGCCGCTTTACCAATGGCAGCTTCCGTACCAATGTGGGTTGGGCGAATATACATAGAACCTGGAGGAAGCGGCGTTTCATCGGCGTATTCACGTACAATATCGATGATCATTGTTTTTAGCATCTCGCCATCAACAGCAGGTAAACTCAATAATTCAGAACTTTGCTGCATACGCGCAATATTAGCGTCCATTCTAAAAATATTAACCGAGCCATCTTGGTGGCGAAAGGCTTTTAACCCTTCAAAACATGTACTTGAATAATGAAGAACGTGTGCACCTGCATGTAACTCAAGCTTATCGCAAGGAACAATTGAGCTTTCGCCCCACTGGTTGTCAGAAAACTTAGCTTGAATCATCTGCGGCATAAACACAGTACCAAATGCTGCCATTTTTATTCTCTCTTGTGTGGTCTATTTTTCTCCATTGTATGACAACCAGCTACTATTTAACCATAGCAAAACGAGCTGTTTTTAAATTAATTAGAAGAATTTTTTGCATGTACTGATGATTATTTAATCAATAAAGCACTTACCAACCTTTTAATGCAATAATCAGCTAACATTTTATAGTTAGCTGATTAATTAATGCGAACATTATGATGGCGGCTATTTTATTAGCCTCTATTTAAACGAATAACGCAATATACGCTTTAATACTGAGGTGTATTGCTGAAAAAATCCGCCAGTATTATAAGCAATCCCCTGCTTTTGTAATGCAGCTTGCACTTTAGGCGCAATTTCTTGATAACGGGACGATGGCATATCAGGAAATAAATGATGCTCTATTTGAAAGCTTAAATGCCCAGTTAAAATATGAAACCAACGTGCCCCTTTAATGTTTGACGACCCCAGCGCTTGGCGATAATACCACTGCCCTTGGCTTTCGTTTTTGCAGTCTTGCTCGTAAAAGGTATGGGTTTGCTCGGTAAAATGGCCACAAAAAATAATGGTTGAGGTCCATAGGTTACGAATTAAGTTTGCCAAAAAATTACCGCTTAATACCCATAAAAACAGTGGTCCCGCCAAAACTGGAAATAACACATAGTCTTTAATTAGTTGGCGCGCCCCTTTACTAAAAAAGCGCTTTTTTAAGGTGCTATGCGCCACAGCACCTTCACGGTTTGGTTTCTTTTTACCTATAAAGACTCGCTCGCCTGCGAGCTCGTGATACGACACGCCCCACTGAAACAGCACGCTTAAATTTAAATAGGTAATAAACTGCCATGTATTTTTTAGCCGCCATTTAAAGTCATTGCTCAACCTTAATAAGCCATAACCAAAGTCACGATCTTTTCCGATAATGTTAGTGTAAGTATGATGTTCAAAGTTATGAACGCGGTTCCAGCTTTGGCCATCGCAGGCTATATCCCACTCGTAGCTTTTAGAGTTAAGTTGTTTGTCGTTCATCCAATCGTATTGACCATGCATTACGTTGTGGCCAATTTCCATGTTGTCGAGAATTTTAGCCAAACCAAGTAATAAAACACCCGCTACCCACAATAATGGCTGTACAAAACCAAGCATCAATAAAATCCGTCCGCCTATTTCGCAAAACCGCTGCTTACGCACAATAGAACGAATATAATTTGCATCCTTTTGCCCTACTTGCGCTAATGTCGACATTTTAATTTCATCTAAATCATCGGCTAACTGTTGATAATTTATAGTTGTCATAGCTGTAACTCCAAATCGCTAACGGCTTGGCTCACACACAGTTGAATTAACTGCTCGCCAGTATCTGATAATTGATTAGTTTTTAAATTACGCACCACTCCCGACTTTTTAATGCACTGGCATTGATGGCAAATACCAATGCCGCAACCACGCTGCACAGGGAGTTTTTTTGCTTCAAACTGGTTTAATAGCACCTCATTACTAGTCACTACATGCGTGTCTTTATTTATTATTACTGAAAAATGATTGTCGTCAGTCAATTTAGGCATGGATATAGCAAACGATTCTTGGTAATAGGTTAAATTAAGTAGACGAGTAAAATCTGCAACTTCTTGCATAAAGCCAGCAGGACCACAGCAATATATATCAGGATTATCGTCCGTATTTATATGAGTAGTTAAATATGGGCTTCGATCCCGTGTAAGCAGTACGTAAGAAAAATGATTATATTGCTGTGTCAGCATTTTTAACTCATTAGTGCATTGATGCTCACCTGCTTTAGCAAAGTAAATTAATTTTATCTGATGCTCAGTATTACCTAGCTGCTGATCAAGCATTGCAAGCATAGGCGTAATTCCCGAACCACCAGCAATAAACGTGCTGGGTTTGTGCCAGCTTTTAAATACAAAGTCGCCACTTGGTGAAGAAATATTACACCATGGCTGCACCGCTAATGCATTTTGCAATTGGCTTGTAAAATGACCTTGCTGACCTGTTTTTACTAATAAACGAAGTAAACCTGTTGCCTTAAATTGTGCGGGGCTGCATGCCAAAGTAAACACTCGAGTAAGCAAACGTCCATTAGCTTCCACCGTTAAGCTAATGTGTTGACCAGCAATATGTATAGGCCACTTTTTACTTGGTTTAAGTGAAATACTTAAAAATCGCCCGCTTAGCGCTTGAACATCAACAACCTTGGCTCGAAAAAGGTCAGCGCGCCACGCAGGTTTAAACTTTTGCATTATTGGCTCAATATAAGCTGCAAAGCTTTGATGGTGTAAAAACCATTTTGAAAATTGGTCTAATACCGGAGTTAACATGGTTATAAATTCTCTATTTAAATCGACTACCCATTAGTTTCTGCTGGGTTTTATATTTGAGCATACACGTGTAAGCCCAAACTTCAGCGCACAAGTGTACGCTCGAATTTTTAAATTTCAACCCCATTAGAGTAATTATTCAATTTTTCTAGAGCGGTATTTAAAGGTTAACAACGCTTAAGTACCCAATGGAGAACGATTAAATTGCGTGCACTTGTACTTATCCCAAATACTTAACACCATGATAAATAGCGTGCTAAGGTAGTTAAAATTTAGTTAATTTTGGAAGCCATTATGAACAAAGTAACAACGCGTAAAAAATTTTCTACACTTGCCAAAATCAGTTGTGCATTTGCACTTTCGGGGCTCACCAGCCTCAGTACTTATGCAGTTGATTTTAAAGAATTGGATAAATTAGCGCTTAATGTAAAACCGGTAACTGTTGCCCAAGGAATTTCAATTCCGTGGGCTATTGAGGCTCTGCCAAACGGTGACTTATTAATAACCGAGCGCAGCGGTATCCTTTATTTACTTCGTAATAACTCCACCAGCTTAACTAAAATCACTGGGCTACCAAAAATAGATGCCAACGGCCAAGGCGGGCTTCTTGATTTAGAGCTACACCCTGATTTTGCTAATAATCAATGGCTATATATTACTTATTCAAGCAGTGAAGGCGATGGCGCAGGTAGTAACACCGCACTTATGCGTGCAAAGCTAAGTAACGATCACAGCCAACTACTTGAGTCACAACAATTATACAAAGGTGAGCATAACTCTAAAAAAGGTCAGCATTACGGCAGCCGTATTGTGTTTGATAACCAAAACTATGTGTATTTTTCGATTGGCGACCGCGGCTCGCGAGATATTAACCCACAAGATTTAGGCCGTGATGGCGGTAAAATTTATCGTTTACACGACGATGGTAAAATTCCATCCGACAACCCCTTCGTAAACCAAAAAGGTGCAAAACCAGCGGTTTGGTCTTATGGGCATCGTAACCCACAAGGTATGTGGTTCGATGGTGACAATAGTGTATTTTGGGCACACGAACACGGCCCCCGTGGCGGCGATGAGCTTAATATGATTAAACCTAAAACTAACTACGGCTGGCCCGTGGTGAGTTACGGTATTAACTACAGCGGCACCTCGTTTACCGATTTAACAGAAAAACCGGGCATGCAAGCGCCTATATTACAGTGGACACCGTCTATCGCTCCTTCAGACATGTTGCTAGTAAAAGGTGATAAATACCCTGAACTTAAAGGTAAATTTTTACTCGCTTCAATGAAATACGCCTTTGTTAGCGTATTAGAAATAGCAGATGGCAAGGTCGTTAAACAAAGTAAATTACTTGAAGGTATTGGCCGTATTCGCAGCCTAGCCCAAGGTGATGATGGTACTATTTACCTTGGATTAGATGGCCAGGGCATTGTGCGACTAGATCCTAAGTAGTCATTTAATACATCTAATTACAGTAACAGCAAACTTTTTGCAGCTTAACTGCGTACTGTTACTGTAATTAGCTAATAAAGAACGAGGGTGTTGATGTTTTCATTTTTAAAGCCAGATCCAATCAAAAAATTGCGTAAAGAGTACGATGCAAAATTAGAGCAAGGCATGCAAGCACAAAGAAAAGGCGATATTAAAAGCTATGCGATGTTAACTGACGAGGCTGAAAAAATCTGGAATGAAATAGAAGCACTCGAAGCCAAAAAGGCCAAGTAAACATATAGCCTACCAATTCAAACCAATCCCGCGTTAAAAACGCGGGGTTTTGATACTTACAAACATCCTTTTTTAAATTCACTTAAGCCCAACCAGATAATTCCCTAGCTTAACCTCCATCGTAACCAGCTTTTAATTGAGCACAGCTGATTATACTCATAGCATTATTGCCTTCTCTTACTTATGCTCATAACCCACCTAAAACCTCGCATAAACAATTATTTACATTAACGTTAATTAGTGGAATTATTAATCTAGTCCAAAAGAGTTGATGCATTGTTTGAAGTAGCAGAATCTTAAAGCGCTGATGATTTTGTGAGTGCGAGGAAAGCATTTTTAGTAAAGTGTGTAATTAAGCCATAAAGCATCAAAAATTTACTGGAAAAAATGCAATATAATGAAAAAATTATAATTAAATCAAGGAATACAGATGTACACAGGTAGTTGTTTATGCGGCTCAATCAACTTTTCAATTAATGGTAAAGTTACTGATATTATTCATTGTCATTGTTCGCTTTGTCGTAAGGCCAGTGGCAGTGCTTTTGCTACTAATGGATTTATTAATGCCAGCGATCTGACATTAACTGATTACAACGGCACACTTACTTTTTACCAAAGTAGTGAAGGTAAACGTAAGTACTTTTGTAAAACCTGCGGCGCTCCAATTTATAGTGCTAACGCTCAATCTCCTCAAAGATATCGCCTTCGATTAGGCGCGTTGACCTGCGATATAACAGAGCGACCCATATCGCATAATTTCATCACCTCAAAAGCTAATTGGGAAGACTTAGATGCTCAGCTTCCTCGTTATGAGGGACATGAGCCAGGACGAGAGTAAATCCATATAAATTTATCTATTTTTTTAAGTGGGAGTTTGAATGAAACTGAATCAAGTAACTTTGCCAGTCAAAGATATGAATGAAGCGGTGAGTTTTTATCGCACACTTGGCTTTACCCAAATCGTTGATACTCCTCATTATGCACGTTTTAGTTGCCCTGAAGGAGACTCTACATTTTCATTGTCTTTAGAGAGTGAATTTTTTGAAAATCATTCTGTAATTTATTTTGAGAACGATAACCTTGAACAATTGTGCCAGCAATTAATCAAAAAAGGGATCGTATTCGAACAGCAACCCACAGAGCAAAGGTATCTATGGAAAGAAGCGGTTTTAAAAGACCCTTCAGGAAATAAAATTAAACTCTACAAAGCTGGAGAAAATCGATTAAACCCACCTTGGAAGGTACAAAAACAGCCATAAAGCTAAGCACGAACCAGCATTGCGCTAAGCAGCTAAATGCTGGCGTTTAAGTACTGTACTTAGTTATTTATATTCCACCTTAGCGGTTAAGCGATTAAATAACCCTGGGAAAAACCGTTTTATAAACGGTGCCCAACCACTTAACCCTTGCCCTATTACTACTTCATCCTTTTTATTGTAGATTGCAGTGAGCATTTTTGATGCAGCTACATTTACGTTCATACCATTTTCTATTGAAGGCTCAGGTTTGTTTTGCGCCTCACCTTGCTCGTTCAATGAGTTATGGGCAATCGCCGTTTTAATTGAGCCAGGGCAAATAGTTAAGCAATGTATGTTGTGCTCTGCCACTTCGGCGCGTAAGCAATCCATAAAGCCTACTACAGCGTATTTACTGCCTGAATATCCGGTTCTGAACTTAGATCCTACTTTGCCTGCCACGCTACTAATAGCCACTACTGAACCGCTTTTACGTGCCACCATTGAAGGTAGTACCGCTTTAGTGAGTGCAATTAAGCCAAAGTAATTTACTTCCATAAGTTGCCGGTACACTTTAAAGTCATTTTCTAAAAATAAGCTACGTTGTGATACACCGCCGTTATTAATTAAAATATCAATGGGGCCTAAGCTATCTATTTGCGCCGATACATCCTGCAGTACCATTTCGGGCTTTGATAAATCAAGCGGGATAACACGGTGCCCCTCGCCTTTTAACTCGTCTTTTACTTGGTTGAGTTTATCGATATTTCGCGCTGATAAAATAACCTTTGCACCTTGCTCTGCAAATTGTTTTGCAAGTTCTTCACCAATACCTGATGATGCGCCGGTGATCCACACTGTTTTATTATTATAATCCATGGTTTACCTTATATTCTTTGACTGGTTATGCTTTAGTTGGACCCGCTATTTCATTCACTTGCTGTTCTAAGTTTTTGTAAAAGCCCATTAAAAATAGTAGCTCAACAGTGACATACAAAGGGCCAATAATTAAGCCTACTAAATCATCAACAAAAGCGGGCTTTTTACCTTCAAAATAATGACCAATAAACTGTAATATCCAGCCAAACACGAACACCCCAACTCCAATTACCAACCAAGGTATTAATGCCATTGCGGCAATTGGCTGGGCAGCTACCAGTAATAAAGTGAAAATAATCCCCATGATTAAACCAAGCGAAAAGCTCAACATAAAATAGTAAACCACAGAGGCTAATACAAAAATTTGCGCGCCATCAATGCTAAAATTAGCAATAGGAATTTCAATTCGGGCGAGTAAGCATAAAGCGGCAAACACAATGAGTGGAATACCAAAAAAATGGGTTAATACATTTCGTTTAGAGCGATGGTACAAACCATACTGGCCGAGCTGTTGTTCAAGGGTTTTCATGACGGCGTTCCTATTGTTATTTTTATAAGCAAAGTTCACCTTATAAAAAATGACACATAATAACAACTGATAACGATAGTTAATCTCTAAAAATGGTGAGCAGCACCTTATGCGTTATAGCTATAAATTAGGTAAGGTCATCGTTAATAATTAACATGATCAGCACCAGGAGGTTTACATGCTTTTAAAAACACTCGCCGTTGGCCTATTACTCGCTTTAGCTGAGATAATTAATGGCAATATTAGAGTAAGGATTTTACATCGATTTTACGCTCTAAAACGCGCTAAAACACTCAGCTTACTTTTGGGCACTGCGATTATTTATGCCATTACTTGGCTGACCTTGCCATGGGTTAACCCTATTTCGTACTTAGATTGTTTAAATGTGGGTTTTGTTTGGCTAACAATAATGCTTAGTTTAGATATTGTTGTGGGCAGATATTTATTTAAGTATAAGTGGCAGAAAATACTTGATGATTTTAACCTTTTTAGAGGTAACTTACTGAGTGTGGGCATGCTATTACTTTTTATAAGCCCCTGCTTGGTTTTTTGGTTACAGATGAAAGTTATGGTTTAGAGCACTCCTCTAATAGCGAAGCGCCTCTTTGCCCTCTTTGTGCATAATTCACTAAACCCTATTTGAACACAGAGAAGCGAATGAGGAGTAAATGAGAAGCCAAATAAGTTTTGGTTTAAGTTACTTCTCTAAAAACCTAGCGTGTGTATTGCCCCGTTTTGCG